>DATEDH010000225.1:0-8672 GCA_035281765.1 Gemmatimonadaceae bacterium
TGAAATCGCGCGCCAAGCTTTTCATCGAGATCAAGCCATCCGGAATCGAGAACGATGTCGCTCGCTGTCTCAGGCGGCATTCCGATCTTTACGAGAATTATTCTGTTCATTCGTTCGATCATCGAATCGTGAAGCGAATGCTGGAGATTCTTCCCTCTGTTCGTACCGGGATTCTTCAGGTTGCGTATCCAATTGACTCCCGCGCCGCAATGCGGGATGCAGGCGCGACGGATTTATGGCAGCACGCTGACTTCGTTGATGCCCGTCTCGTCGCTGACGTGCATGCATCGGGCGGCCAGTTGATCGTGTGGACTGCGAACACGGCCACTACATGGGAGCGACTCGCAGCACTTGGAGTCGACGGCATCTGTACCGACAATGTGGATGCGTATCTCGACTGGCGAAGCGAGATGGAGGAAGAGAGGAACGAGCACGTGCATCCTGCAAACAATTCCGGCGACAGCTAAGTTTTCCGCGTCCTACCGTCATGTGCCCTAAGGAGGAGCACTAAACAACATGAAAAGTCATTTGCTGATAGCAGGCCTGATGGTCGCTGCGGCGTGTGCGCCGACGAAGAAAAGTCAGGCTCCCACGCCCGCCAAGACCGACTCCGCTGCCGCCGCTACCGGACCTGGAGGTGTTTCGACTCCAAATGCGGATCCGTTTCCAAGCACGTACGTTCGCACTGCATCTGCGCCGGTTGTAATCAGAAACGTAAACCTGATGACAGCGACAGGCCCGATGATCCGCAACGGATCGATCGCGATCGCTGATGGAAAGATCATCGCTGTCGGCGCGAACATCACCGTTCCCACTGGCGCGACAGTCATCGATGGCAACGGGAAGTATGTAACGCCCGGCCTCATCGACACGCACTCGCACCTCGGCGTCTACGCTGCGCCTGGTGTGCAGGCGTTGAGCGACGGGAACGAAGCAACGAATCCCGTAACCGCGAACGTGTGGGCAGAACATTCTGTCTGGCCGCAGGATCCGCAATTTCCCCGCAATCTTGCGGGCGGCGTGACGACGCTTCAGGTGCTGCCTGGATCAGCGAATCTCATCGGCGGCCGCAGCGTCGTTCTCAAAGTCGTTCCGGCGCGCACGGTTCAGGCGATGAAATTCCCCGGCGCGAAATACGGGTTGAAGATGGCGTGCGGCGAAAATCCAAAGCGCGTGTATCAAAACCGCGGGCCTTCGACGCGCATGGGCAACGTTGCCGGATATCGCGCGGCATGGATCAATGCAGAAGCATATCGCCGGCGGTGGGACAAGTGGAACAAGGATCACAAGGGCGATCCGCCAGCACGCGACCTCGGCAACGAGACCCTCGCCGAAGTGCTGCGCGGCAACATCCTCGTGCACAACCACTGCTATCGTGCAGACGAGATGGCGCAGATGATCGATATCGCGAAGGAGTTTGGATACAAGGTTCGCGCGTTCCACCACGGCGTCGAGGCGTACAAGATCGGCGATATGCTTGCCCGCGATTCGATCGGCGCTTCGCTGTGGGCAGACTGGGGCGCATTCAAGATGGAAGCAATCGATGGTATCAAGGCGAACATTGCGATCGTCGCAAAATCGGGAGCGATAGTCGCTGTTCACTCGGATGATCCGTCAGGATCGCAGCGTCTGAACCAGGAGGCAGCGAAGGCCATTGCTGCAGGCCGCGACGCAGGAATCAACATTTCCGAGGATGAAGCCATCAAGTGGATCACGATCAACGCTGCGTGGCAGCTGGGACTCGACGACAAGATCGGCTCACTCGCAGTGGGAAAGAACGGTGACATCGTTCTCTGGTCAGCCGATCCGTTCAGCGTTTATTCGAAGCCCGAGAAAGTCTGGGTCGACGGCGCACTCATGTACGATCGAACGGATCCGAAGGAGCAGTGGCGCACCGACTTCGAGCTTGGCTTTGTACGCACTCCGGGGATGATGAGATGATGAATACGACAATGAATAGAATTTCAGCAGCGCTTGTGGCGATGATTGTCGCTGTGCCCGCGGGCGCGCAAACAATTGCCATCACCGGGGGAAAGGTTTATCCGGTGAGCAGCGCTCCAATCGAGAACGCGACCGTTCTCATTCGCGATGGAAAAATCGTTGCTGTTGGATCCAGCGTAACGATCCCAGCGGGAGCGCAGCGCATCGATGCGAGTGGAAAGTGGGTGACGCCGGGCCTCATCAACGCCGGAACGCAGCTTGGTCTGGTCGAGATTGGACAGGTTCAGGATACGCGCAATGCGTCAGCGGTCGGACACGATCACATTGCCGCTTCGTTCACGGCTTGGGAGGGCTTGAACACTCAATCCGTTCTCATCGCGCCCGCCCGGCGCGAAGGCGTGACGAACGTTGTGATCATTCCCGGTGGCGGAGGAAAGCTCGTTGCGGGACAGGCAGCATTCCTGAGTCTCGTCGAGGGAATGCCGACTGACATGCTGTTGAAATCACCGATTGCGATGGTTGCACAGGTCTCGGACAATCAATCAGCCGGAACCGGCGCGCGCGGTGAGCTTCTCAACAGACTTCGCGAGCTGATTGAAGACACCCGCGCCTTCATGCGGAATCGCGCCGCTTACGAACGTGCTGAGACGCGCGAGTATTCAGCGAGTCGTCTCGACCTTCAGGCGATGATTCCGGTTGTTGAGGGGCGGCTCCCGTTGCTTGTCGGCGCTGACAAAGCGACTGATATCGATGCGGCGCTCAGAATCGCAAAGGAAAACAATCTCAAGATCATTATCGGCGGCGGTGCGGAAGCGTGGATGGTCGCCGACAAGCTCGCTGCTGCGAAGGTTCCGGTTCTAACGGGTGCGATGAACAACATCCCGGGAAGCTTCGCAACGCTCGGCCAGAATCAGGAGAATGCCGGGCTGCTGCGCCGAGCGGGTGTGCAGGTTGTGATTACCGGCAACGGACCAGGTGACGAAGAAACGTTCAACGTCCGCAACATCAAGCAGGAAGCGGGAAATGCAGTTGCTTACGGTATGTCGTGGGAAGATGCGCTGCGGGCAATCACGCTCACCCCGGCGGAAGTGTTCGGCGTTGCTGATCGCATCGGCTCACTTCAAGCCGGGCGTGACGCGAATGTTGTGATCTGGAGTGGCGATCCGTTCGAGTTTACGAGCGTGCCCGAGCACGTGTACGTGAGCGGTCGCGAGTACACCGCTCGTGATCGTCAGCAGCTGCTGACCGATCGCTACAAGAACATGCCTCCTCAATGGGGAACCCCGGTTCACCGTTGATCCAGTGCAAAAGAAAAAAGCCCGGCCGTCGAGGCCGGGCTTTTTTTTATTCATCGCTGATCAGCCGGACACATCCTGTGTGAACGGAGCCGAATCGTCGGCCGCCGATGTCGAGGAGGTTGAGCCTGTCGATGCTGTATCAGCGGGGCCTGAAGAGGCTGTGTCCGCTGTTCCGGTCGCGCGATTCTGTGCGCGCCGCTGCTCCAGGTCTGCTTCGTACCTGGATGCTTCAGCATCGTGCGTCGCGAGAGTTGCAGCGAGGCGCGAGTATGTGTCGGCGTCGATTTCCGACCCTGCCTGTTTCGCGCGGAAGACCGCATATCCGAGGGCCTGTGCCGCCTTGTCGGCAAGCTGGCGGGTGCGGAACGCCTCCAGCCGCGATTTTCCTTCGTCGATCGCATCCTGCGCTGCGCGTCCTGCGCGATCGAGCTCTTCCTTCAGCTTGTCGATGAAAGCCATTGTCGTCTCTTGTTAAAGTGACCGCCTACATCGTTTAAGTACGCAATATCGTCGCCGCTGGTTTCTAATCTCCTCCAAATCGGTCAAACCAAAAAACAAAAAACAAAAAAAATTTGCCACGGAGTAACGGAGGCGGACGGAGTCCTCACGGAGACGGCATCGAGCGTTGGATTGAACTAAAACCAAAAGTCTTTCTCCGTGGGTACTCCGTACCACTCCGTTACTCCGTGGCAAATTTTGTTCTGGTTTTTGTTTTTTTGTTTTTTTCCGCAGAGCTTGGAAAAAAGAAAGCCCCCGCGGTTGCGGAGGCTTTATTGGAGAAACGGAGCGGGAACTACGCCGCGCTCGTCTCTGCCGGATACACGCTGACCTTGAAACGCGTGCGATTCTTGTGCTCGAACTTCACGACTCCGTCGATCAACGCATAGATTGTGAAGTCAGTCCCGAGACCGACGTTGCGGCCAGGGTGCCACTTGGTGCCGCACTGACGGACGATGATGTTGCCGGCGACGACTTTCTCGCCGCCGAACTTCTTGATTCCGCGGTACTGCGGATTCGAATCGCGTCCGTTTCTCGATGAGCCGACGCCCTTTTTATGTGCCATCTGAAATACCTCTTATCCGAGCGTGATGTCGCCGATGCGGACTTCGGTGAAGCCCTGACGGTGACCCTGCTTCTTCGCGTAATTCTTACGTCTCTTCATCTTGAAGACGACGATCTTCTTGTCCCTGCCGTGCTTCACGATCTCGCCGGCGAC
The DNA here is from genome assembly GCA_035281765.1 of Gemmatimonadaceae bacterium. Classification (GTDB taxonomy): domain Bacteria; phylum Gemmatimonadota; class Gemmatimonadetes; order Gemmatimonadales; family Gemmatimonadaceae; genus UBA4720. The sequence continues at coordinate 4,456 of DATEDH010000225.1, forward strand.
TGATGCGCCCTTGAGCGTGGGGACGCCGACCATGCTCTTGTCGCCATCGGATCCAAAAATCACATCATTGAACGTGACCTTCGATCCAGCTTCACCGGGCAGGCTCGGAACTCTAATTGTCTTTCCCGACTCGGCGCGGTACTGCTTGCCACCGGTGCGGATAATTGCGTAAGCCATTGTCGAACAACTGGTTGAGGAAAATCTGTAACAGCCTCTAAACTTAGCCAGGACTGGGTGCCGAATCAACCCGCCGTGTGCCTTGCAGGTAGCTGGCAGCAGTCAGCAGGTCGCTGCCCTCAGGCCACCGCGTACTGCTGCGTCACGTCCCGCCCCTGCCCCTTCACCACGAGCTTGAATTCATCAGGTTTGAGGAGCGGGTCGTCCCTGAGCTCGAGCGAAAATGAGGCCGCCTTCTGAAGGCGCTGGACCAGCTCCCGCTCCTGCTCGAGAACGTACATCGCGACGTCGGGATGGAGCTTCACGAGCAGATTGTCGCGACGACCTTCAACTACCATTCGGCGCACCGAGCGCTCCATCCGGCGCACAATCGTTTCGGGAGTGAAGACGCGACCCGTTCCCTCGCAAATCGGGCACGGCTCGGTCATGCTCTGATAATGGCTCTGACGCACGCGCTGGCGCGTCATTTCGATCAGGCCGAGATCGCTCACCGCGAACGCCTTGGTTCGTGCGCGATCGCGCCCAAGATGTGTGCGAAGCTCCTGGAGAACCTTTTCCCGCGATGACTTGGTCTCCATGTCGATGAAATCGCAGACGATAATTCCGCCCACGTCCCGCAGCCGAAGCTGTCGCGCAATCTCGGCGGCAGCTTCCATGTTGGTGCGAAGGACCGTTTTCTCGGGATCCTTTTTTCCTGTGTAGCGACCGGAGTTCACATCGATCGAGACGAGTGCCTCGGTGGGCTCGATGATGATGTAACCCCCGGAAGGAAGATCGCAGCGGCGCTTGAACGCATCGCGAATCTCGGCCTCGATGCCGGCCATGTCGAACAGCGGAACGCGCTCCTCGTACGACTTGACCCGGGGAATGAGATCGGGCGCTACGGTCTTGAGATACTCGGTTACTTCGTTGAAGACAGGCTTCGAGTCGATCGTAAGACTGTCGACCTTGGCGCTGAACAGGTCGCGGACGAGTCCACGAGTCAGTCCCGTTTCCCGATGAAGCAGTGAGGGTGCGCGAGTGAACTGGCTCTTGCGCTTGATCTTCTTCCACTGAGCCATGAGGGTCTCGAGGTCCCGCTTGAGCGCCTCTGGCGTGACGTCCTCGCTCACCGTCCGAACTATGACTCCGCCTGATCTATCGGGGAGAATTGCGCCCACCTGCTCTTTCAATCTCTGACGCTCGGCACCGCCGCTGATCTTTCGGCTGACTCCAACTCTCGATGAATCAGGGATATAGACGAGGAATCGTCCAGCGAGAGAAATCTGTGCGGTGACGCGCGGCCCCTTTGTTGAGATCGGCTCTTTGGAAACCTGAACCATGATCTCCTGCCCGCGCTTCAGAGCATCCTGAATCGGGGGTGCAGGCTGCTTTCGAGGGCGACGGCCATTCCCTCGCCCGCCAGAAGGTTTTACTCCGTTTCTCCCCTCTGCGCCCTCTGTCTCCTCTGTGTCCTCCTCCTCTTCGTCGTCCTCGTCTTCCGCATCCTCCGCGGATTCGCGAACGAGGTCGGACGCGTGAAGGAAGGCACTTTTCTCGGTGCCGATATCGACAAATGCTGCCTGTATTCCGGGGAGAACAGCCTCGACCCGACCCAGGTATATGTCGCCGACCATGCGGCGGTTGTCTGGACGATCGACGAGCAGCTCTACGAGCTTCTCGTCCTCCAGAATCGCCACCCGCGTTTCGCGCGGGCCGGCGTTAATGAGGATTTCTCTTTTCATCGTAATCCGCCGGGCGCATCTGACGGCGACTCGGCGTCAGATGAGGCGGCGGATGTTCCCTAAGGTATGGCACGCTGTGATGCGTGCCTTTCTGTATGACCTGCTAAATGATGTACGCCCGCCGCTCATGGTCATGGATGGCGCGAGTCGCACGCTCATCCCCATGCCGGCCTGGCAATAGTCGTCTGCAAAAATGTACTGGCATTAACGCTGTTTTTGCAACAGTGACAACAACTTACACGCCCTGCTTAACCCTGAATGCGAGCCACAGCATCACAAGTATGAAGGTGATTCCGGCCTTCCACTCGCCATGTTTCATGTATAAAGACGGGTCAAACGCCCCGTCGCCACCCTCGTCGTCGCGCCACGGGGTCACCCGAGGAACAAATGCGGGGACATTCGCCGAATACCGATCGTACGCTTCGCCAAAGCGTTCCCGGATGTTGACCCGCTCGCGCTCCATTGTTGGAGCATAAACAAGGGCCCAGAACGCAATCACTACCAATAGAAGGCCCCAGTGAGCAGCAACGGCGAATCCAGCCCCGATCAGGAAGCTCCCGAAATAGAGGGGATTCCGGGTATGCGCGTATGGTCCCGTCACTGCCAGACGCCGATTCTTGGAGATATGACCCGATGCCCACGCCCTGACCAGCACTCCCATAAACGCGATCGCGCCTCCGACGGCAAGCGTCAAAACCGTGGGTCGCGCGAGAATCAGGTACGCGATTCCGAAAACAAATCCCAGGGGGAGTCTCAGCTTCTTTGCGACTTCCGAGTACGTCAATCGAGGATGCCCCTGAGAAGATGTCTCGCGATTACAACGCGCTGAATCTCCGATGTGCCCTCGCCAATCTCGCAGACTTTTGCATCGCGCATCATGCGCTCGACGGGATAATCCTTGGTATATCCGTACCCGCCATGAATCTGAATCGCCTTGAGGGTCGCCCTCATCGCGAGCTCCGAGCAGAAGAGCTTGGCGATCGCGGCTTCCTTTGAGAACGGCCGCTTGTTTTGCGCAAGCCATGCCGCGTGATACATCAAGTGCTTTCCCGCCTCGATTTCAGTAGCCATGTCCGACAACTGGAACTGCACGCCCTGGAAATTTGCAATCGGCCTGCCGAATTGCTTTCGCCCCGCCGCGTAATGCAGAGATTGCTCGAATGCTCCTTCAGCAATTCCCAGGGACAATGCCGCGATGCCGATTCGCCCCGAATCCAGAGTCTGCATGAAGTTGATGAAGCCCATCCCCTCTTCGCCGAGCCGGTTTTCATCGGGAACTTCGACGTCCTCGAAAATCAGCTCACGAGTATCTGATGCGCGCCATCCAAGCTTGTTCTCTTTTTTCCCCGCCCTGAAGCCTTTCATGTTGGGAAGCTTGGGATCGTGACCGATTGTCACTCCTTCAGCGCGGTGCGAGAGATCGGCTTCCTTGGTGAGAATGAACGATGTGATTCCCTTGGTTCCCGCTGACGGATCGGTGACCGCCGTCACGACGAAGATCTCGCCAACCCCGCCATGCGTGATGAACACTTTCGATCCGTTCAATACGTAATAACCGTCCTTCTTGACAGCCGTAGTCCGTGTGCCTGCGGCGTCACTGCCGGCGGTCGGCTCCGTCAGCCCGAAGCCACCGAGAACGCTGCCCGACGCAAGCGACGGAACAAAGCGACGTCTCTGGTCTTCCGTGCCGAACTTTACGATTGGCGATGTGCCAAGCGTCGTATGAGCAGAGATAGTTATCGAGTGTGACGCGTCGACTTTGGCCATCTCGTGAATGGCGATCATGTAGCTCAGCGTGTCGAGCCCCGCGCCCCCGAGATCTTCAGACCATGGAATGCCGAGCAGTCCGAGCTCGCCCATCTTCTGGACATTCTCCCACGGAAATTCCTGGCTCGCATCGTATTTCGCAGCAACGGGCGCGACTTCGTCCCGCGCAAACTGACGAACCATGTCGCGGACTGCGATGTGCTGATCGCTGAAGTAGAGCGAATCGTCCATTTATTTCAGGCGGCCTCGGTTTCGCTGGAATTGCGGATCACGTCGAGAAAGGCTTCCCCATAGCGGGCGAGCTTCATTTCCCCAACGCCGCGCACCTTCGACATTGCCGCGAGCGTTGTCGGTCGCCTCAGTGCCATCTCGGCCAGAGTGCGATCGGAGAATACAATATATGCTGGCACCTCCTCCTGCCGTGAAATCTCGCGGCGCTTCTCGCGCAGTGATGTGAGAAGATCTATTTCCGCCTGCGTGAGGGCGACGGAATCGGGTTCACTCACATCGACTGCTGCGGACTTCGATCGCTCCCGCTTCGCGGGCTTT
>DATEDH010000226.1:0-3482 GCA_035281765.1 Gemmatimonadaceae bacterium
TTTTAACTGCTTTGAACGCGGATTGGGCGGATGGAGCGGATTCGAACGGATACTGCGCGGGCGCCGTTCGGGCCCGCGCAGTATCCGTTCGAATCCGCTCCATCCGCCCAATCCGCGCGCCAAAGCAGTTAAAGAAGCGGCGCTCCGGAGACTGGCCCACGATGTGCGCCATCAACTCTCACAACACTGATGGAGCAATCAAAAATGGAAACGGGCATCGACTTTCTAAAAAGCCAGGTCAACAACGCGGTAATGCAGCACAAATCGTTTCTCGAAGCGCTCGAGGATCATGAGCAGCAGGCAGAAGATCCGCGCTTCCGCGATCTCTGCAGCCGGCATATTCCGCGCGTGCGCGAACACCAGCGCATGCTCGAGCAGTATCAAAGCGCGCTCGGTGCCGAAGCGGGCGAAGGAAAAAAAATTCTCGGGGCAGTTCTTGGAAAAGCGCGCAATCTCGCAGACGCTGCCCGCGAGAGTGATTTCCTGAGACTCGTCGGTGACATCGTCATGTCACGCCAGGCCGAAGACACTTTCAAGACTTTCCGCGATGCGGGGCGCGCACTTAGCAATGCGCAGCTCGCGGAAATCGGCGAGCTCGGCGAGCGACATCATGACGAGTACAATCGCGAAGCGAATCGGCTCGTGCAGCTCATGTTCATCGAGCATGTTCGCGGATCTGAGCCGTCAGCAACCGCAGAGGCAGTGAGCCCGCACTTCTGACCTGCGGATGAAAAGCGAGACGCCGGATACCGGCGCCTCGCTTTCTTGCGCTCAACACAGCACGGAAATCACACCGGCAGATTATTTTCACCGGCATGACTGATGTCGTCGCACTCGCCGCCGAGCTTCTCGCAATCCCGTCGCTCTCCGGGAGCGAGAAAGCAGTTGTCGATTTCGTTTCGCGCTGGCTCGTTGCCCGCGGCTGGAATGTCACCGTACAGCAGGTATCGAAGGGCCGCGGGAACGTGTGGGCCTCGCGCGGAGGTGCGGGTGGAGTAGCGTTCTCCACTCATCTCGACACGGTGCCGCCGCATGTCGCGCCGCGTCTCGATGGCGATCGTCTTTACGGCCGCGGGTCATGCGATGCAAAGGGAATTGCCGCGGCAATGATGGTTGCCGCAGATCGTCTCGTGCAGGGCGGAGAGAACCGGATCGATCTTCTTCTTGTCGTCGGAGAAGAACAAGGATCGGATGGCGCGCGCGCTGCAAACAATCTCTCGCCGAAGAGCAGGTTTCTCGTGAATGGCGAGCCGACCGAGAGCAAGCTCGCGAGTGGAGCGAAGGGATCTCTTCGCGTAACTGTGCGGACCCGCGGAAAGGAAGCGCATTCCGCGTATCCGCATCTCGGACAGTCAGCAATCGAGCCGCTGATGAAACTGCTGCCGACAATTCATGATCTTCCCTTTCCGAAGGACGAGATTCTCGGCGAGACCACGGCGAACATCGGACTCATACGCGGCGGTACGGGAGCGAACATCGTCCCGTCGCATGCTGAAGCTGAGATGATGCTTCGACTCGTTGGCGATGTTGCACCAGTGAAGAAGCTCGTGAAGGAATGGGCAAAGGATCGCGCCGAGATCGAGTTTGGCTCTCACATACCGGCGCAGAAATTTCATGTCGTCGATGGCTTCGATGTTGCGCCGGTGGCGTACACGTCGGATATCCCGCTGCTGTCGAAGTGGGGAACTCCGCTGTTGTTCGGACCGGGATCCATTCACGTTGCGCACACACCCGACGAATACATCGACGTCAACGAGCTTCGCGCCAGCGTCGACGCATACGAGCGCATCGCACGACAACTTCTCGCAACATGACGTTCACTCCACCTGACGGAAAGAAATGGCCGGTTGCCGTCCTCGGCGCGACGGGCGCTGTCGGTCAGACATTCATCCGGCTGCTTGCCAATCATCCGTGGTTCGAGGTCGCTGAAGTTGCGGCGTCGGAGCGCAGTGAAGGGAAGCCTTATCGCGAAGCGACTCGATGGCTCGAAGGTGACATGCCTCCAGCAGTTGCCGATCTCATCGTGCAGCCTGTCGATCCATCGAGAATCAAGTCGTCGATTGCATTCTCCGCGCTCGACTCATCGGTAGCGGGCGATGTCGAGCGCTCATTTGCGCAGGCGGGGAAATTCGTTCTCAGCAACGCGAAAAATTTCCGCATGGAGCAGGATGTCCCGCTTGTAATTCCTGAAGTGAATGCCGATCACCTTCAGATTCTCGAGCGGCAGCGGAAGGAGCGCGGATGGAGCGGTGCGATCGTCACAAACGCGAACTGCGCTGCGACCGTCGCGGCGGTAGCGCTCGCGCCGCTCGAGGAGAAGTTTGGAATCGACAAGCTCTTCCTCACGACGATGCAGGCGGTCTCCGGCGCCGGATATCCCGGCGTGCCGTCGCTCGACATAATCGGCAACGTCATTCCATACATCGCTGACGAAGAGCCAAAGCTCGAGCTCGAGATGACGAAGCTGCTCGGTAAATACTCGGACGGCGCGATAGTGCGTGCGCCCATGAAAGTAAGCTCACATACAAATCGCGTCGCGGTCGAGCATGGACACACGGTCTGCATCACGGTTGCACTGAAAAATCCTGCCACACTCGATCAGGTCATTGCGACACTTCGCGAATGGAAAGGCAACGAAGCAACGCTCGACCTGCCGAGCCGGCCCGAGCACCCATTGCAGGTGATGGATGAGCCCAATCGTCCGCAGCCGCGGCGCGATGTGGATCTCGGCAATGGAATGACGGTCAGTGTGGGGCGAATCAGGCCCGATCCTATTCTCGACGTGAGAATGGTTGCGCTTGGTCACAACACGATTCGCGGCGCGGCGGGTGGATCGGTTCTCAACGCCGAGCTGCTCGCCGTTACAGGCAGGTTTGCGCCCGCGTGATTGTCGTCAAGTTCGGCGGTACCTCAGTTGGTGATGCAGACGCCATCCGGCGCACGGCGGAAATTGTTCGCGGCAGAATCGATCGCGATCCCATTGTCGTCGTGTCCGCGCTTGGCGGTGCCACCAATGCACTTCTCGCAGTCGCGGAACAGTCAGGCAAAGGACATCTCATCGGTGCGTTGAGAGGCGTCGAGACGCTTCGCGACCGTCACATGCGCGAATGCGAGTCGCTGCTTGGCACCGATGATGATGCCCAGGAGATCGCTGCAGAGCTGAGCGCGATGTTCGATGAGCTGGCGCATCTTGCCGAAGCGCTCTCGACACTGGGACATGTAACGCCGCGATCGTTCGACGCGATCGCATCGCAGGGAGAACAGCTCTCTGCAAATCTCGTTGCAGCGTATTTCAGGAAAGTTGGAATAAGCGCCGAGTATGTCGATCCGCGCAGTGTGATGATCACGGACGATCGCTTCATGGAGGCGGAACCGCAGACGGAGGCGATTGCGGAACACTGTCGTGAAATTCTGTCGCCGATGGTGCAGGCAGGACAGGTTCCAGTCATGGGCGGATTCGTTGGATCCACCGAGAGCGGGAT
>DATEDH010000227.1:0-5206 GCA_035281765.1 Gemmatimonadaceae bacterium
CGATCGTCGCCTTGTCCTCCAGGCATTTCACGATCGCTCGTGCAACGTCTCCGACTGCAACCGGCTGAAAGCGCGCGACACCGCCTCCGGGAAGCGGATAAACAATCGGCGACAGGCGAACGAGGCGCGCGAGAACGTTCACGAACTCATCATCCGGTCCGAAGATCACCGATGGCTTGAGGACCGACCATTTCGTGTCGCTCGATGTCACCGCATCCTGCGCCTTCCCTTTGCTTCTCAGAAATGGATATGGTGACTGGGAGTCGGCGCCGTTCTGCGACATGTAGATAATGCGATCGACGTGTTCAGCTTTCGCAGCATCAAGAAGAATTTCAGTCGCGCGAGTGTTGGTGTCCTCATAGTTCTCACCCGGCTTCTCGATGGCGATCGCCGCGAGATGCACCAGCGATCCTCCGCCTGCGAGTGCAGTGCGCATCGAGTCGGCATCGCGGATGTCAGCGGACCGAATCTCGATTCGCAAATGACCGAGCCGCTCAGCCGCCTTCGTCGTGTTTCGAACTATCGCGCGGACCTTGAAGCCTTTCCTGACGAGCTCCGTGCACGTTCTGGTTCCAACGTGCCCCGACGCACCCGTGACGACAACCGGCTTGTCACGATACACACTTCGCGGCTCGGGCTGCTCGGCGACAGCGATTGCCGTTTCTTCGGGCTCATATGAGGGCGAGGAAAACTCTCCGGGGTGAGTCATCGCACCTCGCTCGATGCGGCTATGACTTCCGTGGAGGAACCGGATCTTTTCTGACGATCACGCGCCAGAACAGAACGAAGAAACCAATGGTGAGGAGCAGGTGTACATATCCCGGCGCGTCACCGGTGAAGGTTATCACTGCCCAGACGATGATCATCACCACTGCTGCGACGATGCCGAAATCCATTTCGATTTTCGTTGACGGTAAGTTTGCGCGTCCGTAAATTATAGTCATTCCTGGAGCGCGAAGTTTGCGCTTCTGAGGGGCGAAGAGATTCACTTTTTGAGCCGATAAGTCCTCCGGGTGGGTCCGAAAAGTCGTGCTGATGTCATGCCCCAGTGCGGGGAAGGCAGTAGGCAGCGGTGAGGGCCTCATACATTCGACAGGGCTTCAAAAACCCTCTTCGTTCCTGTAGTTCTTAAGCTCCGCCGTCGCCGTTTGTGTGCCGGCGGAGTTTTTTTTCGCATTTTCACGAGTGCCAGGCAATGCCGAGAGTCACCGCCACCCGCCGCATGCGATTCAACGCGGCGCATCGTGTCTACAATCCCTCGTTCTCCGACGCCCGCAACGAAGAGACGTTCGGAAAGTGCAACAATCCCAACTGGCACGGTCACAACTACGAGCTCGAAGTCTCGGTTGAAGGCGACATCGACGAGCAGACGGGATACGTCCTCGACCTCGCAAAGCTCCGTGACGTCGTCGAGCGCGAGATCATCGACAAGGTGGATCACAAGAACATGAACCTCGATGTGGAGTTCATGCAGGGAATCATCCCGACGGCCGAGAATATCGTGGTGCAGTTCTGGCGGATACTGGAGCCGGCAGTGAAACCGGCGAAGCTCACGCGGCTCGTGCTTCGCGAAACGGAAAACAACTATGTCGAATACACAGGTCTCTGAGGATCTCGAGGATCTGGTCCGCAGACAGCTCGAGCTGATCGGAGAGGATCCCGATCGCGAAGGCCTTCTCAAGACCCCGGCCCGCGTCGCCGCGTCGCTGCAATGGCTCACGCGCGGATACGAGCGCGATGCGCGGCAGGTAATCGGCGATGCGATTTTTGACGAATGCCACAGCAACATGGTGATGGTCCGCGACATCGAGCTTTATTCGATGTGCGAGCATCATATGCTTCCGTTCTATGGCAAGGCGCACGTCGCTTATATCCCCAACGGAAAGATCGTCGGGCTTTCGAAGCTTCCCCGCGTTGTGGACGTGTTCGCCCAGCGCCTCCAGGTGCAGGAGCGTCTGACGGAGCAGATTGCCGAAGCACTGCAGGAAGTTCTCGATCCGCTCGGTGTAGGCGTGGTGATCGAGGCTTTCCATCTTTGCATGATGATGCGCGGAGTGCAGAAGCAGAACTCGAAGACAATAACGTCCGCGCTTCGCGGAGCTTTTCGCGATGATCCCAAAACGCGGGACGAGTTCCTTCGCCTTGCCCATAACGGCTGATAGTTGAGCCTCGACGGGAAATCGGCGCTCGTTACGGGCGCATCACGCGGCATTGGCGCTGAAGTCGCGCGGGCTCTGGCAATCGCGGGAGCGCGGGTTGCGCTCGTTGCGCGGAGCAGGGAAAAGCTCGAGGCGATTGCTGCCGAAATCGGCAACCGGTCTTTCGCAGTAGCCGTTGACCTCGCGAATCGCGCAGGTGTTGAAGCTGCCGTCAAACAGATTCATGAAGTTTTAGGACAGGCGCCCGACATCATTGTGAACAACGCAGGAATCTTCGCGATTCGCGGCATCGAACAAACCTCGAGCAGCGACTTCGACTCGATGCTCGGCCTCAATCTCAGTGCGCCGCTCGCCATTATTCGCGAGTTTCTGCCCGACATGAAATCGCGAGCGTCGGGTCACGTCGTGACAGTCGGCTCCATCGCTGACCGGCAGATATTTGCCGGTAACGCGGAATATTCAGCGACCAAGTTCGGAGCTCGCGCAATTCACGAAGTGCTGCGCGAGGAAACTCGCGGCACGGGCGTTCGGGCTACTCTCGTATCACCCGCTGCAGTCGATACAGATATATGGGATCCCATACATTATTACGGATCTGATGCCAGGCCCGACCGCAGTCGGATGCTCCCCGGTAGCTCGGTCGCTGGCGCAATTCTGTATGCGCTGACTCAGCCGGACCAGGTTAACATCGACGAGATCCGGCTCTCCAGATCATGACATGTACATCGAGCTGATCGATCTTCTTCGCTGCCCTGTAGAGCACGAAGAGACATGGCTGGTTGCATCGTTCGACAAAATGGATGGCCGGTTCATCGTCACCGGGAAACTCGGCTGCCCGGTGTGCAGCGCGACCTACGAGATACTCGATGGAGTCGCGCGGTTTTCTTCGGCGCAGATCCCTTCCGACAACGCCGAAAGTTCTGACGAGGACGTCATTCGCACTGCAGCACTGCTCAATCTTACCCGACCTGATTCGCTCGCCGTGCTGTGCGGCAGCGAAGCAAAGGCTGCCAACCGGGTGAGCGAGATGACTCAGGCGCGAATCATCGTGCTGAATCCCCAGTCACACGTTGAAGAAACAGAGCGGGTTGCAGTGGTTCTGTGCGAGAACAGGATTCCGCTCGCATCGGCATCGGTGGATGCGATTGCGCTCGGTGATGCCGGTTCGCTTGTACATGATGCCGCGCGCGTTTTGAAAGCGGGCGGACGCATCAGCGCGGAATCGTCAGTCGAGCTTGGAGGACAATTCCGAACTCTGGCGAGGGACAGTCGCAACGTGGTGGGCGAAGTCGTCGGGCCGATGATTCAGCTCGGACGGCGTTAAAGCGACCTCGATCTACTCGGCGTACAATGCGTCGATTACGTCCTTGTAGTTCTTGTCGACGACTTTTCTCTTCACTTTCTGCGTCGGAGTCATCTCGCCTTTCTCGAGCGAGAAGTCATGCTCCAGAAGCGCGACCTTGCGGGGAGTCTCATAGTGCGCGCAGGTCGTGCACGCGCCTAATACCTCGCGCTCCATCTTTTCCTGCACAGCCGGAGTGCGAATGAGCTGAGCACGGTCAGTCCACAGCATACCCTTTCGCTTTGCCCACCCCTCGAGCTGTTCGTAGTTCGGGACAATCAGTATCGATGGGAAACGGCGCTTATCGCCGATCATTACTGCCTGGCTCACGTACTTGTTCGTCTTGACGAGATTCTCGATTGGCTGCGGAGCGATGTTCTTGCCGCCCGCTGTCACGATGAGATCCTTCTTTCTGTCGGTGATCGCAATGAACCCGTCGCGAATCTCACCGATGTCGCCGGTATGGAACCAGCCGTCGGCATCGATTGCTTCCGCTGTGGCCTGCGGACTGTTGAAATAACCCTTCATCACTCCGGGGCCTCGCGTGAGGATCTCGCCATCAGGCGCGATCATCACCTCCACGCCATCCACAGGTCTGCCAATGGTTCCGATCATGAAATCATCAGGCGTGTTGACCCCGATTACCGGAGAGGTCTCAGTGAGACCATATCCTTCGAGGATGATGAGACCGGCCGCGTAGAAAAACTTGTTGATCTCAGGAGCGAGCGGCGCACCGCCTGAGACAAAAATGCGAAGCCTTCCACCTGTTCTTTCCTTGAGCTTCGAGAACACGAGCTTCTGCGCAATCGCGTACCTGCGGGCGAGCATTCCTTTCGGCTCACGCCCGGCAAGCTTTTCGTCCGCCCATTTGTCCGCGACCTTTCGCGCCCAGAAGAAAATTTTCTTCTTCAGGAATCCACCAGCGAGCGCGTTCTGAAGAACGCGCGCATACATCTTCTCGTAGAGCCGTGGCACCGAGAACACCACAGTCGGCCTGACCTCGAGCATGTTCGTCGGAACTGTATCCAGCCCCTGCGCATACGCGATCGAGCTGCCCGTCGCGAACATCAGGTAATCGCCCATTCTCTCGAAAATGTGCGACAGCGGGAGAAAGCTGAGCGCGACATCGGTCCCGCCGAAGTGAAGCAGTCTGCGCGTGGCCTCCACGTTCGACCGGATGTTGTTGTGCGTGAGCATCACGCCCTTGGGGTTTCCAGTCGTTCCCGATGTATAGATCAGCGTCGCAAGATCATCCGGCTCGACACTCGCTCCGATTCTTTTGTAATCGGCAACACTTTCCGGTGTTTCAGCAGCAGCCCCGCGATGCTCGAGAGCGGCCATCGTCATGTCCGCGGAAGGCCCCGTCTCGTCGAAGCTGATGACGTGCATCAGCGCCGGCAGCTGCGATCTCACTTCAGCAATCTTCGCGGCCTGCTCGGGAGTCGAAACGAATATCGCGACTGAACCGGAATCCTGGAGGATGTACGCGATCTGATCGGCAGGAAGTGTCGGATAAATCGGAACATCGGTAACACCGCTCGTGAGACACGCGTAATCCGCGATTGCCCACTCAGGCCGGTTCTCTGACAGCAGTCCAACACGATCACCCGGCTTCACGCCAAGCGTTGCAAGGCCGAGCGCAGCGTGACGCACGCGGCGCTCGATTTCGCGATGACTTACCGGGACATATCTGTCGCCCTGCTTG
>DATEDH010000228.1:0-4634 GCA_035281765.1 Gemmatimonadaceae bacterium
CGACAAAGTCACGTTCAATGCGAAGAACCGCACGCTTTATCTCGAAGGCGTGCCCGCCGGTGTTGGCCGCGGCGAGACGATACTCATCGGCGACACGATCACGTACAACGATTCGACCAAGATCGTGCTTGCACTCGGTGATACTCTCGTGCTGCGCGATCCATCACGCGGAAACGCAGACATCATAGCGCTGCATCAGATGCGCTATAACATCGAGTCGCGGCGTGGAAGTGTTCTGAACATCTCGACGTCAATCGAAAGCGGAGAGCGCTGGTTCGTCTATGGATCTGCCGCGGGATTCGTAAATGACACAACCGGCGGCCGCACCACGCGCTTCTATGCAAAGAACGGCTCGATCACGAGCTGCGACGACTCTATTCCCGATTACCATTTCCAGGCAAAGGAAATCAAGCTCATCGGGAAGAACCTGATGGTCGCGCGTCCCGCTGTCCTGTACATCGGTGACGTGCCGGTGTTCTGGCTGCCATTCATTTTCCAGGACATGCGATCCGGGCGGAGAAGCGGATTGCTCACGCCGCGCTTCGGCGTCAACGAGATCTTCCGCAACAGTCCGTCCTACCGCCGTCACCTCGAGAACCTCGGCTATTACATCGCGTTCAGCGATTACATGGACGTGCAGGCGACGCTCGACTGGAGAAGCGGTGCGGCATCATCTGAAGGTGATCCGGGATGGCTGCGTCTCAACGGAGAGTGGCGTTATCGCTGGCTCGACAGGTTCCTCACCGGCCGCATCGGCGTATCGCAAACGTGGCAGCGCGACGGATTCCGCAACACTGGAATATCGTGGGCGCACCAGCAGGATTTCTCTCAGACAACGCATCTCACGACGGACATTAATTACGTCACGAGCACCACGCTCCAGCGACGTAACACGTTCGATCCGAATCAGGTTCTCGCGACAATCCGCAGCAGCGTCAATTACGCGCAGCAGTTCGGGCCGGCATCGATGAGCATCGGTGGAAGTCAGATCCAGTATCCCGGCCGCTCCGAGGTGACGAGAGATTTCCCGAATTTCTCGATCACTACTCCAACGCTCTCGCTAGGCGATCGATTCGACTGGACTCCAGGGTTACGTGTGTCGAATCGTGAGCAGCTCAAGGTTCTGCGCAATGGTGAATTTGCCTACCGTCATTTCATCAATAGTGCTGGCGTGCTCGACAGCACGAGAACGAATTCGAATGCGCGTCAGTCCACGATCGATTTCCAGACGCCCTTCAAGATTTTCGGATTTGCAGTTCCGCTGAACGTCTCGGTGTCGGATGCCGAGAACAACGCTCCGGTCCGCATCCAGGTTGTGGATTCGCTCAAGCCCCAGGTGACGAGCGACCGCGTTTTTGCGAAGACATATCGAACAACCGTCGACTGGTCGACAAGCATCAGTCTGCCTCAGCTATTCGCGAGCTCGCTCAAGCTCTCGCCAAGCGTCGGCATCGAGAATGTCGGCGGCGGTCCATACTGGATCAGAACGGAGCAGTCAGGCGGGCAATATGTCCACACATCGAAGCGATTCCGCTATGGTGCGTCGATGTCGCCGACGATCTACGGGCTTTTCCCCGGAATAGGCCCGGTGCAGCGCCTGCGCCATACGATTACCACATCGATCAACTATGGTTACGCGCCGGCAACGACTGTAAGCCGCGAGTATCTCAGGGCGACGAATACGAATCCCATTGGATATCTTGGTGATCTCGCGGCAAATAACATCACGCTGACTCTGTCGCAGGTTCTCGAAGCCAAGCTCAAGCCGAAGGATTCGGTCACCGAGGGCAAGAAGGTAAAGCTTGTCGGCGTGAACTTCAGTCCGCTGTCGTACGACTTTGAGCGAAAGAAGAAGACGGGGCAGGGTTTCACTACCGATGATTTCGGCGCGAGCTTCAACTCCGATCTCCTTCCAGGATTCACTGCCGATGTTCGCTGGTCGCTGTTTCAGGGAAGCGTCCTGAGCGACACGTCGAAGTTCAAGCCGTTCCGAACATCGATCAACGCGTCATGGAGTATCAACAGCAACTCGGCCATTTTTGGCGCTCTCAGCCGGATTTTCGGGCGGGCGGTGCCGAGTGGAACGCCACAGGTGGAGAGACTCAATTCCGGTCCGACTGACGCGCTCGAGAATCGCGTTGCATCGACGCCGATTGCGGGCGTATCCCCGGTGAGAAACCGGCAGTCGAGCCTTCCAATGTCGCAGGGATGGCAGGCATCCTTCCAGTTTTCGTCGACTCGCCAGCGACCCCCGGTTGGAAACGCGACTGTTGTGACCGTAGATCCGCTCGAGCGATGCCAGATTTATCAGACTTCAGATCCATTCATCTACCAGACCTGCATCGAGCAGGAGTCACGAAATCCGACTGGTCCCGATCCAATCGGCAGCCTCACGTCGGGTGGTCCGTTCATCAGGCTTCCGTCGCGCAAGACGCTGAACATCAACAGTGGTTTCCATATCACGCCGAAGTGGTCGGCGACGTGGGGAACGCTTTACGATTTCCAGGACAAGTCGTTTGCGAGTCATTCAGTGACGCTGCAGCGCGAGCTGCATGACTGGCGCGCGATATTCGGATTCACTCGCGCGCCCAACGGAAACTTTGCGTTCAACTTCTTCATCGCGCTGAATGCGCAGCCTGACCTGAAATTCAATTACGACCGTCAGACATACAGAGAAGCGGGCCAATAAAGATCCGGCAGTCAGAGTAGATTTCCCCGACGATGCCGAACGTTCTTCATCTCACCAACGGCGATTCCGCCGTGAACCGCATGCGCGCTGGCGGTATTACCGGGGAAGTCATTCCCTGGCGCGACGTGCTGCATGAGGGGCCGGTGCCCTCGCAGCTCGATCTGGACAAGCTCAGTGACATCAGGGCACAATGGCTTGCGTCGCAGGGACTCGGAACGCTCGAGGAAATCGCGCGGCAATTCAGGGAGCGCGATGACTTTCTCCGCCGCCACACCGATTATGACGAAGTAGTCCTGTGGTTCGAGTGGGATCTCTACGATCAGCTTCAGCTGATTCAGATTCTCGATTTTCTTGCTGATTCCAGCGAAGAGGATCGCGCGGAAACCGGAACACGACTGTCGATCGTGAGCTTCAGCGACTATCTCGGAAATCTCGATCCTGTCTTATTTGCGGATCTCTTCGAATCGCGGAAGACGATTACCGACGACATGCTTCAGGCAGGACGTCGGGCATGGACTGCGTTCCGCTCGAGTGATCCACGTGACATTGAGAAAAATGCGCGAGACGGAAATACCCAGCTCGAGTTTCTCGACCTCACCCTGTGGCGGCATCTCGAAGAGCTCCCTTCGACACGAAACGGATTGTCGCGGTCTGAGTCGCAGATTCTCGAAGCTGTCGCTCAGGGACCACTGGTCTTTCACGAAATTTTCAAGCGAGTAGCCAATCGTGAAGAAAGAATATTCTGTGGTGATGCGATCATGGCTCTTTACATCGAGCGCATGAGTCTCGCCGATGAGCCGCTCATCGCGTATACATCGGGCGATCGCATAGATGCCCCGCGAACTGATGCAGACTCGCGCGCGTTTCGCAACGCCGAGATGTGCCTTACATCAGCGGGCCGCGGAGTTCTCAGTGCCGAGAGCGATTGGATCGCGATGGGCGGGAGTGACCGCTGGCTGGGCGGTGCGCATCTGGAAGGCCCGCGCGCCGCATGGAGATGGGATCCTGACACACGCACTGTCACCGAAGCAACCGCGTCAGCCTCTGATGCCAGCTGATTCTGAAATTCTCATAGACGGGCAAACCCTGACGATTGCGGCTGTGCACCAGGTCGCTGTTCGTGGTCGGAAGGCGACTCTGTCGGGCGATGCGCGCGAGCGAATGCTTTCGACGCGAAAGGTCATCCAGGGAATCGTCGAGCGAAATGACGTTGTGTACGGCGTAACTACCGGATTTGGCAAACTCTCCGAGGTTGCCATTCCGCCGGACCGTCTCGCACAGCTGCAGGTGAATCTGATTCGAAGTCATGCCGCCGGAGTGGGACCGCTGCTGCCTTCGCGCGAGGTGCGCGCGATGATGCTGCTTCGCGCGAATGTTCTGGCGAAAGGATTTTCCGGAGCGAGACCGGAGCTTGTCGACCGGTTGACGACGATGCTGGCGTGCGGTGTTCATCCACCGATTCATGAACAGGGAAGTGTAGGGGCGAGCGGCGATCTTGCGCCTCTCGCCGCACTTGGCCTTTCAATTATCGGTGAAGGGCAGCTCGTCGATGCGACAGGAAAGGTTCGCGGAGCTGCGGACGTTCTCGAAGAGTGCGGCATCGAGCCGATCTCGCTCGAGCCGAAGGAAGGCATCACGCTGATCAACGGCACGCAGGCTCATACAGCTATTGCTGCACTCGCCGTCTACGATGCCTACATGCTGTGGCATACAGCCCATGTCGCAGGCGCGATGTCGCTCGAAGCGCTGCTCGGGACTCCGGTTGCATTCGATGAGCGAATCCACGATGCTCGCGGTCAAGCCGGTCAATCGAAATCAGCGGCGCTGCTTCGCGAGCTGCTCGCTGACAGCGAGATCAGGGAATCCCACCGATATGGGGATCCCAGAGTACAGGATCCTTATTGCCTGCGCTGCATGCCGCAGGTTCACGGGCCGGTGCGTGACG
>DATEDH010000229.1:0-11074 GCA_035281765.1 Gemmatimonadaceae bacterium
GAGACTGCCGGTGATGAACGCAGATTCCAAGCGAACCGGCTCACCTCCCCCGACAAGATTCACTGCACTGTTGTAATGCGCGCCGAACGACTCGAATGAGCGCGCGTTCTGTTTCCAGTCCTTATAGAGGGCGGGCGATACTTCATTGCGACCGTTTGTTCCATCGAGCGGCCCTTCCCAGATCTTTACGAGCCGGTCAGCATCCTGATAGGGAAGCGGGCGGATGAGGACGAAGTCGGCGACGGAAAATGCCGCGGTGTTCGCACCAATACCCAGGCCGGTCACGAAAATCGCGGTGAGTGCGAATCCTTTTGAGCGCCAGAGCGTGCGCGCCGTGTAGCGGAGATCCTGTCGAAGAATATCGAAATGCGCGCCGATCGAATTCCAGATGACGTCGACGATTGTCTCGAACCACAGGGCAAGGCGCGCAGTGAATCCGCTCGTCTCGTTCAGGCGCGCGCCCACTATCGACTGCATCTCGCGGCCGTAGTCCGCGCGGAACGATGCGGGATACAGATAGAGAAGCGCCGACAGCAGCCGCATCAGGCTTTACTCAGGACCAATCCCTGGGCGCGCGCCATTTTGACCAGCGCTGACATGCGCTGGGCCTCCGCTCTGGCAACGTCTTCGCCGAAGGATGTGATTCTATAGTAGCGGCGCCGCTCATCATCGAGCTCAGGCGCGGGCCGCTCCCGTGTCTCGCGGATGAGTCCCTGTTCGAGCATTCGCTGTATCGACCGGTAGAGCGTACCTGCACTGAGACGGAGCTCCCCGCCGGTTCGTTGCTCGATGTCCTGGATTACGGCGTAGCCGTGCATGTCTTCGCGAACGAGCGCGATGAGGATGTGAAACGTCGCGGATGGAAGCGGCAGCAGCGCTTCAACTCTTGTGGGGTCATTGGCCATGACCACTACTATATCCACAGTGGATATATTGTCAATGGATATATCCATACCGCGTACACTTCTCTTACAAGCTTCTGAGCCGGGCGGGAATTGCTCGTAAAACCGGATTTAACAGGGAGCGCAGTGAGCACAGTGAGGTTTGGAGGGTTGGTCTGAGTGGCTATCGCAGTTGGCCCCATCCGACGGCCGCTGTTACTGCGAGTGATCAAAACCTCACAACCTCACTGGGCTCACTGGGCTCCCTGTTAATCGAAGCGGTGAGCGGCGGTCACACGGCACCGCTCGAGATCAGACGACTTCAAAACCTCACAACCTCACTGTGCTCACTGCGCTCCCTGTTAATTGTTTTCTTGTGCAGAGAGGATTTGTTACACCACGCGTAATGTGGTATATCGTCCAGCTATGAACGATTCAGATATGACCGGACGCGTGGTGATCGTCACCGGCGGCGCGGGGGCTGTAGGCAGCACGGTATCCAAACGCTGGCTCGACGCCGGAGCCAGAGTACTCATCGTCGATCACCGCCAATCGACCATCGACGAATGGAAGGCGCGATATCTCCAGGATTCCTACTCCGGTCGCGTCGCCACGTTTGCGACCGATGTATCTAATGAAGCCGGCGCAAAGGGGATGGTCGAGATGGCGGAGAATGCGTTCGGGCAGCCACCCGACACGTTGATCCACCTTGTCGGCGGGTTTGGAATGGCAAAGGTCGAAGACGAGACGGCCCCGCAGACATGGGAGCGGATGATGGCAATCAATCTCCACTCCTCATTCCACTGCTATCGCGCAATCCTTCCATCGATGCGCTCACGTGGGGGCGGATGGATCGTCGGCCTCAGCTCACGCGTCGCTGACAAACCCGGCGCCGGCATCTCCGCATACGGAGCATCCAAGGCGGGACTCGTCGCTCTTACTTCTTCACTCTCCGCCGAAGTCCGCCGAGATGGAATTCATGTCAACCTTATCGTTGCATCGACCATCGACACCGAAGCCAATCGACGAGACATGGGCGAAGACAAAGCGAAAGACTGGGTCACACCCGAGGACATCGCCGATGCAACTATGTATCTCTGCTCCGGTCATGCGCGCTCCGTTTACGGAGCAACTCTCGAAGTGTTCGCTAACGCCTGACGACTACTGCTTCTCGCATGAAGTGCGCGCGTACCTGAAATCGGCGCGCCGCTTCGAGCCGCCTACGATTCCGTCGACAGCCGCATACAGTGAATCCGCCCTGCCTTTCATATAGCTGACATTCTGCGGGAAATCATGCTGCGGATTGGAGAACACCACTGACGAGTCCGTGAGCTCCGACTCGGTGAAATCCGCGGGTTGCTGTCCCGATGGGTGAGCGGAGAAGATCAGTTTTCCATTCACTGCATGTATCTGGGTGAACTCATGCTCCGACACCGAGTCCGCAGACACAAGTCGCCGCGTCGTGCGGCCAATCCCGAACATCGTTCCACCGCGCGGAACAGTCCACTGCTCTTCCATCGTGAACCTCGGCGTCGCGCGCACCCAGCAGCCACTCATCCATTTAAGGCGTGCAACGCGATCGTCCTGGCGGGCGCCAGTTACTGCACCGAGTAAAACCGCGAGAAGAAGGAATCGAATCATGTCACTTCGTCCAGATCACGATACTTCCGCATCCGCGCATCCCCACCTGAAATTCTCCCGGTACCATCGTGCCGGTGTACACCTCGATGCCGGCAATCTCCCTGGGCTTTACCCACGTGTTGAGGTCCGACGTATCCATGAAGCTCATGTTCGCCCCGTTGATGAAAATCGCCGGCTCACAATATTCGGCGAACGCGCCACGCATCTGAAGCATTGGCTGCCCGAACTGATTCAGGGTTGTCCGAACTCCTGAGAAATACCGGAAAAGATCAGTGGTCTCGACCGGGTTCCATTTGATTACATCCTGCGGTGTCATGAACTTGCCCATCGACTGGCGTCGTCTTCGCAGAAACCCGCCATCATCCGGGCCCTGAGGCAATCTCTTCGCAATGATCTTGACCGTATCGAGAACGGCCTTGAGAGTCGACAGGCTCACGTTCAGAGGAGGCGCATTCGTCACGACGTTCACCTGCCTGCGATGCGGGTAATATCCAACCGCACGCACCTCGACCATCTGCGTTCCAGTTGGCGCCCGCGTAAGCGTGAACTCACCCTGATCGTTCGTCCTGGTAAATGGCCCGTCGACGATCATCACGATCGCGTTCGCGAGGGGCCGGTTACCCTCTACTGCGAGGACTTTTCCTGTCAGATGACCGTTGCCGACGTGAATAACTCGCGACACGGTTGTCGCCTTCGGCGTTGCAGTTGCAACAGGCGCAGTCGCAACAGGCGCAGCGGCTGTATCGGTTTGAACTGACCCGATGTACATCTCGCGTCGCAGGAAAGCGTCAGGGGGAATCTGAACCTCGATTGTACCAGTACTGTCATTCCCTCTCGAAGCAATCAACGCGACTGTTCCACTTTCCGGCACGTTGCACAGCGCAAACCAGCCATTCTCTCCCGTCTTTGCCGACAGACGCCGGAGCTCGCGGTTCATTCCTCCGCGATTGATGATGTACTCGAGCCACTCTCCAGTGACATTCACTCCGGCAGCAGGCTGATCGGTCGCGGCGTCACGCACTGTTCCAATGATCACCGCGGTTGAATCGCCGCTTCTCGCCGGACCGCAGATTGCCGCGCGAATTCTTGCCGGCGATGGCACGGAAAGGTCGAGAATCACGCCGCGCGTATCCGCCAGCGTCACTTCACGAGTGGGCGCTTCGACTCCAATCGAGTCGAGCACAGGATGAAAAAAACCAAGTGTATACGTGCCGGGAGCGAGATCGGAAATCATGTACCGCCCCGTCGCATCCGACGTTGCCGATTTCACGAACTCACCCTTTGCGATCTGAACCGTCGCCCCTTCCAGAGGAGCGTGAGCGGTGCTGTCGTATACGACCCCGCTTACGGTTGCACCCTGCGCGTAAACGGTGCCCGCTGATAGAATCAGCGCAGCAAGAACTTTGGTCAGCATGGCGTTGAGATTATCGAAGTGGAAAAACCGTGCTGTTAATCATTACTGAGCGGGCGGCTTCGTTGCAATCGAGAATTCGACTGTGTACTTGAGGTCGTTGAACCGCTTCAGCAGATCGTCAGGATCGAGCCCCGCCCTCTCCTCACCGGAGAGATCAGCGAGAATCTCCCCGCGATGCACCATGATCGTGCGATCGCCCTCCTCGAGCGCCTGATCCATGCTGTGCGTCACCATCATCGTCGTGAGCGAGTTTTCACGAACGACCTGATTCGTAATCAGGATAATCTGCTCCGCCGCGCGAGGGTCCAGCGCTGCAGTATGTTCGTCCAGCAGCAACAATTGCGGGCGCTTCAACGTCGCCATCAACAGAGTTATCGCT
Source organism: Gemmatimonadaceae bacterium (assembly GCA_035281765.1). Lineage (GTDB taxonomy): Bacteria > Gemmatimonadota > Gemmatimonadetes > Gemmatimonadales > Gemmatimonadaceae > UBA4720. The sequence continues at coordinate 4,316 of DATEDH010000229.1, forward strand.
TGCCGCTGACCGCCCGACAGCGTTCCCATCGACGCATTGAGGCGGTTCTCCAGGCGCATGTTCAGCTTTGCAAGCATCTCGCGGTAGCGCGACATCGACGACTTGTTCAACCCGACTCTCAGTCCCCGCCGCATTCCCCGCAGCTCGGCCATCCTGAGATTCTCGGCGACTGTCATCGAGGGACACGTCCCCTTGAACGGATCCTGAAAAACGCGCCCGATCAGCTCAGCCCGATTGCACTCTGCTTTTTTAGTGACGTCGATACCGTCGATCTTGATCGTACCCGCATCCGGAAGAAATGCACCGGCAACTGCATTCAATAGAGTCGACTTTCCCGAGCCATTCGTCCCGATCACTGTCACGAATTGACCAGTGGGGATCGTGAGGTCGATCGAGCGGAGCGCTTTTACCTCTTCACCACCGGGCTGCGTGAAAGTCTTTTCGAGGCTGCGAATCTCTATCATTGCGAGCCTCCGGATCTTCCGAGTCCCAGTCGCGGCAGTGCAAGAGCAATGAGTACGAATGCAGCTGTCGCGAGCTTCAGATCGATCGGATTGAGTCCCACGCGCAGCGCAAGCGCGACCATGCTGCGGAACAGAATCGCGCCGAACGCGACCATGATTATCGTGCTGCCGATTCCGCGTTTCTTTCGCAGCAGCGTTTCACCCATGATGACCGCCGCCATTCCGGCAACGAGAGTCCCAACTCCCATTCCGACATCCGCGAAGCCCTGCTGCTGCGCGATGAGCGCGCCTGAAAACGCGACGAGTCCGTTCGCGAGCGCGAGACCAAGCTCGATCATGTGACGCTTATCGACGCCCTGCGCCGTAATCATCGCAGGGTTGTCACCCACCGCTCGCATCGCCATTCCAAAATCGGTTCTCAGATACCATGTGACAATTGCGCCAAGTACAATCGTCACGATGAGAAACAGAACACCGAGCGAGAGATCATCGGTCCAGCCCACGGATCCCGGAATCAATCGATGAACGTCGTCCACAACTGTCGGCTGATCCAGCAGCGAAATATTCGACCTGCCCATCACGTGCAGATTGACCGAATACAACGCAGTCATCACGAGAATGCCGGCGAGCAGATCCTTCACGCCAAGCCGCGTATGCAGAACCCCTGTTATGTATCCGGCAATCATTCCCGCACCGATTGCAGCGAGCGTCGCAAGCAGTGGATCAGTTCCGGACACTATCAATGCCGCCGATACAGCTGCGCCGAGTGGGAATGTGCCATCGGGGGTGATGTCGGCAAATCGCAGTACGCGTGACGCGAGGTACACTCCCCATGCGAGCGCTGCATATGCGAGTCCCTGCGCAATCGCCGTGATCCAGAATTCGAGCTCCTTATTTGTTCGCACGGGCGACGGAGCTGAAATCGCAGGCGCCGGACTCGACATGCCGGGTTGCGCGGCGACCGTTGAAGGTGCGCCACCAATAACTGAGTCTGCCCTGTCTATGATCGCCTGCGGAATCGTCACTCCCGATTCGCGCGCCGCGTTGAGATCGACGATGACTTGCCGCTCGGTCGATTTATAGAACGGAATCTTTGCCGGATCCTCTCCGCGCAGAACGCGGATCATGATGAGGCCTGCCTGGTAGCCATTCTCGAAGAAGCTGATGCCGATTGCGATCGGCACGCCCTTGTAGCTCGTCGATGTCGCAACGAACGGCATGTGCGCCTGACGCGTTGTCCTGACAATCGACGGCAGTCCGCCTCCGATCATCACGCTCGGAATCTGAACGATTCCGCCGGCGCCCTGTGCACGTAGTGCCTGGATGCCCGCAATGATGTCCCCCGGCGATGTGCACGCAGCTTCGATCAGGCGCACACCTGCCTCCTTCGCCCCCTCTCGCGCCTCGTGCCGATAGTACTCGGCGAATGGATCGCCGGGATCGTACAGAGTGCCCCACGCTTTCACATCGGGAAACGCTTCGTGCGCGAGCATTACCGATGCGTGGACAGGAAGAGGTATCTCGGAGCCGGTGACATTGGGTCGATGTTCCGTCGCCGAAGTTCCTGCGCCGATTATGTACGGGTTCGCAACGGCGCCGAAAACTATCGGACGGTCCGTCACCGTCTTGAGCGCAGCTTGAGTTGCGATCGACGAGACAGTCGCGATGTGAGTGACATTCTGCTGAATGAAGTCGCTCATGATGAGACTGAGTGTTGGAATGTCGCCCTGCGCGTTCCGCTCGATGACGGTGACGGACGAATCGCGCAGCAGCCCCGAGTCGGCGAGCGCCTTCATGAATCCGGCATGCGCCTCCTCGAGATTGAGCTGAGAAGAGGGCTGCACAAACCCAATGACGTGTCTTGGTCGCGCGCTGTCATTCCCTCCGCTGCACCCGATCAGGGCAGAGAGAGAAATACAGGCGGCTGCGCGATGAAGATGGCGGAGTCTGACGTTGATGGGATTATTCCTGTAGCGGCGCGCACGACACTACGGGTTAATGCCTCAACGGTCAAGTAAAGTCAGCTATCCGGGCCCAGCCTCGATGCTCAAGGTCCAATTGAGCCCGTTATCGTGCAGGGCCGGACCATTCTCTCGCCTTGGCAAATCTCTCACGGATTTCATCGCGGTCCCGTCGCTCCAGAACCGAGCGAAAGTCTCCCAGCTCTTTCTCGAGCGTGGAAATGCCGTGGAGTATGGCATCCGCGTTGTCCATGGCAATCGACGTCCATACCTCGGGCGATCCTGCCGCAAGACGCGTTACGTCGCGGCCTCCCCGACCAAGCTGTCTGTGCGCAATTCCCGAGTGTGCAAGCGTCAACGCCAGGGTGCACGACAGGAAATGCGGCAGGTGGCTGGTCCACGCCAGGAGATCATCGTGCTCGGCAGGATCGATCTTGACGATCTTCGCACCCATGGACGCCCACAGGTCGTTCGCTGCATCGACACTGCGTTGCGAGCTCGACGCACCCGGACATTGATAGACTATCTCGCCCTCGAATAAATCAAACCGCGAAGCGGTGAATCCCGAGCGGTGATCGCCCGCAAACGGGTGCGCTCCAACAAAAACGCCTGACAGCTCCGAATCTTCTGCGGCAGCCACTATAGAACGCTTCGTGCTTCCAGTGTCCGTCACGAGCCGGAGCTCGCTGGAGTGGCGTGAGAGCTTTTCGAGAACGTCGACAGCCGCGTCTCCAAACACTGCTATGACTGCCGCATCGGCGCCGCACAGATCTTCCAGCGAGGGATCGAGACGCTGGGCGACGACTCCCTCGGCAACTGCTTCGTCGACATACGACGAGTTGACATCATACCCCACAACGCGCACTCCCTGCGCTGCAAGCGCGCGCGCAACGGAGCCGCCGATCATTCCAAGCCCGATCACCGCGACTGTTTGCGGCGCGCTCACTTTTCCTCCTGCTGCGCCGTCCGCGAGAGCTTTAGGATGTGCCAGAAAATGTCCCGCACATTCTCTTCAGGAAGACCGAGCTCGCGTGCTGATTCCACCGCCGTCCTGATCACGGTCGCTTCACGCGATGGATCCAGAATTGGAATTCCCAGCTCCCGCTTGAGCGGGCCAGTCCTGAGTGCAACCTCGAGTCGTTTTTTCAACAGCTGCACTATCTCGCTGTCGATATCAGCAATCTCGCTGCGGCATTTGGTGAGGTCGTCGCGCGCGCTCATGCGGCAAGCTCCTTCGCTGCAGGGAGTGACCGCCCGACAGCAGCTGCGACAGGCGCGATTCGCGCCATGAGCCTGTCGAACGCATCGAGTGTGAGTGACTGATCGCCATCGGACAGTGCGCACTCGGGATCAGGATGAACTTCGACGATGAGTCCGTCAGCGCCTGCCGCGACGGCGGCCAATGCGAGCGGCTCGACAAGCTCGGCCTTTCCACCGGCATGACTCGGATCGACGATGATCGGGAGATGGCTCTCACGCTTTATAACCGGAATCGCCGAGACGTCGAGAGTGTTGCGCGTCGCGGTTTCGAACGTGCGGATTCCCCGCTCGCATAGAACCACCTGGTTGTTGCCGTGAGCCATGATGTACTCTGCAGCCATCAGTAATTCCGTGATCGTCGCGGACAATCCGCGTTTCAGCAGGATCGGGCGCTGCACTCGTCCAAGCTCCGAAAGAAGCGCAAAGTTCTGCATGTTGCGTGCGCCGACCTGAAGCATGTCGGCATATTCGGCGACCAGCTCGACATGGCGGGTGTCGAGAACCTCGGTAACGACAGGCAATCCCGTCTCTGCCCGCGTTTCCGCAAGCATTTTCAGCGCATCGAGTCCGAGCCCCTGAAAGCTGTAGGGAGATGAGCGCGGCTTGAACGCTCCGCCTCTCAGCATAGTCGCGCCTGATCGCTTGACGGCCGTTGCCGTTGTGCGCAGCATCTCGCGCGTTTCAACTGAGCAGGGTCCCGCAATCACAGTGAGTGCATTTCCGCCGAAGGATGCACGATCGCCGGCGCCTATTACCGAGCGCGCGACTGCAAAGTCGATCGAAGCGCGCTTGTACGGGCGCAGCACTGGCAGCACCGAATCGACACCCGGCAGCGATCGCAGCGGAATCTCTTCGAGCAGCGCCTCGTCACCGATGCAGCCGATGATCGTGCGGACCTCGCCGCGCGACAGATGCGTCTTGAGTCCCGCCGCCTCCACGCGCTCGCGGATGTGATCGAGCTCATGCTCTGTGATGTTCGAACGAGTTACGATGATCATGTTGTCCTCAATGGCAAGAATAAAAAAAGGCCCGTGGAATCCACGGGCCTGTCGAAGTTGCTGGAGATGAAGTGTGTTACATCGCTTCAGTCACGCGCGCGCATTCGCCACGGCCCGCAGAACGGGTCGAGTAGTAATACGAGGCGTAATAGGCGCGAACGTTGTGCATTGTTCTAAGACGATAGGATAACCTCAGGGCCCTGTCAATGGTCCGCATCAGTCCGAGTCCGCGGGCTCGTTTTTTAACAGGGAGCACAGTGAGGACAGTGAGGTTTGGAGGTTTTGTTCACTCGCTTTGACAGTGGGCGCTGAATTGGGCCAACTGCGACAGCCACTCAGACCAACCTCAAAACCTCCCCGTGCTCACTGCGCTCCCTGTTAATCGATCACTGACACTGACAGTGACCGCTGGGACTGGACGGCCGCCATAGCCACTCAGACCGACCCTCCAAACCTCACTGTGCTCACTGCGCTCCCTGTTAAAAATGGTAGGTGAAGATTGCAGACTGAGGAGTGCCTCGCGGCCAGTCGAATTGGTATTTTTTGTGGATGGACAGGGTACTCAGCGGATTTATCTGGTTTGTCACGATACTCATAGTTTGCCTCGGGCTTCTCTACGTCTCGGTCGTATGGATCGCGACCGCGGCATGGGATCGAGGGCGATACTATGCGGGCCGCGCATTTCGGCATCTTGCCGTCGCGCAGGTCAAGCTCAATCCGCTCTGGCATTTCGAGATCGACGGCCCGCTGCCGGACAATCCGCGCAATCCATACGTCGCAGTCTCCAACCACGAATCGTACGCTGACATCTTTCTCATCAGCCACTTTCCGTGGGAAATGAAGTGGCTCTCCAAAAAAGCGATTTTCAACATCCCCGTCATGGGATGGATGATGCGAATGGCCAACGACGTGCCATTGATTCGCGGCAAGCGTGAAAGCGTGATCAACGCTCTCGCCGAATGTCGTGATCGTCTCGAGAAAAAAGTTTCCGTGCTGATTTTTCCTGAAGGCACGCGCTCAAAGACAACCGAGCTCCTTCCCTTCAAGGACGGCGCATTCAAGCTCGCAATTCAAGCGGGCGTTCCAATTCTCCCTATCGCAGTCGCCGGCACTCGCCACTGCATGGCGAAGAACAGCTTCATCTTTCGCAAGGCAACTGCAAAAGCCCGCGTTCTGCCGCCTGTGCCGACGGACGGTCTAACTGATGAGGATGTCGCAAAGCTTCGCGAAGACGTGAAATCGCGAATCGATGTTGCCCGCCGTGAGCTTTTGAAAGAGCTGGGTATTACCGCCGCGGCGTAATCAGGGCGCGGGCTGAGCCGCGGGCGGCCTTTGCCGCGGCGGCTCGATCTTGAGCGCATCCGCGTCCACGGCGCCGGGCCGGACTTCCGTGTGGCGAACCCGGCCGCCAAGCAGCCCGGTGTAGATCATGGCACCGCTGAGAAATGCGGATGCCAGGATCATGAGAACATTGAAGCCGCCGGGAACGGGACGATTGCGCCACTTGTAAAGCGCAAATATCGCGGCGAGCCCGACTACGATCGCGATGTAATACGCCTTCTCGCCCATCTCTTCGTGCTCGTGAATGATGCTGCGCTGAACGCCGGGATACCGGCGGATCGCATCCTCTGCGGGCTCGCCGGTTTTGTCAGCGAACACCGCGGCGATCGCTGTCACGATGAGGATCACGAATGCCATCCGCCGCATGATCGTGGGCGCCGCAAAGTACGAAATGATCAGCAAAGCTGTGGCGAATATCGCTCCGAATATCGGAGCATGATTTACGAGCAGATGCAGATGTGCGCCGCTGAACATAGTTTTTCTTTCCGTTTGGTTAGTGCGGATTATTGAACGCCTGTCCGCGCCGAAGAATGCAGCGATATGCGCGTACTGTGCCATAGGGGAATCCCCCAACCCTCTGTAGGCGACTACACCACCCTCCCGGAACAACCGCGCAGTTTCGTTCTATCCATCCCTCAGTTGACGCGCGGATCGTTATGTCTCACAGATGCGCGCACCGGAGCGTGGGGATGAACCGCAGGCGATTCGTAATAACGGCAGCAGCCGGATCCGCGA
>DATEDH010000230.1:0-8232 GCA_035281765.1 Gemmatimonadaceae bacterium
GTTCTCATAGGGTCTCGTTATTTCTCGAAGAACCCGCCCGACTCCGGTTACAAGCCGATATTTGGTGTGTTATGGGACATGATCGGTGACAAGGATCTAGCGATCAAGAAGGAAGGTTATTCGATGCAGCAGGCGCCCGAAGTTGTCGAGCGCGTGTGGTCGACCGCGAAAGATCTGGGACATGATCGTGTATTTCTCCCGGTGGAGCAGGGAGCAATAACCGATGATCATGTCCCGCTGTTGGAGGCGGGATACCGCGTGATCGACGTGATCGATATCGACTATCCCTATCATCACCAGCCAACCGATACGATCGACAAGATTTCAGCGCGATCACTGTCGATTGTTGGCGAAGTGGCCGAGGCACTGCTCAGATAGAGCACTCAGTGAACAGCAAAGATTAACAGGGAGCGCGGTGAGCACAGTGAGGTTTTGAGGTTTGTCAGTCGCGGTGACAGTGGTTGTCAGATTGGGCCAACATGAACAGCCACTCAGACAACCCTCATAACCTCACTGTGCTCACTGCGCTCCCTGTTAATAAAGTGCGCAGACTACTTGTGTGCCGAATGCTTCGCAGTCGATCGGTTTCAGCTGTTTTCGATCGATGACGTTTTTATTTCCCGCCCCCGTACAGTTCGCCCCATGGGAACCCCCGGCGAACGCAAAGCCCTCCTATTCCTCGGCACTGTCTTAGCCCTCGGCTCGGCAGCACGCGCCACGCGTGCGCTAGCTCACCGCGATGCAGTGCCCGTGTTGGCCAAAGCCGCACTTCACCAGCAAATCCAGACCGTCGACTCCGTCAGGAAACGTGGCCGCTCCAAAAAGGCCAAAAAACCCAAACCGGTTGAGCCGGCAGCACCGGCCATTATCGACGTCGACATCGCGACTGCCGAAGAGCTTGAAACGGTTCGCGGTATCGGACCGTCTCTCGCTCAGCGCATAGTTCAGGACCGCGATTCCCTGGGGCCATTCGGTAGTCTCGAGCAGCTGCAGCGCGTCCGAGGAGTCGGGCCAAAGTTGGCTGAGCGCATCCGCCCAGTCGTAACCTTTTCGTTGCTTCCGCGTCCTTCAACGACAGCAATGACGCGGTCCAAAGCCGGTAAACGGCGACGACCGCCAAGGGGAGACACCGAGAATTGACCGCACCTGCCGTAATCTCCGAGCGCATCGGGGACATGCTCGTCCGCGAAGGTCTCATATCACGCGAACAGCTCGCCCGTGCGTTGCAGGAACAATCTGAAAACGGCACCCGCGTCGGGTATAATCTCGTCAAGCTCGGCTACGTAAAAGAGACCGAGATGACGCGCATGCTCGCGCGTCAGTACCGGATGCCGGCGGTCGATCTTTCGAGCTTCGAAGTCGACCCTAAAATCGCGCGTCTCATACCGAATGAGATGGCGATCAGGCACCTGATTCTCCCTCTGAAACGCGACGGTCGCACATTGACTGTCGCGATGGCCGATCCGAGCAGTCCGACAGTGCTGGAAGACCTGAAGTTCATTACCCGCTGCGACATCTTCCCCGTGATCGCCGGCGAGTACACGCTCAGAAATGCCATCGAGAAGCAGTACGAGTCCAACGATGCGCAGATGGAAACGCTCCTCAAGGACATCGCGAGCGTAAATGACGGAGACATCGAGGTCGTCGAGCAGCTCGAAGAGGAAATGTCGGCTGCCGCTCTGTCAATCGCGGTCCAGGATGCGCCGGTCGTCAAGCTCATCAATGCAATCCTGACCGACGCTGTGACGCGCGGCGCTTCCGACATTCACTTCGAGTGCTTCGAGCACGAGCTGCGGGTGCGATACCGTATCGACGGCGTACTGAACGAGATCATGAAGCCGCCTCTGAAATTGAGGGCTGCGTTGATCTCGCGTTTCAAGATCATGGCCAGCCTCAACATCTCGGAGCGCCGCATTCCGCAGGACGGGCGTATCAAGCTCAAGATTTTAAATCGCGTCATCGACTATCGCGTATCGACCCTTCCGACATTGTTCGGCGAAAAGGTCGTGCTCCGAATTCTCGACAAGGGCAACCTGAACCTCGATCTCGCGGCGTTCGGTATCGAGCCGCGTGCTGAGCGGGAGATATTCGACGCGATTGCGAATCCGTATGGGATGGTGCTGGTAACGGGACCAACCGGTTCGGGAAAAACCACGACGCTGTATTCTGCTCTATCCAGAGTGAACAGTGTCGACGTCAACATCATGACTGCGGAAGATCCTGTCGAGTACAACCTGTTCGGCATCAATCAGGTGCTCGTGCGATCGGAAATCGGCATGACGTTCGCCGCCGCGCTGCGCGCATTCCTGCGTCAGGATCCGAACATCATCATGGTCGGTGAAATTCGAGATCTTGAAACGGCGAGCATCGGTATCAAGGCCGCCCTCACCGGTCACCTCGTACTCAGCACGCTTCACACGAACTCGGCACCAGAGACGGTTACGCGTCTCCTCGATATGGGTATCGAGAGCTTCAACGTTGCATCGGCAATCAATTTGATTGTTGCGCAGCGACTTGTTCCGCGGATATGCGTTCATTGCGCGGAGAAGTACACGCCTGAAGAGGCGGAGCTGGCTGTCGCAAAGGTGACCCCCGACATGACGTTGCGTGATCTCAAGTTCAGCGACGTTGCGCTTGCCGATGCGAAGCCGCGTGCAACGAAGTTTGCTGCTCCGTATACGCAGAAGGTCACGCTGGACACTCCGATCGGTGACCTCCCGTTCTTCCGCGGGCGTGGCTGCGACGTCTGCAGCGGCACCGGTCTTAAGGGCCGACAGGGATTGTACGAGACGATGAACATGACGCCATCGCTGCGTCGCCTGGTCATGAAACAGGTTGGTGCGGCCGAGATTGCCGCCGCAGCCGTTGCTGAGGGAATGCTGACGCTGCGTATGGATGGCTGGCTCAAGGTTATTAAAGGAATTGCTTCGCTCGATCACGTGGTGAGAGAGACCAGCATCTGACATCGTTGGCCGGATCGACCCCGGCTCGACAATTCAAAACCGTTCGCGGGGTTGTGCTGTCACAGCTGCATGATGCGACGGCTCGTTATCGCGTTGTCTATTGCGGCCGCCACGGTTGATGCTCAGGAAAAAGTCGAGCAGATAAGTCTGCCTGGCGATTCTGGCCTTGTCTGGTCCGTCTTCCGGCCTGTGGGGAAACCTCTATTGCCTGGGATCATTGTGCTCGGCGGCTCGGAAGGCGGTGACAGCGGGCGCGATGAAGCGAAAGAGCTTGCTGCCGCTGGGTATATCACAGCATCGGTGGCGTACTTTGGTGCCTCGGGCGTTCCCTCGGAACTGAAGGAAATTCCGATCGAGTATATCCAGCGAGCCATTACTCGATTGACTGAGTCGGGTTACGCGCGTCCCGGGGAAATCGGTGTACTTGCGACTTCCAAAGGATCGGAGGCCGCGCTGCTCCTCGCATCACTCGATAAGCGTGTCAAAGCCGTCGTTGCATACGCGCCAAGCAGTGTCACGTGGTCATGCATCTGCTCTGACGCGGAGACATCCTCATGGACATACGCCGGAGCCCTTGTTGCGTTCATTGCACAGGGACGTGATCCAGCGTATCGACCCGGTCCCGGCGAACCCATGCGTCCAATAGTCAATTATCGCCATCGCCTGTTGACTGCGCGTAACTATTCGAGAGCAGTCATTCCAATCGAGAAATTTCGCGGTGCGCTGATGATCGTCGCTGGCAGGGATGACCAGCTCTGGCCTTCTGCGGAGATGGCGGATCAGATCCGCTCGCGACGAAGTGCGTCCCGGTTCGCGGCGAAAGATAGATATCTGATTTATCCCCGCGCCGGTCACCAGATCGGCAAAGCCGGACTGCCGCAGGCAGAGTCGACGCGGATCGCTGGTGGCCGAATCGAAACCGGCGGCACACTCGCCGAGAATGCGCTGGCTCAGAGGGATTCGTGGCCTCGGGTGCTGGAGTTCTTCGCGGCCCACCTCCAGTAACGGCTCAGCCAAGCCACTCGGCTTTGGGACGAAGCGCGATTTCGCTCGTCAATACGGTGGATTGGTCACGCTCCTTTAAGGGGGCGGGATTTGATTACCGCGCGCTCTGCCATTACCTGCGAACACCGTCACTCGTCATTAAAGCGATGAATAAAGCCAGAGTATCCAGATGAGTATGCCGATCCCAACTCCTGTCGCCCCAATGGAGCCATTGAAGGGTCCCGGCGCGCCTCCGGAGGCGCCGCCGGCACATCCTATTGCAGGCCGTCAGGCGCCCGCGATGGGAATGAACCTTCGCACGCTCCTCGAGGAGATGGTTTCGCTTGGCGCATCGGACCTTCACATCGTTGCCGGCGAAACTCCAAAGCTTCGCATCGATGGTGAGATCACAAGCGCGCGCACCGGTGGCGTTCTCAATCCCAAGGACACGCTTCAGCTGGCGTATTCGGTTCTCACGGAAAACCAGAAGAAGCGCTTCGAGATGGATGACGAGCTCGATTTCTCGTTCGGCATCGCGAGCCTTGCGCGCTTCCGCGGCAACTGCTTCAGGCAGCGCGGATGCGTCTCGATGGTCATCCGGCAGATTCCATTCTCAATCAAGACATTCCAGGACCTCGGTCTTCCCGCATCGATTGCACGCATGGCGGAAAAGCCGCGCGGTCTTGTTCTCGTAACCGGTCCGACAGGCTCGGGTAAATCGACCACTCTCGCCGCGATGATCGACAAGATCAATCGCGAGAGAAAGGGTCATATCATCACTGTCGAAGACCCAATCGAATTCATTCACAAGCACCAGGGCTGCCTCATCAATCAGCGTGAGGTTGGCACCGATACAAAATCATTCGCGAACGCTCTGAAATACGCGCTTCGTGAAGATCCGGACGTAATTCTCATCGGTGAAATGCGCGACCTGGAGACAATCCAGGCAGCGCTCACCATTGCGGAAACCGGTCACCTCGCGTTTGCGACGCTGCACACCAACTCTGCGGCCGAGGCGATCAATAGAATCATCGACGTGTTTCCTTCGCATCAGCAGTCGCAGGTCAGGGCGCAGCTCGCGTTCGTGCTCGAGGGAATCATCACTCAGACGCTCGTGCCGCGTGCATCAGGACGTGGCCGCGCCATGGCAGCGGAAGTTCTTGTCGTGACTCCGGCAATTCGCGCACTGATTCGAGACGACAAGGTTCACCAGATCTATTCCGCGATGCAGGCCGGCAAGAAGCACGGCATGCAGACGCTGAACGATGCACTGTACGCGCTTTATATGAGCAAGGACATCGCACTCGACGAAGCGCTGCGCGTGACCAATTCGCAGGAAGAGTTCAACCGCATGATCGGCAAGGATCCCGAGTCCGAGGAGAAAAAGCCTCCGGTGACTCAGCGACCTCTGACGGGCGGTCTCGGAAGACGGTAGCACAGACCGACATTCGCGGCAGTGTTCGAGAGGGGGCGCTGTCCGCGGATGCCGGCTGGTCTAACTGCAGCAACCAGCTACCCGCAAGCAGCTACCAGCAAGGCAACAACAGAATTTCGGAGTCAGACTGATGGCAACGTTTACATACACAGCAAGATCATTCGCAGGTGACATTCGTACCGCGACGCTCGAAGCGCAGTCGCGGGACGATGTCATTGCGCAGCTCCGCCGTCAGCGGCTCAACGTCATCAAGATCGACGAGGCGACGCCGAAAAAGCCGAAGCGTGGACACATCAAGATGCGTGACATCGTCATTCTCACGCGTCAGTTCTCGACGATGATCAACGCTGGTCTTCCGCTCGTTCAGGCAATGACCATTCTCGCGGAACAGAGCGAAAACAAGGTTCTGTCCGAGATCATGCGGAAGGTCGTGTTCGACGTCGAGTCGGGAAATACCGTTGCCGATGCATTGGGCAAGCATCCCCAGGCGTTCAGCAATCTTTATGTGAACATGGTCGCGGCCGGTGAGGCAGGTGGTATTCTCGACACCATTCTCATGCGTCTTGCGACTTTCATGGAAAAGAACGACGCCCTTATCCGAAAGGTGAAGGGCGCAATGATCTATCCGTCGGTGATTATGGCGGTTGCAGGTATCGCGGTGACGGTGCTTCTCATCTTCGTCATCCCGGTGTTCGAAAACCTGTTCACTTCAGCGGGTCTTGCTCTTCCGCTCCCGACGCGAATCGTCATGGGTGCGTCGCGATTCCTCAAGGGCTACTGGTACATGGTGCTTGGCGCGATCGTCGCGGCCGTATTCATGTTCAGGCGGTATCGTGCAACGGCAAATGGTCGCCTCAAGATCGACAAGTTCATGCTGAAAGTGCCGGTTCTTGGAGACGTTCTCAGAAAGTCGGCAGTGTCGCGCTTTACGCGTACGCTCGGCACACTCATCAGCTCCGGCGTGAGCATTCTCGATGGACTCGAGATCACCGCAAAGACTGCAGGTAACCGAGTGGTCCAGGATGCGATCATGGAATCGCGTTCGTCGATCGCCGGTGGTGACACAATCGCACAGCCGCTCAAGAAATCGGGCGTCTTCCCGCCAATGGTTATCTCGATGATCTCGGTCGGTGAACAGACGGGAGGCCTGGACGAGATGCTTTCGAAGATCGCCGACTTCTATGATGAAGAAGTCGATGCGGCAGTCAGCAACCTTCTCTCACTCCTCGAGCCGGTGATGATCGTATTCCTCGGCGTCGTTGTCGGTGGAATGGTTGTCTCGATGTACCTGCCGATCTTCGACATGATCAACGCGGTGCAGTAAAGAGAAAGCCCGCGCGCCTGAAAAAGCCCACCGTTTTCGCGGTGGGCTTTCTTTGTTATCTGAGCCAGATAAAAATCGCGAAGCAGGCGTCACCTTTTGCTTCCGGCGGCATCTCCGCAGCACCCTGATAAACTTCGACCGCCTCGATTTCCTGCGGTGGAATCTCGCGCAGCATCTCCATTCCATTACTGCTCCGCGAAATCGGAAGGCCGTTAATGAAAATCATCGGGTCGTATTTTTCGTCTTTGAGCGGCTTGCGGTAGTTTCCGGTTCCCATCCCGGGTATCGATCCGCCGCTGCAGCGTTGCGATGTGAGAAACCATCGTGCACCGTCTATCCGGAACTTGATCCCCGCGATATTTGAGAACAGGGCGCGTGTATCTGACTGAGGTTTTGAGTCGATCTCGTCGCGTGTAATGAAGTGTCCGAAGCCGAGTGACTTTCGTCGCAGGAATTCATCGTACTTGTGAGGGTTGCCGGGGGGTGGGTGAACCTCGAGCTTGGCCTCGACGTTTACCGGCGTCAGCGTCGTTACGCTCATGGTCAAGGCGGTATCGAGAACCATGTCCGATCCGCTGCGCAGGTTGACTGTATTGATGCGGAGAGTCGTCAGGCCCGTCCGCGAAAAGCTCAAACGATAGGCGCCCTCAGCTGGGGCGACGATTCGATAGTATCCACTCGAATCAGTGAGAGCAGCCATTCGCGGCCGGTTAGTGCGATCGAGAAGCAGTACTCCCACTCCAGCCACCGGAGCGCGCGAGGATTTTTCAGCGATGCGGCCGCGAACAACCTGTGCCTGCATCGCGGTGGCATTGCAGAGCAACAGTGCGAGTAAAAGCTGCTGCTTCATCGAACCCCCTGTAGATAGGGGTGACTGCGATTATTTCTTTTTCTTCGAGCTGTTGAGCAGCTCACGCATCCGCTTCAGCTCGGTATCGGAAAGCTTGCGCTGCTCCACGAGATGCGCAAGAAGCTTGATGGGTGAGCCGCCGTATATCTTGTCGAGCACGCGTCCGAGCGCCGACGCTCCTGCCTTTTCCGGAGCGATCACCGGGTAGTAGATGTGTGTCTTTCCCTCACCGCGCCGGTGCGCAACGTACCCCTTCATCTCCAGCATCCTGATCATCGTCGAGACGCTCGTGTATGCGAGATTAGGATCGATGCGCTCGCGAACTTCCGTTGCTGTCGCTTCGCCCATCTCCCATAACACACTCATGATATCGAGCTCGCGCTGCGTGAGCTTAAGATCTTTCATTAAATGAAATTTGCGGAGAATAAGTGCCTTTGATAAGGAACCATACGGCCACCACAACTTCGAAGATTCCAACAGGCACCCATGCATAACTGACGATCTTGCCGGTCGCCAACCCCGCCATCTCCAGTGGAAGCAGTATTGCCATCACTGCAGATCCTGCGAGTCCGACAATCGCCAGCCACTGTGGAATCAACCTGCCGCGATAGAGAAGGTAGCAGAAGAACGTGCTGCCTACCGCAAAGAAGCTTCCGGCGACCATGAAAGCCGATGC
>DATEDH010000231.1:0-13351 GCA_035281765.1 Gemmatimonadaceae bacterium
CCAGATCCATTGCGACGGCGGCGTATCCACCACCTGGAAGGACGATCATCGCAGCCCGAGTATTTCGTCCCCTGGGCTGGTAGATCGTCATCGTTGGGCGCGAGACATTACTCGCCCAGTGCCACGGCCGCCCCGCAACCAGCCTGGAACCGTTGCCAACTTCTTCGGGTTTGTTGTCGGATTCCGGTTTTTGTATCACGAGACCATCGGGCCATATCGGCAACTGCTTTCCCTCGGGCCCCGGCTCCCAAACCATCGTTTTCGAAACCTTCTTTATCTGGCTTTCTGCGGTGGGAAAGCCGACGCCGAATGCCAGCAACAGAGCTGATAGTAGAGATGCAACTCGTTTCATTTTACCGTCGATGACATTCGATCATGTCGTTACTATTCCGCCGCAGAAGATCAGGAGTACCGCCGTCGCAACTTATCTATCGAGTTGGCGACAAGCTTCCGAAGCACGACTTTATCGAGGTTGGATAACTGCTTGAAGTAAAGGCATGATCCTCCCATTCGATGCGGGCCGAGCTTCGGAAGTAGTGACTTCTGGTCTTCCTGCGTCGGAGATATATAGACCACCAGATCGCGGCCACGGATTGCGAAGCTTGCCAATGGCGCTTCGCCGCTGTGCCCGCTTTCGTATATGTACCGATAGGAGTCAAAGCCCACAATGCTTGGTCCCCACATCCTGGGAGACTTGCCCGTGAGCTGTTTCATGAGAGCGATCAGCTCTTTGCAATCAGCACGCTGCTGATCGCTGCCCCGCGAAGCGATGTAGTCGCCGACACTTGCATCCGTGAACTTCGTTTTTGTCTCAGGCATGAGTCGAAGGGGTTGTTAGTGCCGGTGAGATGAGTTTTGCGATCGTAGGCACGACGTCATCCGAAAAATATGGCTCCTCAATGCCCCAGAATATGAAATCGGCACCAAGGTAATTCGAGGCGAACTCCAACAGCTCCCTCGCCGTCACACGCCTGCCAGTTTTTTTGTTCACTTCAGCGAGATTGCCATCCTGTACAGCGATGCCGACCGGCACCGCGTCACCGATGTCATGAATGAGCGCGTACGAGCTTCCCAGTTGTCCCGGGCGCACAAGTGCGGCAACGCATTCTATAATCATCGGGCGCGCTCCTGCGAGAGCCTATTTCTGTCGCTGATAAATCCTTACGTAGTCGATATCGTGAAACTGCGGAAACTTCGTAGTTGAATCCGGGTTGCCCGGCCACGATCCGCCGACAGCTGTGTTCAGGATCAAATAGTGAGGAGTGTGCGGCACTCCGAGCACGCTCTTGTGAACGAGACTGTCATCGACATACCAGCGAATCTCATTCGGTTCCCACTCGAGTGCGTACAGGTGAAAATCCTTCGACAGATCCACGGTGGTGAGTTTTCCGGAGCTGCTCTTCTTCTCGCCGTTGAACGTCGTGTAGTGGAGCGTTCCGTAAAAAACGTTGGGCTCGTGGCCGAGGTATTCCATGATGTCGATTTCGCTATACCATGGACGCAGCTCGGGAATCGATGACTCCCGCTTCTCCTCGATTGCCTTCGACATGAGCTGTTCCATCGCCCAGTCGCGATTCTGCGGATAGAGCCAGTATGCAGGCCACATTCCTTTTCCTGTCGGCATGCGCCCGCGGATCTCGAATCGGCCATAAGTCGGTGCGAAGCGCTGATCTGTGCTGAGGCGTCCGCTCGTGTAATGCATTCCGCCGTAATCGCGAACCTGGCTGCGGATTCTCAGGTATCCGTTTTCAAGATAGACCTCGTCGGGAACGTAGTACTGAAGCTCGCCGTGTTTGCTCGTCTCGCGAATGAGGACGTTCCATTTCTTCAGATCGAGTGTCTTGCCGTTGAACTCATCGCTCCAGACGAGCTTCCATCCTGCTGGAGCTGTCGGCTTCGATTGCGCGAAGCTCGTCTCACTGGCGGCGGCAAGGACAAATAGGCACGCCGTGCTGCGCAGGATGTTGGTCCATATCGACATACAGTTGGATAATCTCCTCGAAGTTTGAAAACGAGTGCCTGCCTGGAATAAAGGTGCAAGTCAGTCGAATTAATTGCGAGCGACGCTAAAACTCTATCGCTCGCCACGGTCATTCGAACTCTTTCGACAAATGCTGTGTCAATGATGTTATGCGGATTGGATTTTTCTTCATCGTGTGTGGTCTAGCGCCAGCAATTGCTTCGGCCCAGACGTCGATTCGTATCCCTTCGATCGCGCCGGCCGGCCAATTCGCCGTTGGTCGTCGCCAGGTATACTGGATCGACAGTACGAGAAGAGACGTCACGGATTCCAGTCGATTCAGAGAGATAAGCGGGTGGGTGTGGTATCCGGCATCCGGGTCACGTGAGGCGGAGGAATTACCGCTGCCTGCTGAATGGCAAAGTCAGAAGCTCGATGTATTGCGCACCCGGTTCGGGCCTGAAGTCGCTTCAGCGATGAAAACTTTTTCGGTCAGGCAGCGAACGGATGCACCGGTTCCTGGAGGGAGCTCGCAATTCCCTGTCCTTCTGTTCATCCCTGGACTAAGCTGGCTCGCGAGTGACTACTCAGTGATGATCGACGATCTCGTCAGTCACGGCTATGTCGTCGTCGGGATCTCGCCAACAGGTTTTGCGGATCCGGTCGAATTTCCCGACCGGCGAGTCGTGCATCAATCACTGGGCCGCGGAGAGAAAATCGGTACCGATCAGGCAATCGCTCATGACGATGCGCTGTTCTCACTTCATCACATTCTACAGATGAACGACCGAGGCTTTCTGCGAGGGCGAATCGACACTCATAGAATCGGCGCATTCGGCCATTCGCTTGGTGGAACGACCGCACTAGTGGTTGCGGCGCGAGACACGCTGATTCGTGCCGCAGTCAACATTGACGGCGATCCCATGGGCGACGTTCGCGAAGCGAGACCGCGTCAGCCTCTTCTTCTCATCAGCTCGGAATCGCCGACGATCGATGAGGCGCCTTCGAATCCGTCACCGAAGCATATGGATCTGGTACGACAAGGCCTGGAGCGAAGTGAAAAGCGTCGCACTGATGACTGGAACGCGATCTCGAGCGAGTCCGTGTCGGCCCGTCGCATAATCATCCACGGCGCGTACCACCTGAACTTTGTTGATGCCGCGCTCGCGTCACGGCTGGTGACCGATAAAGCGGCACGGTGGATGAAATTCGGCACAATCGAACCGGAGCAGGCGCTCACTACATTGTCTTCGATTGTGCGCACGTTCTTCGACCAGTCACTGGTGCACTAGCGTCGATATCCGGTCAGAGCTCCGCTCTTCGTGGTCGATAGCGCATCGCGACCGCTCCGGACTGATACTCGAGCCGGCTGAGTAATTCCAGGTCGAGCGCTTTCGTTAAGCCCGCGAACAGCGTCGGTCCATGGCCCATCACTTTAGGATGCACGACAAACTCGTACTCATCGATCAATCCCAGCTCAGCAAGCGTCTGCGGTAACATCACGCCTCCAACAAAAAGTCCTGCCCCGTCCTCTTCCTTGAGCTGCTGAACAGCGGTTGCAAGATCTCCGCGAATGAGCTCAGCGTTCCAGTCGACCTGCTTCAGTGTGCTCGACACTACGTACTTCTTTTTTGCGTCGATGGTGCGCGCGAATGGCTCCATCCATGGCTCCATCCAGTCAGGTCTCGCGCCGCCCGGACCCGGCCGCCACGCTTCCTGCATCATCTCGTACGTCACGCGGCCAAAGATGAGCGCGTCCGCCTGCGCAATATTCTCCGCAGCGCGACGATGCAGCTCCTCATCTGCGATAACCGAGCGATGGTCCGTGCAGCCATCCAATGTGACGTTGATGGAATACTTAAGCGGTCGCATACCGATTTCTCACTGATCTGTTCAAGATGACGGTGGTGGATTGCTCACCTTCGGAGGATTTTCTCCATCGGCCTTCCCTTCGCCAGCTCGTCCACGAGCTTATCCATATAACGTATCTTCCGCATCAGCGGATTTTCGATCTCTTCGATGCGAACGCCGCAGATGACACCCGTAATCTTGCTCACATTCGGATTGAGCGCTGGCGCTTCACTGAAGAACGTCTCGAAGTCTGCTTTACGATCGATCTGCATGTGCAATGTCTCAACGGTATAGCCCGTCAGCCAGCAGATGACCTCATCGACTTCGTTTCGGTCGCGTCCTTTCTTCTCGGCCTTCTGCACATAATGCGGATACACACTGGCAAACGAAGTCTTGAATATTCGATGTGAGTCCATTTGGTATTATGCCTCGCGGAGATTTGCATTCGAGATACGAGTCGCGAGCCACAGCACGTACCCACCGACGACGACGTCAACCGCGAAGCAGAAAACAGGATACCAATCAGGCACGCCGGCGTTAGTCATGAAGTGATCATGGATCAGATCGTACACAGCGTGAAGTATCCAGAACCCACCGACGATTATCGCTGACGCCCGGACACTCACGAACGCGAAGAATAAGCCCGCTGCGAGAAACGGCAGGCCGTACATGAGTTCCTGAATGCCCACGGCGCGTTCACCAACTCTCAGCGCAAATAAAGCGTACAAGCTGGGCAGAGTCAGCAGACCGATTGAATAGAACCAACGCTGGCCACGAATGCTCCGGGCGGCGACAATCGTGAGAACACCAAGGGCGATACCAGCCAGGGCTTCGCTCAATGCACTCTCTCCTTTGTTGACAGCAGAAGGTAAGAGAAAGGTGCATCCGGGGAAATATTAGTCGAGCAAAGACCCTGACTGATTCAGTTGAAGAGCGGACAACAATGCAGTGGAGCTATTTGCGCTCCAGCGTCATGCGTTGCGTGCCCTGCGGGCCCTGCTGCTCGAGAACAGCCCCGGTCACCTTACCCTGACCATCGAGCTGGAATTCGAAGAACGGACCGCGAGGATCCTGAAAGCGCGTCTCCGTCCGCGCGATGAGCGGCGCTTCCGGATTGTTGCCGGGCTTCACGAACAGCTTATCTCCATCGCGGCGAATGATCGCAGTGAATCCGGATGCCGCCTTGTACTCTCCCACATAGCGATCGAGCACCGCCACTGGCAGAGTGATTCCGGGAGTTGCCTGCGGAGGTGGTGCCATCGGGGGAAGCTCAGGAAGCGCGTCGATGAACGCAGCCATGCGCTTTCGCATTGCCTCATCCGGCAGCCGGCCGATGCCGCCACTCATGTCATCGAGCATGTGCGATGCCTTGGTCGTACCAACGCGAACCACGGTAATCGCCGGATGGCTGACGATGTACTTGATGAAAAATTGTGCCCATGTCTTTGCATCGAACTCCGCGGCCCACTCAGGCAGCGGCGTCTTGCCAACGCGCGCGAACAAATTACGGCCAGTGCCGCCGCAGCTGAGCCCTGAATTATTCCCGAGAGGGAAAAACGCCATCACCCCTATCTTCCGCTCCTGAGCAAGCGGCAGGATCGTGTCCTCTACGCGAGCTCGATTGCCAATGTCGTAATCGACTCCAATGAAATCGATTGGCTCATTGCGCATCACCGACTCCAGCTGCGGATACAGCGGATCGCCAATCACCTGCACCCCGATGTAGCGGACACGCCCGTCCTTCTTCATCTCCTTCAGAACGGCCAGGTGGCCTGGATCGATCTGTGGCGGCAGCATCACAAGGTCAATCTTCTGGACATTCAGCCGCGATAGCCAACCCTCGACATGCGCTCTCGCGGCAGCTGCACCCGGGCCATTGGGCCCACCCGCCCCTCCGCTCGGTATCCCCCGTGTCGACCAGAACAGTTTGTTCTCCACACCGAGCTCTTTGGCAACGCTTGCATGGAATTCCTCCGCATTTCCAACACTCGTATGCATCGCGTCGAAGACTCTGCCGCCGTTGGCGACGAACGTCTTGAGAACTTCCTTGAGCGCGGTGTGATCCGCGCATGTCGGATGGTTAGAGAACGACAGTCCGATAACCGGGACCATCTCTCCAGAAGACGGAATTGCCCGCTGAATGAGCTTTCCGCCCGCCTGCTGCTCGAGCGCACGCAGCAGCTTCGCATTCAGCGCGAGCGTTGCGCCTGCGCCGAGCGTGATTCCAACGAATTCGCGACGATTGACCATGAGTCGTTCAGATTGACGTGAGATGTGATGAGAAAGTCGTAGATCATTGTGAAACCGTACACAGCCACGGCGCAATGAAACGCGCGTCAACGTTCTGTCTACGCTCCGTCAACACCCCTCTGTTGACAAAGCGTGAACAAGACCTTGACGCGCAATTCGTTGTGCGAGACCGACGCATCCAGCATCGTCGGTCGATGACAACATCGACGCTCACAGGTGCACCGCCTGGCATCAACACAATCATCAGGCGCATCACCCAGATACGCCGCGGCGAAGCGGCTGTTGTGATTGCTTCATCGCTCTGTTTCTTTTTCATTCTCACCGCGCTCATGGTCATCCGCCCCGCACGCGACGCACTCGGCATACGGCGAGGGATCGAGACGGTGCGATGGCTCTTCGTCGGGACAGCGATCGTCACACTCGCGGTGAATCCGGTGTTCGCGTTCCTGGTCAGCCGCACCCGGCGACTGGTCTTCATCACAGCGACATACATCTTCTTCGGCCTGAGTCTCATTGCGTTCTGGGCCGTACTCGTCGGTGCACCGGAGGCAATCGGGGAAGCGAGCGGAATGGTGTTCTTCGTCTGGTTCAGTGTCTTCAACCTGTTCGCGACGATGGTGTTCTGGGCGCTGATGGCTGACAGGTTCGCACTGGATCAGAGCAAGCGTCTTTTTGGAATCATCTCAGTGGGCGGCTCACTCGGCGCAATCGCAGGTCCGTGGCTCGCTTCACGCCTCGCAAAACCTTTTGGAACTGCAGCGCTGCTCCCTGTATCGGCCGCATTGCTCGGGTTGGCAGTGGTGTGCGCGTGGGCAGTCGCGCGATTGCAGCCCGGCCACGCGGTGTCCTCACATGATTCGCGGGCAGTTGATGAAAGCGCCGTCATCGGAGGCAGCGCATGGGAGGGACTGCGCGCTGTGGTATTCGGCTCGCGCTACCTGCTGGGGATCTCCGGGTACGTGCTGACCCTCACCGTGATCGGTACGTTCATCTACTTCACTCGCCTTCAAATGGTCGCTGCGCTGGGCGACGACCTGGATATGCGCACTGGAATCTTCGCGCGCCTCGATTTCTATACGCAGCTCACTACGCTCGTCCTGCAGGCCCTCGTCACCGGTCACTTCATGAAACGATTTGGCGTTCATGTGACTCTCGCACTGCTGCCGATCACCGCTATTCTTGGTTTCGCGGGTCTCGCGTTTGTCGCGTCACTCGCAATGCTGACAATCTTTCAGGCGACGTTCAGTGCGACACAGCGTTCACTCACGAGACCTGCGCGCGAGACCTTGTTCACGGTTGTACCACGCGAGGATAAGTACAAATCGAAAGCGTTCATCGACACCTTTGTCTATCGCGGTGGCGATGTCGCTGGCTCTCAAATAGAAGGGTTGCTGGGTCGGCTTGCCCCGGGTGTCGGTGCGCTCGTTGCTGCCACCATCCCAATCGCGGTCGCATGGGCGGCGCTCGGTATCTGGCTCGGCCACGCGCAAAAACGCCGCGCCGTTGAGCGTGACGAAGCGACGATTATTCGCGCGTGAACCTGTACCCGCTCTTTCGCACTGTTTGAAAGTGACGCGGATTAGCTGGATCGACTTCGAGTTTTCGCCGAAGCTCCATGATGTGCATATCGACGGTGCGTGACATGACGTCCGATGCATATCCCCAGATCTCGCGCAGCAGCTGCGACCGCGTGATGACTTCCTCCGGCCTCGAGACCAACGTTGCAAGCAGCGCATATCCGCGCGGAGACAGCGCAACCACTGATCCGGTTCTATGCACGGTGTGCGCACGGAGATTTACAACGACGTCGGAAAAGGTGACGACGCCTTGCTGGACAATCGGGCCCTCCTGCTGGACGGCATTCGGCGAGGGAGCTGTCTCGCCGAGCATTGTCTTCACTGTCTCGAGGAGCGCGCGCAGGTTGCCGCGCAGTGCGGGATCGGTTGCGCGACGTCGCTCTGCCGCTCGTTGCAGTGCACGCGCGAGCTGCGGCGTCTGAACGGGTTTCAGGAGATAGTCTACGGCACTCACATCGAAAGCACGAAGCGCGAACTGATCGTGGGCAGTGACGAAAACCACCGGCGGCATCTGATTCGCGCCAATTGCATCGACGAGTGCGAACCCTCCCATCTCGCGCATCTGCACATCGAGAAGCACGACATCTGGCGCGAGGTCGTTGATCGCCTGCGCTGCATCGGTGCCGTCTCCACATTCGCCGACAACTTCGGTTCCCGGAATCTCTTCAAGGAGATGACATAACCGCTGTCTCGCGAGCGGCTCGTCATCAATAATCAGGACACGCATCATTGCAGTCATGCAACCACAGGATTGGATGTTGATTCCGATTGGCAAATCCGATACGGAATGCGTATCGTCGCGATCGTGCCTTGCGGGGTCCCCGGCTCCAGCGTCAGCATGCCATCCGAGCCGTGCAATTGAACGAGCCTCGCTCGCACGTTCTGCAATCCGATTCCGAGCGAGCCACTCGAACCCGCGCCGAATCCAACACCGTCATCTGACACGCTGAGCTCCAATTGCTCGCCATTCAGTCGAGCAGCGATGAGCACGCGACCCGGTGAGCGGCGCGGTGCCAGACCGTGGCGGATTGCGTTCTCCACTAAAAGCTGCAGAACGAACGCGGGAACACATGCTGAGCGTAAGGCGTCCGGCACTTCGAGGTCCACTGTCAGCCATTCGAATCGCAGCACCTCGATCTCGAGATACGAATCGACGAGTCTGAGCTCGTTCTCCAGCGTTGTCTCTTCACCTCGATTTACTGATAGCGAGGCGCGGAGAAATGACGAGAGTGCAGCGATTGCAGTGTCGGCTTTCGCAGCATCCGATGGAACAAGGCTCGCGATGGAATTGAGCGCATTGAACAGAAAGTGCGGATTGAGCTGAAGTCTGAGTGTCTGCAGGCGCGCTGAAGCAAGCTCCGCCTTCAGGTTTGCCTGAAGTACAGCGCTGTCGCGCTCGCGCTGCATCGATACGAGGAGAAGACCGAGCGCAGCCGCGGCCATCAACAGGAATAAATAGAACGGACCGTTGTACCACAGCATTCGTCCCGCGGGGAGAGCAGGCCTGCCGAGTGCCTGTCCAATCAAGTCTGTCGCCCAATATCTGAGCACCATCAACGGGACAGCGATCAGAGCGAGAACAATGATGGTTTCTCGCAGCGGCTTCTCCCGTGCGCGCAGGGCGACGCGGAACATCACGTATGTCGCAAGCGCCCACGAAGTCTGATCCAGGATCAGTGGCACTATTGCGCGTCCGACGCCGGGCCGTTGCGGTCCGTCGATGATCATCCCGACGAAGCGGATCGGCACCGCGGCATTCCATGCGAGCAGCCACCATGCGAATTGTTTCCAGGCAGCGCCCCACAAGCGCGATGCACTCATTGTCTGCATGCGTCACAATAGCTCAGCGAGCCCGATCGCGAATTGCTCTTCGCAATTCGTTGACAGAACGTGAACGAGACGTTGACAGCTATTGCCGCGGATCGAGTCCGATTTGATCGTGCAGCCAATCATGCCGGTCATAGGCGGCCTGCAGATCGAGCCCGTGTCCGGCTTGGTACCAGCGGATCGTCTTCGGCTCGGGAGCTGCTGCCTGCAGAGTTTCCGCATCGGCTATCGATACAAGGGCATCCAGCTTTCCGCTCTGGAGTAACAGCGGCGTCGGCGACGCGGAAGCAATGAATCGAATTGGCTCTATCGGCACCATCTGCCTGAACCAGTTGACGCGAGTCGCGCAGGATAGTGTGGCCATCGCGGTCGCATCTTCAGGTCCGGTGAAATGCGAGACGAGACCGCCATCTGCAACAACGAGCGCCGCAGCTTTGAGGCGACGCTCGATCGAGACAAAGAGGACACCCATCGCGCCGCCGTAACTGAAGCCGACGTAAGCGATCCGGTCATCGTCTACGTTCGGCCGGTCGCGCAGTACATCGACCGCTCGCTGTAAATCCTTTATCAACTGGATTTGTTCCTTGCGATCATCATTGATGAAACGGACTGTCGATCCGCTGCGCCGATTGAAAGGAGCATCGATCGCAATCACTACTGCGCCGTAGCTCGCAAGAAGGAGTGCCTCTCCTGCGACGTTGCCTGCAGTTCCCGGCATGCCGTGCATGAGGACAATGCCTGGACGCAGACTCGAGCGTGCGACTGGATCGAACAACAATCCGGTGACCAATCCACCGTCGGGGCTGCTGAAGGAGATCGTGCTCACTTCAATCCCGTTGTTCGTGGACTGAACTGTCTTCTGCAGGTTCAGCGGCGCATTGACCTCGTATGCAAACAGCGAGCGGTCAGCGGCGCTCGCTGCTCCTCCGAATGCGGGACGCACGAGCGCACAGGAATCCGCATCCTGACCAAGCTCATTCTTCGGCTCCGCAGGAGAACCTTTGCATGCTGAAAAAACGAGCTCGCAAAGGCACACCGCCATCATCGTGATTACACGTTTCATAGTCACGTTACAGCAGGTACGTCGCCAGATAGCGGCGCAAGTCATATCTATAGTATCGGGCGGCAGGACCTTGAGGTCCGTGTGGCTGCCCAGGCATGATCAATAGATCGAACGGCTTGTTGGCATCGATCAATGCCTTGATCATGCGCATCGTCGATGAAAGGCTCGCCTGCGGATCGCTCGTGCCATGCATGATCTTGAGATGTCCGCGGAGTGCAGACGCGTGCGCAGGGTTGGATCCCGCGTCGTACCCTCCCTGATTGTTTACAGGCAAGCCCATATTGGGCTCATTGATACTTGCCGCCTCTGTCAGATCTCCCGGCGCGCCGGCGTAACCCACTTTGAAAAAGTCCGGCGCCATCAGCATTCCATTGATCGCGAAGTAGCCACCCCACGAATGACCCGCGATTCCGGCGCGAGCCGTATCGATGTACGATCTCGTTCGCGCAAGCGCACGAAGTGCAGCGACGTGATCGCGAATTTCTATCTGACCGATGCGACCATAGTTCGCATCCTGAAACGCTTTGCTGCGACCGGGCGTGCCGCGTGCGTCGATCATCGCAACGATGAATCCCATCTGTGCAAGCGCCGCCGAGATTCGCTGCATCGCTCCCGCAGGTCCCGCCGAGGGCAGGTACGTCGTCTGGTGGACTGCGAGCCACGGGCCGCCGTAGATGTAGTCGACAATTGGATATCGTTTCGTAGAATCGAAATCCGCAGGCCGATACAGGACACCATACAAATCGGTGGTTCCATCGTCCGCTTTTACGCGGAATGGCTCGGGCGGCTTGTAGCCAATTTCCGCATACGCCGCAGTCGAAGCCTGACCGAGCTGCTTGATCAGAGTGCCATCCGTGCGACGCAGCTCGACGGTTTGCGGTTGAGTCAGGCTCGAATATGAATCGATAAAGAAATTGCCCGATGGAGAGAACACGGGTTCGTGTTGCCCCGGCGCTGAGGTCAACGCTTTGAATCCTTTGCCATCCAGGCCGACACGATAGACGTGCCGATCGTATGGATGAACGGAATCCGCGGATGCGATCATGTAGATCTGCCGTCGCGCAGAATCGACGTACACAACGCGATGAACTGGAAAAGCACCTGAAGTGATTTTTTTCTTCAGTACGCCGTCGTAACTGTAGTGATATACGTGACGCCATCCGTCACGCTCTGACATCCATAGAAAGCCGCTCTCATCGGGGAGGGGCGTGACCTGCCACGGCCAGTCGAGCGCGATGAAATCGAGCGCTCCAACAAAAGTTGCAGGACGCTCGTCGGATGCAAGCAGACGCGTATCGCCGCTCGCTTCGATCGCAAACAAATCCAGGCGCTTGCCGGTACGGGACAAACGCATGACGAGTGCTTCGGATACCTTTGGCCGCCAGCCGAGTAACCAGATATACGCATCATGCGTGTCGAGCTTCACCGGGCGCGCCACACCTGCAGCCGGATCTACAACGTGCAGCTCATCGACGGATAAAGGAGTTCCCGCTTTCGGATAGGGAACCATCGTGACCTTCTCGATTGGACTGCTGTAGTCGACGATGGGGATTTTGTGGATTGACCGGTCGTCGCTGCGAACTGCGATAAAGAGGCGTCGGTCGCGATTCCATGCATTAGGCGGAATGTTCCACGCGTAGTCTTCTGCGCCTGTCAATTTCAAACGTGTTGCACCAGCGGTATCCGCAACTATCAGATCGTTGCCCGCTATCTTCGCTGTCCACAGTTGCCGCACCGCGCTGGCAGATTGAGAGTTCGCGAGTCCGAAATAAGCGAGGCCCAATGGTGGTGCCATCGCGGGACCTGGTCCACCCACCGCTGTGTCGCCGGCTTCAGCTTGCAGTACTCGCAATGTCGGAGTTTCGAAAACAGTCCACGGCGCCTTACCGGCATCCGAGTATGCGACGCGATTTCCCGTGAGCCACTTTGCAATTGGCTGCGGTTTCGGAGCCATCCCTCCGTCAAACCGGTCCGCGCGGTCGAGTGCGCGCGTCAGGCTGGCGGAGTCCTGTCCTTTTGCAGCAGCAACTGGAATCCACGACATCACCACGACGATGATTGGCGCACAGCGACGAAGCACGAATCGTCGCCTGTCAGAGATTTGAATCATGCTGTGATCCTCACTCGCAGCTCACTGTCGGGCGGAAGACCTGGTTGTGATGACTCGCGTGAGCGCCGCCGATACCGGTGCCGCCACCAACGACCCAGATCAGTCCATCTTTGAAAGTCGATCCGTTGATACCATGAACAGGGATCGGCATGTCGCGAAGGCGTGTCCATTTGTCGGTTTTGGGATCGTAGTACTCGTGATTGGGTGTCATACCGGTCACGTCTTCTCCGCCCCAGATGTGAAAGCACCCTCGCGCCATCACACCGTTCATTCCGCTGCGGCCGCTCAGCATTGGCGCCGCAGTCGTCCATGTTCTGGTTTGCAGGTCGAAGACTTCGTGCGCTGTTGTTTTGAGAGGGGACAAACCGGGGCCGAGTCGTCCCCCGACAACATGTAGGCGGCCGTTGATGACGGCGCCGGTCATGTGATTGCGTTGTGACGGTAAATCGGGGAGCGTCTCCCAGTGATCTGCGGCCGGGTCATAAACCGCGAAGTCGTTACCGCGCGGAGGACGTCCGCCTGCGACGTAGATCTTGCCCTCGTGCACCAACGCGACGCCGGCACTGCGCGCGGTTGGCATTTTTGCCCGTTCGACCCACTGACCTTTTGAAGGATCCAGCTCATAGACCGTGTTTACATACGGCTCTCCATCGGCCTCGGTCTGGCCACCGATCAAGTAGATCTTTCCGTTGACCGTTGCCGCCATTCCATGG
>DATEDH010000232.1:0-5412 GCA_035281765.1 Gemmatimonadaceae bacterium
CATTCAAGTGGAGCCACAGCCGCCGGTTGTAGAGCCCGATGTCCCTCGTGCGGCAGCCGTTCCTGAAGTTGCGCCGACTCCAACGATCGATTCGCCTTCTCAGGTTTCAGCAGGTCATCGCGCCGGCACGGCGGTGGAAAACCGAAATGCGCCGCAGTCGGCGCCACAACAGTCTGCTCCGAGCGTAAGTGCACCCTCGCCACAAGCGCCTGATCTCTCGCTCGATCCTGTCGCCGCAGCGGCGACCGCGGCAGCGAGCACGGCGGGGAAGCCCAGATCGATGAAGTCGCCAACGGGCGGTGTGCAGGCGGTTCGCTCGCGAACTGAAGCCGCACGACCGGACGCACAGAAAACGCTCAAATGCCCCGAGTGCGGTACTGCGAACTATCCAACGGAATGGTATTGCGAGCGATGTGGCGGCGAGCTCGCGACGATGTGAAAAAAAAGGGCGCCTCTGATCGAGGCGCCCTGCTTTTTATTTACCTACTCGAAGTTACTTCGCGGCCTTTTTCGCCATGCGGCTCTTGTGGCGCGCGGCGGTATTCTTGTGAATGAGGCCTTTACGCGCTGCACGGTCGAGAAGCTTGACGGCCGCGATGTTTTCTTCACCGCCGTTGGCGGCATGCGCTTTCTTGAGAGCGGTGCGAAGCGCCGAGCGCTGAGCGCGGTTGCGCGCCATTGCTGCTCGTGATTTACGCATGTTCTTTTTCGCGGACGCAATATTAGGCACTAACTGATTCTCCGTATTTTCCTGATTTGTTGGTGACCTGTTGAACGCGTGGTATCGTCTTGCGGCAGGCCAACTTAGCCTCTAAAGCTAGCCAGTTTCGACTCCCAAAGTCAACTGGGAGCCAATGCTGTACTTAGTACAAGGCGGCCGAGCGTTTAGTTTTACCTGACTCCAATACTGAACGAAACGCATTTGAGCTCACTCCAGCAATTTATCCTCCTCGCCCCCGTTCTACTGTTCTCGATGGTAGCCCATGAGTACGCTCACGGCTACGCGGCTCTCAAGAACGGCGACATGACGGCGTATCAGCTGGGACGGCTCACCTGGAACCCGGCAAAGCACATCGATCCGTTCATGACGATCATCCTGCCGCTCCTGCTTTTCATCGCGCACGCGCCAGTGTTCGGAGGTGCGAAGCCGGTCCCGGTAAATCCCCGCAATTACCGCAACTTCAAAAAGGGCGACATCATCGTCTCCCTCGCGGGCGTTGTCACCAATCTGGTCATCGCTGTGCTTTGTGTGCCGCTGATCATGCTCGTTCATGCCATAGGATCGAGCTCCCAAGCACTCGCAGGTCCTGCTTCGATATTTCAGATCATGCTGATTCTCGGAATTCAGCTCAACGTCGCGCTCGCCGCCTTCAACCTGATTCCGCTTCCTCCGCTCGACGGCTCGCACGTGATGAAGTACCTGCTGCCGCCGGCGTGGAGCCTGAGTTACCAGCGGCTTGGCAGGTACGGACTCATCCTTCTGTTCGTTCTCATATCGTTCGGCCGTCCCCTTCTCATGGCGTGGTTCAAGCCGGCATTCGCATTGATCAACGGGCTTCAGCGTCTCGTTCTCCCGTACATCATCCCAAGTCAGTGGACGACTTAACAACAGTCGCGGGCCGCGAAGGCGAAGTATTTGTCGTCGAGTTGACGCAGTTTTCCGGTCCGCTCGATCTGCTGCTCACGCTGATACGCGACGAGCAGATCGACATTCAGGACATTCCGGTCGCACGCATTGCGGAGCAGTTCCTTCTCCGCATCAAGACGCTCGCACTCGACGAGGCCGCCGATTATCTCGAAATGGCCGCGCGTCTTGTTCGAATCAAGGCGCAGATGCTGCTTCCCCGCCGCGATGGCGATGAAGCCTGGGAAGATCCACGCGCCGAGCTCGTGAGGAGACTTCTGGAGTACCAGCAGGTAAGGGAAGTCGTAGATGTTCTCGAGAGAAGAAGTGACGACAGGCGTAATCGATTTGCCCGCGCTTATCTCCCGCAGAACTTCTCATCACCCGCGCCGGCCGCAGCAGCGCTGTCGCTGACATTGCCTGAGCTTTTTGCAGCTGTTGACCGCGTTCTTCGCGTTGCGAGAAAGCCGACGATTCACGACGTGGTTCCACGCGCTCTCGACGTCGATGGCGCAATCGCAACGGTTCGCGCAGTGCTTGCGATGCGCACACGCGCGCGGTGGTCCGACGTCATTCACGACGGAGCGGAGCCGTGGCAAATCCTCTCCACACTTCTCGCGCTGCTCGAGCTCGCCAAGCTCGGCGAGCTTCGCGTGGCGCAGCCAAGACCTTTTGCATCAGTTGAGATAACAAGTGACTCCGCTAGCGAAGCTGCTTGAAGCAGCGCTCTTTTCGAGCGCTCATCCGGTCGCACTGTCAGATCTGAAGACGATGATCACTGATGCGGAGACGACTCCGGAAGACGTGGTGAACGCGCTGAATGAGCTGCGTCATCATTACGATGACGATGGTCACGGAGTCGAGCTCATCGAAGTCGCTGGCGGGTGGCAGATTCTCACGCGCCCCGAATACACCGAGACGATCGAGCGTGCGCAGCTCGCTTCCCGGCCTCAGCGCTTGTCGGCGGCAGCGCTCGAAACCCTCGCGATCGTTGCGTACCGCCAGCCGATCGGCCGCGCCGAGATCGAAGAGATTCGCGGTGTTGGATGTGGCCAGATGCTCAAGTCTCTGCATGAGCGCGAGCTCATCGAAGTGGTTGGCCGCGGTGAGGGAATGGGACGACCGCTTCTTTACGGCACTACCCCTGCATTCCTGGAACAGTTCGCACTACGTCACCTTGGGGAGCTGCCACGCGCCGATGAGCTTGCTGTCGCCCTTCGCAATACCAGTTCGCAGAGTGCTCCGGCCGCACAGGCCGACGGAGAAGCGCCAGAGCTCGCATCAGCCCCGCGCTGATGAGTGAGCTCATGCGCATTCAGCGCGCGCTCGCGCGAGCGGGCGTAGCTTCGCGCCGCCGCGCGGAAGAGCTGGTTGCCGCAGGGCGTGTCCAGATCAACGGCGTCGTCGCAACAACGGGACAATCAGTCGATACTGACAAGGACGAAATCAGTGTCGACGGAAAACGCATCACGCAGCCCACCGGTTACAAATGGCTCGTGCTCAACAAACCGCCGGGAGTGTTGACCTCTCGCACTGACCCGCGCGGACGAAAAACGGTTTTCGATTTCATTCCCGACGTCCCCGGTCTCACATATGTCGGGCGGCTCGATTACATGACTGAAGGCGTGCTCCTGATGACAACCGACGGCGATGCGGCGCACAAGCTCACGCATCCCAGTCGCGAAGTGGAGCGAACGTATCGCGTCACTGTTCGCGGAGATGGGCCCAGCGCGGTGCGCGCCGCGCGGCATGGCGTCGAGCTCGAGGATGGCTTTATGCAGCCGATCGAGATCACGGCAACAAATGTTGGCCGCGGTGTATGGGACCTCGATGTTACCATCGCCGAAGGGCGGAACCGCGAGATCAGGCGTTTTTGCGATGCACTCGATCTCTCGGTGGAGCGACTTGTGCGTACTCGATTCGGGCCAGTGACGCTTGGCGTGTTGAAACCAGGTGAGACCAGGCCGCTAACCGGACGCGAGCGTGACATCATTCTCGCTATCACACAGTAGGAGCGCGACACAGGCGGCACGTTAAACAAAGGAAAGGAGAGAACGCACGTGGCAACTCAGGTTCCCGCTGCATCCGATACCGGGATGATTCACGAGGTGGTCGATCAGGTTGGCCGACGAATCGTCGGACAGAACTACATGATCGAGCGGCTCGTCATCAGCATTCTCACCGGGGGACATGTGCTGCTCGAGGGAGTCCCGGGCCTCGCAAAAACTCTCGCGGTGCGCACCCTCGCCGAGACGATCAACACCACATTCCAGCGAATTCAGTTCACTCCCGATCTTCTGCCTGCTGACATCCTTGGAACTCAGGTTTACGACCAGTCCAACGGTCAGTTCAGCGTAAAGAAAGGGCCAATATTCGCGAACATCATTCTGGCCGACGAGATCAATCGCGCGCCGGCAAAAGTTCAGGCTGCGCTTCTCGAGGCAATGCAGGAAAAGCAGGTGACGATCGGCGGCAACACGTTCAAGCTCGATGAGCCGTTTCTGGTTCTCGCGACGCAGAATCCAATCGAGCAGGAAGGAACGTATCCGCTGCCCGAAGCGCAGGTTGACCGCTTCATGCTCAAGCTGCACGTCGGATATCCCACGCGCGACGAAGAAAAGGAGATTCTTCGCAGGATGGCGGGCGGACATGCGATCGCGGTGAGACATGTTGCCACTCCCGCTTCGATCATGGCTGCGCGGGAGAAGATTGCCGACCTCTACATGGACGAGCGCATCGTCGATTACATCGTTGCGATCGTGCACGCAACGCGATTCCCCGCCGAGGCAGGACTGCAGGATCTCGCGCCTCTCATCGAATTCGGCGCGAGTCCGCGCGCAACGTTGTCGCTCGCTCAGGCGTCACGCGCGCACGCATTTCTGCAGGAGCGTGCATTCGTCACTCCCGATGACGTGAAGGCAATCGCGCCTGACGTGCTGCGCCATCGCGTGCTCACGACGTATGAGGCAGAGGCGGAGGAAGTGACGAGCGACGCAATTGTGTCCCGCATCCTGGCGGCTGTACCAGCGCCATGATTTTCCGGCGCGCACCAGGCGGCAGACGCCGCGGGGGCGTCAATCCTGTAGCTCGACGCAAGGAAGAAGAGCGCGAGAGTCGCTGGACTCTGTTCCGGCGTCCGCGCAGCGATCGATCACGTCACGCGCCGCAGGTTCGCGTAGCCACAGGTGAAGCTGTCCGCAAAGGAGTTCCGCCGGAAATTCTCCGTCAAGTGAAGCTGATCGAGCTGCGCACGCGTGGCCTTGTGAACTCATTGTTCACCGGCGAATACCGCAGCGTCTTCAAGGGCCAGGGAATGGAGTTCTCGGAAGTCCGCGAATACCAGCCCGGCGATGAAGTCCGCACAATCGACTGGAACGTAACCGCCCGAATGCGGCGTCCGTTCGTAAAGCGCTACATCGAGGAGCGCGAGCTCACGGTAATGCTCGCTGTCGATCTTTCTGGATCCGAGCGATTTGGAACGGTGAAGCGATTCAAGAGCGAGCTCGCGACGGAGCTCGCGGCAGTCATCGCAATGTCGGCGGTCAGAAACAACGATCGTGTCGGCATCGTGCTTTTCACCGATCGCATCGAGTACGTTCTTCCTCCGCGCAAAGGACGTAAGCACGTGCTGAGAATTCTTCGCGACATCCTCACGTTCGAGCCGGTCGGGAAAGGAACTGACATCGCCGGCATCGCGAGTTATCTCGCGCGCACGCTGTCACAGAAGACGATCGTCTTTTTGATCTCCGACTTCGACGCGCCCAACGTCGAGCGTCCTCTCAAGATTC
>DATEDH010000233.1:0-5358 GCA_035281765.1 Gemmatimonadaceae bacterium
CCAGCCTGCGATTATCAGATTGAAAATCGCAAAGCATGCAAATGGACGAGTGATTTTTCGCGCAATCGCGGCAACGATGCGGTTCGACAGCATCGGACGCAGCATCCATCCGGGAATGCCGACAATGAGCAGGGGCGGGAACAGCATCGTTATCAGGAGATGCTGCACCATGTGCGCGCTGAATAGATATGTATCGCTCAGGTCATGAATGGGACCGTTGAGTGACACGAACACTACTAACAGTGCGGAAAAGAAGGAAAGATACCGCCACCCGCTGATGCTCTCATCGGGACCTGCATGACGCGACCGCCATAGATAGATCGCACCCAGAACTGCGAGACCAATGACAGTGCTTGGGTGAATCGACCAGCTCAGCCAACTGAAATTTGTCAGCGGATGCAGCAGCGCTATGACAAGCATCTAATACCTCTGTGTCTCTGCGTCCTCTGTCGCCGCTCACGGAGTGAGCCGGCCTCCGCGTTCTCGCCGGGCGTTAGCCCGGCCCGAACTTGGCAACGAGGTGCCCGAAGAGGAACAGGAGAGCAATCAGCGTCGAAGCTGCGATGAACAACGGGCCCGTGAAGAGCGCGCGGAACAGCTTGTGGTCGTACTTGAGATGCATGTAGAACGCGACCACGATGAAGAACTTCAGAGCCGACATGATGAGCAGGCTCGGCACGAATGCGCGCGATGCAACGAACGACGGGATGTAATAAGCCCAGACTTCAGCGACCGTGATCAGCGTGAGGATGAGCGCGACCTTCCAGTATGTCGACCATCCCGGATGGTGCTGAACTTCTCCGCTCACGTGTGCGTCGGCGCCGTGCGCCTCTGAATGACTGTGATGGTCTGCCATTACTTGATCAGGTAAATGAGCGTGAAGATCGCGATCCAGACAACGTCGACGAAGTGCCAGTACAGCGCTGCGATGTCGACGATGAGCGCATCATTGGGTCCAAGACCGCGGCGATAGTCGATTGCAAGAAGCGTAAGCAGCCAGATTACACCAGCGGTAACGTGCGCGCCGTGAAAACCGGTGAGAGTGAAGAACGACGAGCCGAACAGGTTCGTCCTGATCGACAGTCCTTCGTGCACGAACGATGTGAACTCGAACGCCTGGAACCCGAGGAAAATCGTACCGGCAATTGCAGTTGCAAGCAGCCAGAGTCTGGAAGATCCGAGAATCCTCTGGCCCGTTGTTGTCTTGGGCACATTCTTGTTCTGCACCGCGGCGAGCGCGAGCACCATGAACAAGGACGACATGAGAAGAACGAATGTCGAGGCCGACGTGATCGGGATGTTGAGAATCGCCTTGAAATGCTCGCCTGTCGGGCTCACCCACTCTTCATGCGGGAACGGGCCAACTACGCTGCGTCCCTTATAAATGAGATAGGTCGAGATGAGCGAGACGAAGAGCATGCATTCCGAACCGATGAAGGCCCAGATTGCGATCTTTCTCGAGTCGAGACCGGTTGTCGTGTAATGATGAGCGGCTGGTGCGGACATGATTTAGTGGTGCTCCGGCTCGAGCGGTGCGAGAAGCCAGCTATAAAGTGCGATGACCATGATTGCCGCCCCGATGAACAGGACAGCTTTGGACGTAAGAAGACCTGTGAACATCACCACCATCGAGAAAGCCACAATCATCGGCTTGATGGTGGAGTAGGGAAGCACGATGCCGAGCTCGGCCGCGGTCTTTCCCTCCTGCGAGTTGATTCGGGCGCTTTCCGCGTCAACCTCGTTGCCTTCCCACAGCGGATAGCGCGAGGTGACATTCGGCAGCGCCGCAAAGTTGTATTCCGGAACCGGTGAAGGAATCGTCCACTCGAGGGTGCCGGCGTCCCACGGGTTGGATCCAGCGATCTCGCCGTTCTTGCGGCTTCTCAGGAAGTTGTACGCGAAGATCGCAGTCGATACGACGAGCAGATATGCACCGACGCTCGACATCAGGTTGAACGTGTCCCAGCCCTGGCCCGAATCGTACGTGTAGATGCGCCGCGGCATCCCGAGCATTCCGGAGAAGTGCATCGGGAAGAACGTGAGATTCATTCCGATGAAGTTCAGCCAGAAGTGAACTTTCCCCATCCGCTCATTCATCAGGCGGCCGGTCATCTTCGGGAAGTAATGATAGATGCCGCCGAAGATTCCCATGATCGAGCCGCCGAACAGCACGTAATGGAAGTGCGCGACGATGAAGTACGTGTCAGTCTGCTGAAGATCAGCAGGCGGCGAGGAGTGCATTACTCCTGAAATTCCACCGATCGTGAACAACGCTACGAGACCGATTGCAAACAGCATCGCCGTTGTGAATTTCACCTGGCCCTGCGCCATCGTGCCGATCCAGTTGAAGATCTTCACGCCGGTCGGAATACCGATGAGCATCGTCGCGAGCGCGAACACGCTGTCGGCGATCGGGCCCATTCCAACTGCGAACATGTGGTGTGCCCACACGCCGAATCCGAGCAGCGCGATGAGGATGCCGGAGTAGACCATCACCGGATATCCGAACAGCGGCTTTCTCGAATTTGCCGGGATGATTTCCGACACGAGTCCGAATGCGGGGAGAATCAGGATGTAGACCTCCGGATGTCCGAAGATCCAGAAGAGGTGCTGCCAGAGAAGCGGATCTGCGCCGGCTGCAATCTCGTAGAACTGCGTTCCGAAAAAGCGATCGAAGAGAAGGAACACGAGCGCGATCGTAATGACCGGGAACGCAAGCACGAGCATGAACTGCACGACAAACGACATCCATGTGAACATCGGCATCCGCATCAGGCTCATGCCCGGCGCGCGAAGATTGATGATCGTCGTGATGAAGTTGAATGCTGCAGCGAGTGACGATAC
Source organism: Gemmatimonadaceae bacterium (assembly GCA_035281765.1). GTDB lineage: Bacteria > Gemmatimonadota > Gemmatimonadetes > Gemmatimonadales > Gemmatimonadaceae > UBA4720. The sequence goes on from DATEDH010000233.1 coordinate 2,845, forward strand.
ACCGAGGATCTGGAGGCCGATCACCCAGAAGTCGATGTTGACCTGCGGCGAGAATGCGGGTGTGGTGAGCGGTGTGTAACCGAACCATCCACCGTTTGGTGCAACCTTGAAGAAGATCGGCAGCGTGATGAAGAGTCCGCCGAAGAGATAGACCCAGTAGCTGAAGGCGTTGAGTCGCGGGAACGCAACGTCACGTGCGCCGATCTGCAGCGGAATCAGGAAGTTGAAGAAAGCTGCAGACAACGGCATGACGGCGAGGAAGATCATCGTCGTGCCGTGCATCGTGAACAGCTGGTTGTACATCTCGGCAGAAACGATCGTACCGTTCGGACCCTGAAGCTGTGCGCGGATGATCACCGCTTCGAGTCCGCCGACGATGAAGAACCCGAGCGCCGTGAACAGATACAGCAGTCCGATTCGCTTGTGATCTACAGTTGCGATCCAGCTCCAGATGCCCGAATGCTCGTCGTATGCGGCGGCTGATTTCGGTGCGAGGTGGGCGGGAGCAGCGGTTGTGGCCATTTCTATTTATTCCCCTACTTCAGCGACGTGAGGTATGCGACGATATCAGCGATTTGCTGGTCGTCGAGCCCGCCTGTTGTCACTTTCTGCTTCAGTTGTGGATCGTACTCGTCCTTTCCAAGAGTCGGCATGAGTACGCCCGGCTTCATTGCGCGCGCATTCTTGATCCAGAGCGCGAGATAGGCCGGTGTATTCGGGAAGGTTCCTGCGCCGATTGTAGCGCGAGACCCGAAGTGAGTGAGGTTCGGCGCGGTTACTCCCATCGACATCGGATTGCCGGTGATGGTATGACAACCGATGCACGCTGCCGACGAATAAACCTGCTGTCCGCGCGCAGCATTTCCGGTCAGGCCAGGAGTGAACTTGAGACCTGCAGGAATCGGCGTGTGCGGCTTTGCATAATCGAACTCCGCCTGGTTCTGCGGGAACGTGTATGCGGGACCTGCGCTCGCGAGCGTCGCGTTTGCTGCGCTTGCTGCAGTGGCCGCGGGATTCGGCGGCGGCGCCGGAGCCGCGCGATCGTTCTTCGCTCCGGGGAACGCCATCAACATCGGCGGCGGTGCGTTTGGCTGCGCGCCAAATGCGGCCGGCCTCTGCTGTCCAGCGACCCAGCTCGCGAATTGATCAGGCTTCACGGTAAATACGCGGAACCGCATTTTCGCATGCGACGCGCCGCAATACTCGGTACAGAACCCGTTCCATACCGAAGCACCGAGCGTCGTGTCAGGAGTGAACCAGATGTAATTGGTTCTGTTTGCAATGACGTCGCGCTTGCCGGCGAGCTGCGGAATCCAGAACGAGTGAATCACGTCCTGTGACGTCATCTTGAAGTTCACTGTGCGGCCCGTCGGGATGTAGATCTCGTTCGCCGTCACGATGTTGTATTCGGGGTAGCGGAATTCCCACCACCACTGATGCCCGATCACCTGAATCTCGAGAGCGCCGGCAACTGCCTTTGCCTGCGTTTTGAAAATGGTGCGGACCGTCGGCACTGCAATAAAGAGCAGGATCACTGCGGGAATAATCGTCCAGATGATCTCGAGCACTGCATTTCCGTGAGTCTGCGGCGGTTTGCTCGTGTCGTCGGGGCGCCGGCGATATCTGAAGACGACGTAGAGCAGTGCCGCCTCGACGAGAACGAACACGATCGTGCCGAGAATAAGCAGGCGGTCCCAGATGGAATCGATCGCACGACCGAGATCTGAATGTGGATCGAATGTTGTGTTGGGGTAGCTGTCGGCACACGCTGCGAGCGTAAGCAAGGCGATTGAAATGCCAAGCGGCGCTAGCTGGCGCAGGCGGGCTTTACCTTTCATTCCGTTTCCTTTGAGGCCATCGTTGCAGGAGCGCTCAACGCATTTCGCCGAGCGCTCCCATCGGTTGAGAAAACCGCTAAAAAGCTAACGCTTTCCCGCCTATATCGGGAGTCACGAAGCGCACGATAAAATCACCTCGGCGAAACCATCGCCTCGGGATTGAGAGCCCTGTCGAGATCTGCGCGCGTCATCAATCCGCGTTCACAAACAAGATCGTAAACCCCGCGCCCTGAATCGAGCGCTTCTTTCGCAATCTCAGTCGCCACTTCGTATCCGAGAATGGGGACGAGAGCAGTCACGATTCCGATCGAGTGCTCCACGAAATAGCGCATGCGCGCCACATTCGCGGTGATTCCTTCGACGCATCGAGTTCTCAGCACCTCGCATGCCCGCGAGAGCATAATCATCCCCTTCAGCAGGCGAAAAGCGATAATCGGCTCGAATACGTTGAGCTGAAGCTGCCCGCCTTCCGCAGCAAGCGTGACGGTGACGTCACCGCCGATGATGTCGAAGCAAACCTGATTCACCACTTCCGGGATTACGGGGTTCACTTTTCCGGGCATGATCGATGAGCCCGGCTGCATCGCCGGCAGGTTGATCTCCCCCAGACCGGCGCGTGGTCCGGAGCTCAACAGCCGGAGATCGTTGCAGATCTTCGATAGTTTCACAGCGCAGC
>DATEDH010000234.1:0-10496 GCA_035281765.1 Gemmatimonadaceae bacterium
TGCGCATCACGCATTGAATCTTTCATTGAGCCGGCTCGAAGAGAGACTCGATGCAAAGCGTTTCGTGCGAGTGCATCGCGCGCACATCGTAAACCTCGATCACGTGCGCGCATTCAAGCGCGATGCACGCGGGAATCTCGAGGCAGAGCTCGTCAATGGACAGAGAGTGCCGGTCAGCCGCGCGCGAGCGCAGGAGATTAGAAGTCTGGGACACTGAACGTTGCTGATTACGGCGGATGCTTCACTGCCGTGCCTGACGGCTGACAGGAGCGAAATTCGTCCGTTGTAGGGCTTGACTCCGGTACACCCGCCGGAGCGTGGACACCCCGAGTCCAGCAGAGGGGACGGTGGCAGAGCTATGCCTTGTTGGCATGCTCGTAACCTCAATAGCCACAAGGGTTTACGCGATGCCTGGACATCGCCCCGCGGCACGTTTGGTGCTTCTTATCCAGGTCTGCGAAAGACCTTCCAAAGCCAATACTGAAAGCCGAATTAAACCGGTGCATCTACTGCCCCCGGTCCAATGAGCACGCACAGGGAGACGTGATTATGCGAATAAAAACAACATGGAAGCGCGCGCTCACCGGCCTTGGAATGGCGGCTGTAGCCGTCATTTACACCGTGCCTCGCGCCCGTTCCAATTCAGATCCTGTAAGCATCGCGGTCGCTCGCATGGTGCCAGTCACCGTAACGCAGCCACTCGATACCGCGAGCACCGGAGGCTGGGACCTCGCGAACATCGATAATCCGCGAGTCGACTCGTGGGTTCGCCGGTTTCAGCAGAGCGCGCCGATGCGTCGCACGCTTTCGATCTGGCTCGATCGCATGACGAAATACGAGACGATGATCTCGAAAAAACTCGACGAGCGTGAGATGCCGCAGGACCTCATCTTCCTCGCCATGATCGAGTCGGGCTTCAACCCGAAAGCAAAGTCGCCGGCTGCTGCGGGCGGGCTCTGGCAGTTCATCGGCGAGACAGGTCGCCGGTATGGACTGACAATTTCAAGAAAGGTCGACGAGCGAAACCAGCCGGCAAAGGCAACTGATGCTGCGTTGTCTTATCTGTCAGACCTCCATGATCGCTTTGGCTCGTGGTACCTCGCAGCTGCAGCGTACAACACGGGCGAAAATCGCGTCGGTCGCATCATGCGTGAAACGACTGGATCGGAACGCGGTACTGATCAGGACTATTACGCCATTGCGCACAGGTTGCCAAAGGAGACGCGCGACTACGTTCCGAAAATGATCGCGGCTGCTCGAATTGCGAAGGATCCCGAGGCCTACGGCTTCGATAACTGATTCATTCAACGCCGGACGCCAAGCGTCCGGCGTTGAATCGTTCGCCTCTAGGGTTTGCCTGATCTGGAGAACAGGTTTATCACCGCGACCCCTGTGATGATCAATCCGATCCCAACAATCGCCCACGCGTCGAGCTTCTGTCCCTGAAAGAACCACGCAATAGTTGCGACGAGAACGATTCCGACACCGGCCCATATCGCATACGCAATCCCGACAGGAATCGATTTCAACGCCAGTGACAGGAAATAAAAAGCGATACCGTATCCGACGATCACTACAGCAGAAGGAACCGGCCGGGTGAATCCTTCGCTCGAGCGCAGCGCGGATGTCGCGACTACCTCTGCAATGATCGTAATTGCGAGATACAGCCAGTTTTTCATTCTTGATGGAGTGAGCTACACGAGAAGCTAGACCATCCTCGCTGCCAGCATCGTCAGGTCATCGTGAGGTTCCGAGTGCCCGCCAAACGCCTGGGTTGCGTCGAGCACTGCGTGAACCAGCTCTGATGCCGAACTGCCGCTATTCGCGCGGATAACATCGCGCAGCCGCTGTCCGCCGTATACTTCGCCCGTTGGACTGTGTGCCTCCACCAGACCGTCGGTGAACGCGAGAAGCGAGTGGCCCTTCCCCAGCGTACGAGTCACCGCGGTAAAATGCGAATCGGGCATCATGCCTAACGCCGGCCCGGTCGGTCGCAGCTCTTCGATAGTTCCATCGGGCGCGATAGTAAGCGCGGGCTCATGACCCGCATTCACATAAACGAGCTCGCCTGAATACGGCTCGAGCGATGCGAGAAAAACCGTCGCGAACATGTTCGTTCGTCCATGCAATCGCGCGATGTAATCATTCGTGAAACCGGCAACGCGTGTCAGGAGGTCCGCCGGCGACGCGGACTGTATCGCCTGCATCACCATCGTGTGCCGGCCGCCGATCATCTGAATCGCGCCTCCGCCGACAGGATCAGCCGATGCACGAATCAGACTTCGGAACAGCGCCATGAACAAAGCCGCGCCAACTCCTTTGTCACACACATCGCCGACTACGAGAATTACCTCTCCTGAAGTCAGAAGAAAGCAATCGTAAAAATCTCCCGACACATCACGCGCAGGACGAAGCGCTGCCTCGAGCTCGATGTCAGTTACCTCAGGAAGAGACTCCGGCAGAAAATCACGCTGAATTGTGCGCGCAACCGACATCTCGCGCCTGAGATTCTGTCCCTCCTGTAAGCGACGTCTGTCGAGAGCAGCATTGATGCGCGCGCGCAGCACGGCAGGACCAAACACACTCGGCAAATAATCGTCGGCGCCTGACTCGAGCAGGCTTTCGATACCGTCGATGTTATCCAACCGCGAGATCGCCAGGACAGGCAGCCCTTCAAGTTGACTGTCGCCACGCAGTGTCGTGACGAATTTGCCACTCCCTGCGCCAGCTCCTTCAAGATCGATTAGAACAAACTCGAACCTCGCCGATCGCAGGCGCGACACAGCAGCGTCGGGATCTACTTCGGATATGACGAGATATCCCTCGCGCCCGAGCTGCTGCACGAGCGGCACGACATCCTGGACATTTCTTCCGACGAGCATCACTCGCGGCGGAACGCGCAGTGTTGTCTGCGTACCCTGCATTGGCGACAGCTCGGTCATCACTGCTTCCCATCGAGAAGGTTAAGCTGCCACAGATCCTGAGTACTCGTGTGCACGAACGGCTTGAGCGCGCGCATCCCGGTCTTGCCGATGCTTTTCTCGAGATAGCTGACCTCTTCCAGCTTTGCCTGGAGCGAGGGGTCGGGCTCCGATTCGAATCCTGCCTCGCGCATCAGCAGTATCCCCTTCGCCTTGATGCCAAGCTCAGCGCGCAGTCGAAGCAGGCACATCATGTCGACGATCACTTCCGGCGGATAGCTCGTGCGCAGTCCCTTGAGATATTGGCCAACCGGAGTGTCGGCGACTTCACCTGCGCGCATCACGCGCAGAAGCTCCTGATCGGTATCGAACCCGTTCCCGAGCCAGCTCCTTGTCTCGCGCTCGCTCCGTTGAAACAGGAACATCACGATGTACGGGAAGACGAGAAGAATGAGCGCCGTTGCGAGCAGCGGAGAAACGAGGAACTGGTTGTACAACGAGTGCAGTACTATCGCGACAAGCAAACCGGGCAGCACGTACCAGATACGGAACGACGGCGCGCGATCCTGCAGCGTGCGCGAGATCATCGCGAAGATCGCCGTCGTGCCGCTGTGCATGAGCGCAGTGCCGAATCCGCGGACGATCCAGGTCCAGATAGTTGGATTCGGATGCACAGGCAGGTAGTAGATGTTCTCGATGAACGCAAATCCCGTCCCTACTGCGAACCCGTAAGTCGCCGCGTCTACGACAAAGCCAATCCTGTTCCGGCGGAGAAGCCAGATGATGTAGAGAGCCTTGAGAATTTCCTCGACTACTGGCGCGACAAAAATGGAATATCGCGACATGTCCATCCCGAGACCTGGGCCAAGTGGGACGTTCACGAAGTACCCGGCAACCGCGACGACTGTCCCTGCCGCCACAGCGATCAGTATCGCCCTGAGCGATATCAGCTTGTAGCTGTCCAGAAGCACCAGTGATCCGAGAAAAAGGAACACAGGAAAAACACTGACGGCGAGCGCGATTGCCATGTTCACATCAGTTTGAACGAAATCATTATCGCCGAGCTGGGCGGAATGTGCTTGCCGGCAGCAGTCGCAAATCCGACTGAGAACGTGGATTCAAACTGCGATATCGTGATCAATCTCAAGTCTGCCTGCGCACCGGCATTTACATAACTGCGCCTTGCGTCCCCATTGTCGAAATCAGTCGTAAGCCCGCTCGCAAACGCAGTCACCGATGCCCACCTGAGATATGCACTCGGGATACCAACTTTGCGGAAGCGCAACGGCGGCGACATCCATTCAACCTGCGCCTTTCCATACGTAGCGCCACTCACTTCATTGATCTCGAGACCGGGAAAACTCTCAGTATTTCTAAACTGCTTGATTCCACGGTAGTCCACCCAGTTGTTGCCGAAACCCCCGAAGTATGATCGTGCGAACGGATCGTTTCTGCTTCCACCCATGAAAGTACCGGCTGCTCCCCGAAGCCACACTGACGAGTGATCGAGAGGAAGCAGAAATCCTTTCGAGCCCTCTGCAGTCAAACGCGGACGAAATTTCTCCCCAGCATAGTTGCCACGAAACGCTGTCGCCCACGTGCTGCCGAGCTCATCGTCGATTGCGCCGAGGGATTTCCGCAGCGATTTGTATGAGAGATCGCCATAGATCGTTGCAAGCTTGTCGTCTGATGCCGCGACATCCTGGAATTCGGGGACAGTCGCGAGACCGCCATAGCCCGCCGCCCGAATCGTGTAGTAGAGGCTCGTCGGACCGTCGAACAGAAGACTCTTCTGATATTGCGCCGACAGCGAATAACCTTTGCGGCTCACTCGCGTCGGGCCGAATAGATCGTAGAAGTCTGCGCGGTTGAGCGCGCCGGAAACAGTCCAGTTCCAATGCCTGAAAACGCCATGCAGATGCAGACGCTCGTTCTCCGAAAGCTCCTGTCCCGGTGAATACGATCCGGTGACATCTAGCGAGGTCGCGCCAACCCTGTCCGCGAAATTGAGCCGCATTCCACCGGACACGCCGAAATTACCATCGACATCCTGATAACCTTCGACGACCGGATACATGCTGTTCAGCCTGAAATTGCGCACTGTGCTGTATTTCTCTGTCGCTGCAGTCAGCGCGTTGCGGTCGACATTCGTGCCCGACGGCGGAACCCAACCCTGAACCTCTTTCCTTTGCTCGGCGATCTCGTTGCCGAGGAACCGGATTGCGCTCACGCTGTCGGGTACGGCGTTCGCAATCATCGAAGGCACGAAGCCCTGGCGTGAATACGCAAACACAACGAGCGAATCGGCAGTCAGCGGAAGCGGCTTGAAGAAACCAGTTTCGGCGTTGCTCAACGGCTGCATTCGTGCGCGCTCGACATCGTACCGATAGATGTTCGAAACGCCCGAGTAATACGAGCTGCCATATATGAAGCGTCCGTCGCTCGAATAGACAAAGTTGGACGGAGCCCAGTCGCTGAAATCGAAAAGTATCTCGGGTGTCGCATCGCCACTGAGAAGCGCGCTGGTCTTCATTCGGACGAGCTTCTGGTCGCCGCTCACTTCCGACATCGAGCCGATCAGCGCTGAGCCATCAGGCGATATATCGAGATTGAACAGATCGCGGCCGTATGGCAGCGTGTTGACCTGGTTCCACTCTTTGTATGGATACGGCATCCGGACAAGTGTCGAGAAGCCGTTGTCGTGTCGCACTCCCCACAGCGATCGATCAGCGCGATTGAAAGCGAGATCACCAATGCGCGAATCGTGAATCAGCATGCGCGTGTGACCTGTCTTCAGATCGAGAGCGAGCAGGTTCCTCCAGTCTGCGTTGTTCGTCGTATAGAACAACTCGCGTGACGCCGGATCAAATGCGAGCGATGTCACTGACAATCCCGACGCACCTGGGATATCGAGGATCCGCGTGAACTTGCCGGTCGCAATCTCGATCGACGCAATGTGAGCTTCCTGGCCCGGATGACGCACAGCGACGAGAATGCTCGCGTTCGCCGAATCGTACCACGCCCGCGATACCGAGCCTAGCACACGATTGGTCAACGGCCGCGCTGCAGTCGTGGGATGTGTCCGAATCAAAGCAAGATTATCCCGCTGCCACTGCTTCTCCCATTCGATCCACCTCGACCATTCGTCCTCGAGCGACCGGCCGAAGATTCTCTTGAAATCCGACGCGAAGTATCGCTTGCTTCCCTCGGTGCGATTGAACCATGCAAGCATCTTGTCGTTGCCATAACGCAACGCGAGATAGCTGACGAAGCGAGTGCCATACAGGTAGGAATTGGAACCCACCTGAAAATCGATCGTCGTGCCCTCGGACTCGAGGCCGACTACATCGTATATCTGCACGCTGTCGCGCACGAGCGTTCGAAAAACCATCTCGTCATATGGACCAATTGCGCGACCGAGCCCTCCGTTCATCCAGGTTTCGAGATAAGTCGCGATACCTTCGAGATACCAGCGAGGCGAATACCAGCGCGGAACAGTGAGATACCCGTACGCAATCGTCAGCGGCACCTCGGCGTTCGGCGTCACCTTCCCGAGAAACAGTGAGCGGAAGCGCCGGTCGGCTGCTGTCGGCTTATCGGTGGTGAAGATGTGAGCGAGCTCGTGGTTCATCGACGATCCCATGCGCTCGGGAGCCGGCGCTGACTCGTAATCATGACCATATGGCGCGATGCCGATGGTGACGTGATTCTCCGGAAGCGGTCGCGCCCCCGCATTTCCATAATGCCAGAGGTCATGCATCAGCATGTTCATTCGACCATGCGGGACGTAGTCGAAGAGCTGCTCATGAAAACGCAGCGCCTTGTCGAAGGTCGAAACGACCTGAGGGACAAGATACGACTGGCCCGGCGACGTATAAATCAGTCGCAGGGTCGGCGTTTCCACTTCCTGGAATTGTGCAGCAAGCCTGATCGGAGCGGTAATTCCGCAGGTTACGGCGACGAGCAGCGTGGGGACGCGTCTGCGCAGGAACGAATGACTCGACAAGGTCCGCAAAAGTACGACTCGGCCCCGATCACCGAAAGAGATGACCGGGGCCGAGATGTACCTGATTAAGGCAGGAGATGGCGGGAGTGACCCGCCTCTCCGGTTTAGAACATGCGATTCGCCTCTTTGAGGAACGTCTCGCGAAGTGCTTCGTTACGAGTAAGCTCGCGGAAGGCCTGTCCTGCCATGAGCTCTCTGGACGCTGCGTTCGCCATCACGTTGCGGTATGCCTCGCTCGACAGAAGCACGCGGAACGCTGAGCTGGCGGTAAGCTCACGGAATGCCGGGCTCAACATCACGTTGCGATTCGCTTCGCTCGCCATCAGGCTGCGGTATGCCGGGTTGGCCATGACGGTGCGGAATGCTTCGCTTGCGAACAGCGCTCTGTTGGCATCACTCGCCATGACGTTACGGAATGCTGCGCTTGCCATGACTTCGCGGTAGGCGGGGCTCATTTCGAGCTTGCGATATGCTGCGCTGGCTTCGAGCTTGCGCGACGCATCGGCTGCCTCGACTTTGCGATTGGCTTCACTCGCAAGGACTTCCCGGTATGCAGGGTTCGCGGTCAGCTCACGGAACGCAGCGCTGGCAAACAGCGCACGATTCGCTTCGTTTTGCATGATCCTGAGGTATGCTTCGTTCGCCGTGACTTCGCGGTATGCCTCGCTCGTCAGGAGCATGCGGTTCGCGTCATTCGCAAGCACCATACGGTTCGCGTCGTCCGACAGAGCTACGCGGTTCGCCTCGTTGCGCATGACTTCGCGAAACGCTTCGCTCTTGATGAGCTTGATGATCTGATCGTTCTGCAGCAGTGCCTGGATCTCGGGGCTCGAGAGCGTCACATCTGCATCGGTCTTCTTTGCGCCCTTGTAACGTCCGGCCTGCTGGACACCGCTCATTCCATCGCCGTTGCCGATCGTGCCGGCGTCAAAGACACTTGGCGGATATCCAACCAGTGCGTTTCCGATGATAGCGATCACCGCCACCGCCGTTGTTGCGACAAGCAGTACCTTTTTCGTCAGCATCAATTCCCCCATGAAAGTTGAGACACCGTTCCACTGCTCCATTGCCCATCTTCTGACAGTACTGGTGATGCCCTCCGCATGTGCTGCAGATGGCGAGGCGTTTACGTGCATCGACATCGTCTCGTAGATCGCGCGTCTCGCTTCCGCAGACGGCTCACGATTCGGGACTTCGCGGAGTAGTGCGTCGAGCGACTGCAGACTGCTCATGAGCGTCAGCGCTTCAGGCTGGCTCGCGATCAGTTCCCGAACCTCGGCGCTCGCCTCGGGAGTGTTCTCACCATCGATCTCGCGGTGTATAAGTTCCAGCTGATATTGCGTCAGCATTGTTATGCCCTGGCAGCAAGAAGGGATTCGCGAAGCCGTTCACGAGCAGTGAACAGGCGTGACTTCACAGTTTTCACTGGCACGCCAAGCACGTCCGATATCTCTTCGTAGGAAAAAGAAACGAAATGTTTGAGGACAACGACTGCGCGATCATCAGGCTTCAGCTGAAGAAGTGCCCGGCCCACTCTGTCCTCTGCCTCGTCCGCGCTTGCGGACGTTAGAGGCGCCGGCACGTCGAAGCTGCCGTCGAGCGATACTACTTTCCTGCGGCGCTTCAAAGTGTTGAGTGATTCGTTCACGGTCATTCGATAGATCCAGCTGAAGAAGCGATATCTCGGGTCGTATGTATCGAGCGATACGAATGCATTTCCAAAAACCGTCTGCGTGACGTCTTCTGCATCCTGCACGTTGCCGAGCATTCTGAGAGCGACGTTGTATACGCTGCGGTGGAACCTGTTTACCAATTCGTCTCCCGCAGCCCGCTCGCCGTCCAGGAACCTTCGAACCAGCGCCCGGTCCAGATCGTCGTTTGCTGCAGGTGAGTTGTCCTCAGTACAAACGAGATTCACGAAAGTTGGAAAACAGAAAGTGGGGGCGCTGCTTCCGCCCATCTGGGGGACTCAGCGGAGTGAACGGGCGCCCTAAAGTGCATACAGACCGCCGGGGCTGCAAATCCTTCTTCCCAGTGTTGACAGGGAAAGGCCGCCGGGGCGTAATTCCCTGCCGACGGAGAGCTAAATGCGACAGATGTTCCGGAAGGCTGTTGGCGCCGACCCCTCGGGGGTGCATGAGGTGAATACGGCCTTCGCCGGGTTCGCCGAGGAAAACGAGTTGCCGGTGGATGTTCGTCGAAGCATCAGCATTGCACTCGATGAGCTTCTGGCGAATTCTCTCACGCACGGCAGCGCAGGGCGCGACCCTTGCTCGGTGTCGGTTGAAGTGCAGCTGGATGAGGAACGCGTGACTGTCACAGTCACCGACGATGGAATGCCGTTCGACCCGTTCGCGCGAGATGCTCCGGACACGACTCTTTCAGTGGAAGAGCGGCCGATTGGCGGTCTCGGGATTCATCTGGTCGGCCGGCTGATGGATGAAGTCAGCTACCAGCGCCGAGAGGACCATAATGTCGTGGTCCTCGTGAAGCAGCTGGCGAAAAGTCAGGACAAGACTCAGCGGAAGGAAAATTGATGCAGATCTCGACCCGCACCAGCAATGACATTCATATAGTAGGGATCACCGGCAGCCTCGACAGCGGCACGGCGCCGGAGGCTCAGAAGTCGCTGGACTCGGTGGTGGCCTCAGCAAAAAAGGTCGCGCTCGATTTTTCCCAGCTCGACTACATAAGCAGCGCCGGATTGCGCGTGCTCCTCGGCGCTGCAAAGCAGCTCCGTGCAAAAGGCGGATCGCTCGGAATGTTCGGGCTCAACCAGTCGGTTCGCGAAGTCTTTGAGATCTCGGGCTTTGCATCGATCCTTCCCGTGTATCCGTCCGAAGCCGATGCGGTCGGCGCGATGTAGCTCATCTAACGCTGCGCAGCTCCGCTAACGAAGCAGCTCGCGCAGCGCGATCACTTCCGCCATGATCGCAGCTTTCATCACGGGCTCACGATCAGGATAGAACTGCGATGAATGAAGGCCGGGGAGCCGCGCGCCTGTTTTCATGGCTTCATCGTATTTCGTTCGCTCGATCGCCCCGACGCGAAGCATCAGCGTCGGCACGCCACCGAGCTGAAATTTTCCGAAATCCTCACTCACCATCTCGGGCGGCGCGTCGATCACCTGAGTGCTGCCCAGCTCGCGAATCAAAGCTGATGACACCCGCTGTGTAAGCGCGGAGTCGTTGACGAGCGCATCGCTTGCCTGATCCTGAACGATCTGCGGCTCGCGTTCAGCGCCTGCCGCTGATGCTTCTGCTTTCACTACGCGGGCGATCGAGCTCAGCAGCTTTTGTCTCACTGCAGGCGTGAACGATCTGACTGTGAGCTGAAGCTGAACCTGGTCGGGAATGATGTTGTGCTTGGTCCCTCCGTGAATCGATCCTACGGTGATTACCGCTGGATCGAACGGAGATATTTCGCGCGAGACGATCGTCTGCAGCGCGACTACTGCGCGCGCAGCGATGACAACGGGATCCACAGTTGTCTCAGGCCGCGCACCATGACCCCCACGGCCAAAGATGGTAACGGTCAGGGCGTCGGAGTTGGTGAAGATGGGTCCCGCG
>DATEDH010000235.1:0-4719 GCA_035281765.1 Gemmatimonadaceae bacterium
ACCGACAGCGGAGATATATCAGGTCTACGTCGATAACCGCTTCCCTTATCGCGTTTATGGAGCGCAACAGGACAACAACACCGAGCTGATACTCCCTTCTCTCCCCGAGACTTCGGTCTCCATGGACGATCCGATCGAGACATGGCACCTGGGCCCCGGATGTGAAACTGGTCCCGTGGTTCCGAATGTTGCGCGACCCGACACGATATATGGATCGTGCAAAGGCACATTCAGCCGCATGTCGCTTCGCACAGGGCAGGAGAAACAATACTGGGTGGGCGCGCAATCCTTGTATGGTATGCCGCCGAAGGATCTCATATACCGCTTTCAACGCGTCTCGCCGCTTGAAGTGTCGCCGAACGATTCGCGCAGCGTCTATTACGGTTCGCAGTACGTTCATCGCACGCGGGATGAAGGCGTAACATGGGAAAGAATCTCACCCGACCTCACATGGAATCCGCCTGAGCGTCAGAGCAAGGTTTCAGGCGAGCCGATAACAATCGACGTCACGGGAGAGGAGACCTTCAGCACACTCTACGCGATTCGTGAATCGCCGCTCAAGGCGGGTGTGATATGGACCGGCGCGAACGATGGCCCTTTCTATGTCACGCGCAACGGCGGCGCCAGCTGGAAAAACGTCACGCCGGCATCTCAGCCAAAAGGATGCCGGGTGCAGAACATCGAGCCCTCTCCCCACCGCGCCGGCTCCGCCTATTACGCAGTGCTCTGCTATTTACTCGGCGACTTCCGGCCGTATCTCTGGAGAACCGATGATTATGGGCAAAGCTGGACTTTGCTCACGAACGGATCGAATGGAATTCCTGCCGATTATCCAACTCGCGTCGTGCGCGAAGATCCAAAGCGCGAGGGATTGTTATACGCGGGAACCGAGTTCGGCGCGTTCGTTTCGTTCAACAACGGCAAGAGGTGGCAGCCGCTCCAGTTGAATCTGCCGATCACTCCCGTCACCGACATGAAGGTTCAGCGCGGCGATCTGGTTCTCTCAACACAAGGACGCGGATTCTGGATTCTCGATGATATCGAGCCGTTGCGACAGATCGCTGAACCGCTGGCGTCGAGGCGCGCGCATCTCTTTCAACCGCGCGACTCCTGGCGGTTCTTTTATTCCGGAGTCGGCGGTGCCGAGCAATCTCGAAACGATGGTGCCGATCCGCAGTATCCCCCGATGGGAGCGATGATCGATTACTGGCTCGGAAAAGATGCAGGACCCGTCGTGATCGAAATCCTCGCACCATCTGGTGAAGTAATCCGCAGGATGTCTTCCGATCCGCCGCGCATCGATTCGACTTCGCGCAATGCGGGGCCTGAATCCGGCGCCGCACGGTTGACGCATAATGAAGGTGCCAACCGATTGATATGGGACATGCGTTACCCCGGCGCATGGGACGCGAACGCCAGAACGAGCGGTCGGCGCGGCCCCATGGCACCTCCAGGCACTTACACCGTGCGACTCACGGCCGGAGAGCTAACGCAATCGCGCAAGCTCGTCCTGCACGCGGACCCGCGCGTGTTGAGCGACGGTGTTAGTCCAGAGATCATGCGCGAGCAGCTTGCTCATAATCTCCGGGTGCGCGATCTCCTGTCGGACGCCAATCGCGCAGTGCACGATTTGTCGGAGCTCCGCAAAAAAGCCGCGACCTCGCCTGCCGGAAGTCAGCTGCGTGAGACAGTCGACCGCGTCGATCGCATTCTTGTCACGCCACCCGTGCGCTACAGCCGCCCCGGGCTTCAGTCGCAGATTCAGTATCTGAACGGCGCAATGACGAACGCCGATCAACAGGTGAGCCGCGACGCCGCTAACCGGTACATCATCCTCAAGCGCGAGCTCGATGCGGTAAAAAAACAGATCGCTGAAGCGCAGGGCCTCGCGCGGTGACGGCCGCCGGACTTCGTCGGGATCCAGGCAACGCAGTCGTCGCAGTTGCCGACTTTGCACGTTCGCTCAGTCTCGAGCTTCTCGTCGCGCTCGAGACAATCGGGCTTGTGAGCAGTCTCGCAATTTATGCCGCATCACCCCGTCGCTGGCCGTTCACTCTTCCCTGTATTGCGCTCACTTGCTTTGCGCTCTGGGGCATCATCGACCACTGGATAACTCGTCTTACGAGTCATCGCCAAAAAAAGCAGCGCCGCATTCTCAGAATCACCGCGCGATTTATTGCGGTTCTCGGAGTTCTTGCGGCGCTGCTCTCTGCCTATGCGCTCATCGGCTGGATGATGGGCGTTTACATCTCCTAGCTACGATCCGAAGGTGTTGCATGAGCGCGGATCGCCGGACTGATATCCGCGGCCGAACCATTCCATTCTTTGCGCTGCAGATCCATGTGTGAATGCGTCGACGTTCACACGCTGCCCGGTCTGCTGCTGAATGCGATCGTCACCAACCGATGATGCCGCGTTCATCGCTTCCTCGACGTCGCCCTGATCGAGGATATTCCGCTTTTGAGTGGTGTTAGCCCACACGCCCGCAAAACAGTCGGCCTGAAGCTCCAGTCTCACCGATAGCTGATTCGCATCCTGCGGATTGCCACCCTGCGCCTGCCGCACCTCGGCATCGGTGCCAAGCAGATGCTGGATGTGATGCCCGAATTCGTGAGCGAGCACGTACGCCTGCGCGAAATCACCATTTGCGCCGAACTTGGTCTTCAGCTCGTCATAGAATCCGAGGTCGATGTAGATCTTCTGGTCGACCGGACAATAGAACGGACCCATCGCTGACTGCGCATACCCACACCCGGATTGCGTCGAGTTACGGAAGAGGACGAGTTTCGGCGCGCTGTACGGCTGGTTGTACCGCGCGAGAACTTTCTGCCACGTCGAGTCATTGTCGTCGAGCACGAAGGAAACGAACTGCACTTCCGTTTCCTCGCGTGCAGAATCCTGCGGTGTCATCGGCGATCCGGTTCCGGTAGCCGCACCGGGCTCGACGCCGAGGTCGTTGAACAGGTTGCGTCCGGTGAGAAGGCTCAGCGCGAGAACTATGACAGTTCCCCCTATGCCCAATCCCTTGCCGAGTCCGCCCATTCCCCGGCGGTCTTCGAGATTCCCACTTCTTCCAGAGGGGGTCCAGCGCATTGACAGTCTCCTGTGACGGTTGCTGTGCCGCTATTCCCGCTGAAATGGCAAGAATCTCGCCCGTACGCAACTATTGATAACCCAAAATCGCGGGCTCAGATTCTGCCGACGTTCAGGGAGATCAGATGGCCAGTAGAAATCCGAGAGTCGACGCCTATATCGCAAAGTCTGCCGATTTCGCGAAGCCAATCCTTACCCGAATTCGCGAAATCGTTCACGAGGCCTGCCCCGAAGTCGAGGAGAACATCAAGTGGGGCGTGCCTGCCTTCGACTACAAAGGCATGATGTGCGGAATGGCCGCCTTCAAGCAGCACTGCACACTCGGCTTCTGGAAAGGATCACTGATCTTTCCGGACAAGCGTGACATGGACGGGATGGGACAGTTCGGTCGCCTCACCAGCGTGTCGGATCTCCCATCGAAGAAGGAGCTGACAGGCTATATAAAGAAGGCGATGAAGCTCAATGACGAAGGCATCAAGGTCGACCGCGAAAAAAAACCAAAGAAACCAGACATCGCGGTGCCTTCAGATCTCCGGGCCGCGCTGAAAAAGAACAAAAAGGCAAGCGATGCATTCGAGGCATTCAGCCCGAGTCATCGTCGTGAATATCTCGAATGGATCACTGAGGCAAAGACCGAGGCTACACGCGAGCGACGTCTCAACACTGCGCTCGAATGGATGGCCGAAGGCAAATCCCGCAACTGGAAATACGAACGATGAAATTTTCGCCGGCTGTTATCGCAGCGATGTTTGCATTCGGATCCACCGCAAATGCGCAAACCGTCCCAGTCAACCTGTTCGTCGCGGACCTCACTTATTCAAATGGTCAGGTCCAGATTGGCACTCCGCGAAAGCTCACAGGAGATCATGGCATAAACAGTCAGCCTTCGTTCACAGCCGATGGGAAAGCGATTGTGTTTGTGCGGCGTGACAGCGCGGCGGGACAGGGAGACGTGTTTCGCATCGATCTCGCGACAGGAGCGGAAGAGCGCATCACGTCGACTCCGGAGATGGAGAACAGCCCGACGATTTTATCTGACGGAACGTTGATGGTGATTCGCTGGACACCCGAGACTTTGTTCAAGGAATGGGGTCCGTGGATTTACGACATGAAAGGCACGCCGCTCAAGGGTGTTCTTCCCGGCCCTGACACTGTTGGCTACTTCATGCCGCTCGACTCGGTGACGTTCGCTATGCTGCGTCCAAAAGCTGTCAGTGCAGTGTCGATCTTCGATAGACGCACCGCCAGGATGACCGATTACGATTTTCGCGCGGCGAATCTTCCTCCGCAGCGAATTCCGGGTCAGCGAGCGATCAGCTATACGCGAGTCGATTCAGTCGGTGGGAATCGAATCCGGCGTCTCGATCTTGTCACGCACGACACGACTGAAATAGCTCCCGCTCTGACGCGAAAAACTGTTCACGCGTGGACACCGCGCGGGACTATTCTGATGGGAAAGCAGAACGCAATTTTCTCGTTGAAGCCGCCGGCAAAAGAATGGACTCAGGTCGTCTCATTCACCGATCCTGAGCTTCAGGACATCAATGCTTATGTCGTAAGTCCTAAGGGCGACAAGCTCATCCTGATCTCGCCGATCAAGCCCCCCGGCTCACGATAGGCCAGCTG
>DATEDH010000236.1:0-5011 GCA_035281765.1 Gemmatimonadaceae bacterium
CTGCTGCAACAGCGCCGTCCGGTTTCTTCGGACGGCGCGTTTTTTTTATGCTATCCCCTTCTTTATCGCTTCCAGGACCTTATCTGCAAACAAGTCGATTTCGTCGATCGTGGTATAGACATTCGGCGTGATGCGAATACCGTTGAATTCATCGTGTTTGATCGGAGTGTTCACGATGTGGTGCTTCGACATCAGCCAGGGCCCAAGCTTGTCGAAGGGAAGACCATCGACATTGAACAACGCAAGCGCGCCCGAATGCTTTGAATCGAGCGGAGTGAGCACTTTGACGCGCGGACTCTCCGAGAGAAGTCGCTTCGCCCACCGGTCGCGCAGATAACGCAGCCGCGCGATTTTGCGTTCCGAGCCGATTCCACGATGAAACGCGAGCGCTGCTGAAATCGCGTTGTGGTTTGCGGCGGGATGCGTTCCGATCTCCTCGTATTTCCGGATATCGTCGTCCTGTGTTTTCGCCGCCGCCATCAGCGGCCACAGCTTCTTCTGCTTCTCCTTTCGCACGTACAGGAATCCTGTGCCGATAGGTGCAAGCAGCCACTTGTGGAGACTTGTGCCGTAGTAGTCGGCGTTGAGATCGTCGCGCTTGAAAGGGAAATGACCGAATGCGTGAGCGCCATCCACCAGCACCTCGATTCCGCGCGGCTTTGCAAAATCGACGAGCTCGCGAATCGGCAGGATCTGTCCCGTGAGATTCGTGATGTGCGGGAGCTCGATGACTTTCGTCTTCGGTGTAACCGCCGCTGTGAACTGCTCGAATACGTACTTCCGCGAAGGCGGAGGGACCTTGAACGAGATCGACCTGAGAACGATGCCTTCGCGTCTCACGCGCTGATCCCAGGCGGTGAGCATGCGACCATAATTCTGGTTCGAGACGACGACCTCGTCGCCGCGCTTGAGATCGAGACCCATGATCATGATCTCGTTGGCTTCCGAGGCGTTGCGCGTGATCGCCATCTCCTCGGCATCGCAGCCGAACTCCGCCGCGAGATCGCGCCGCACACTTTCAATTCGCGGCTCGAGAATCCGCCACATGTGCTCTGCCGGCGATTCGTTCGTGAACCTCAGGTCGCGGACCATCGCCTCGAGAACGTGACTCGGCGTCGGGCACACGCCGCCGTTGTTGAGGTTGATCAGCGTGCGGTCGGTGTCGAATGCGCGCTGAATCTCGCCCCAGTAGCTCTCATCCTCAGCTACTTCCTCAGGTGAGCGATCTCCTGCAACGAGATCCGCCTTGAACATCGAGCGGATAGCCGTCTCTCGGAACATCGCGGCGCCGCCAAAGGCGGCCATGCTCGATACGAAGCTGCGTCTGGTTGTCATGTCGCTGGTACCGGAGCCGGGCCACACTCATCGAGGAACGAATCACGAATGAACGCGACTGCTATCTGTCCCTGCGACATGAACCGCTCGTGGAATTTTCGTTGATCGAATGTCGAGCCTGCGCGCTGTTTGCAGGCTTCCCTCAGCTCGATGATGGCGTTCTTGCCAAGATTGTAGGTGATCGCCTGCGTGGGCCATTTCGAGTAGCGATAGATCGCGCGTAACGCGGAGTCATACGCCGCCTTTGCTGCAGGGTCGGTCGCTGCCCGCGACCTCGCGCCCGGACTGAAAAGCACGTGCTCGGTGAAATAGTCGATCGCATCATCGAAGCTCATACGGCCGGTGTGCAATCCAACATCGACACGAATGCGCACCGCGCGAAGCAGCTGACCCTGAAGCTCATACAGATATTCGCCGGCCGAGTAGAATCCGTATTTGCGATTCGCAATCGGCTCGCTCATGAGCTCTTCGCTGTACAGCCCCCATCCTTCCGTTGGCTGCGAATCGCTCCACATCGACGATGAATCTTCAACCGCGCCGGGAGTCAGCCAACGGATATTGGAAATGTTTTCCCTGTGCTGCGTCATGTAGCGGAAATGCCAGTCATGACCGGGGAAGCCTTCGTGAATTGCGGTGTCGGCAACCGACGCGAAGTTGTTCAGCTTGAGCGCTTCAGCGTTGTTGCCGGTCGGAGTGAGATAAAAGCGTCCGACCCCAGTCTTCTTGAATGGCGGGGCCGGATAATACGCAGCGTCGATTGTGCTCTGAAGAACCGGTGGAGTGGGAACGACTTCAAGACGATAATCCGCAGGCACATCGAACAGGTTGTGCTCCCGCCCGTACGCAACTGCGCGAGCGCCTGCGTCGCGATACCACTTGAAAAGCTGCTCGTCGTCCTTTGGAGAATCCTTTGAAAGGAAATCCATCACGCGCTTTACGCTCGCATACTTCTCGGCATCGGTGCCGAAGGGAAGATTGAGCTTTGCGTTGTCAGAGAATTCCTTTGCTACGTCGAAGATCTTGCCGGTATAGAGCGCGACCTGCTGCGCACCATACTCATAGAGCTCTGCAGCTGAGCGCGGGTCTCTCAGAACATTGTGGACGCGCCACTCGTAATCCGCTTCGCCCGATGCATATCGATCGACTGCTTCATTCACGTCGAAATTCTGCCCGAGCCACGCAGCAAACTGATCCCATGCATATGCTGCGCTGTTTCCCGCAGCATTGATCTGGGTCATCATTGCTGACGCGAATGGTCTCGACCCGATGAACTTCTGAGCAGTTTGCGGAAGGGTCGTGCGAAAATACTCGGCGTTCGCTTTGCTTCCAGCGATCCCATCACGCTGAACCATTCGCTTGTCGGGAAGGATTCCAGCTTTTTTTCCTGCGAGAAGATTGGTCTTCGCAACTTCCAGATACGCCGGTATGGACAGAGTTCGAGCAACCACCTGCTGCCAGTCCGCTTCCTCGCCGAGCAGTCCGTCCGGAATCGCTGCCATTTGCTGTATCTGCCAGTCGACACCGCGAAACGGCTCGGCCACGTAGGTGTCGACAGCACGCTGATAGTAGTGCTGCTCTCCCATCTGTCGCGTCAGGAAATCGAGCTGAGCCATCATCAGCTGGCGGTCGGCCTTCTCAGTTGCAGTGAGTCCTGTCTCCGGAATCGCCTCTATCGACGCGCGAAGCGACTGGTATTCCTTGAACTCGCTCGTGATCGCCGCTTCACGATAATCGCGCAGTCTCGAATTGACGGTTGAGAGAGCCGTGCTGTAGCCATCGCCGCCGAGATACGTTGCGGTTACGGGATTCTTGTCGAGATGAAAAACAAAGTATCTGTCACGCAGCTCGGCAAACGTTCCCGGAAGCAGAACAGGTTTTGGTGGCGGCGCAGGCGCAGGCGGGGCACAAGCTTCAATGTTCCGCAAAATACCGAACGCAGCTGCGGTCACACCTGCGTGCTGGACGAACTTCCTTCGATTCACAGATAGCGTTCCTTGAGAACACCGATGTGGTGGATGACGTGTCCGACCATGATGTAGGCAAGAGCGCGAACCGAAATTGCGGCATTGTTCGCGGTTCCGCGTCTTACCATCGACTCGGCATCGAGATTCTCGAAAAGATGAATCGACGCTCTGCGCAGGCTTTCGAATTCCGCAATAAGGTCCGGCATGCTGACGCGCGGGAAGGGCGCGTTCGCAACGTAGAGATTTTCCTCGAAGCCGGGTACCGGCGTCTCGTCCGCGCGCGAGAATCTCCATGCGCGGTACTGAAACACACGCTCGCCATCGGATAGGTGTCCGATGACTTCGCGCACCGACCATTTGTCAGGCGCATACCGGTAATCGAACTTCGACTCCGGAATCCCACGAAAGAACTGCACCGATTGCGATAGATCCTGCTTGAGACTTTCGACAATGTCTCCATCGGGAACGCGCGATATGTACTTGCCATAGTATTCGAGATACTCATCGGCGGCGGGGCGTATCGAGCGAAAGGATGTATCCATTAGAGGGCTGCTCGTCTGTGATAGGTCGTGATGGATTTCTTCAGCAGCGCGATCTGGCCGCCGTGATATGCCGCGTGCTGCACGACACCGTTGATCATTCCGGCAATCGTGCGCTCGCTTTTTGGAGCTTTGATGAGCAGCTCATCATCAGTCATTCCGAGCACGACTTCACTGAGCCGCTCATAGCTTTCTCTCATTGCGCTGCAGGCTTCTTCCCAGTTCTCCTGCGTGAATCCGTGAACCTCGGGCCAGTCTTCACCATCGTATGGCTCGACCTGGCCTCCGTTGATTCTTCGCAGCGCGATGTTTGCCCATGAGCCGACATGCAGCACCAGCTCCCAGATGTTGTGCGCGGCAGGGAGCGGGCGCTGCATCGCTTCTTCGGGTGAAAGACCAGCGAGCACCTCGAGCAGGGCCGGGCCGTGCCACGCGTCTCCGCGAAGCGACCGGCGCAGCTCGTCTGCGAGTATCTCGCCCTGCGTCACCAGATTCGCGCCCGTGTGCTTTCGCTGCGCACCATGGGATCACCTTCCTTGCATCCCCACGTCTTTGCGAACTCGGGCATGTTGGAGAGAGGACCGTTCACTCTGAACTTTCCTGGTGAGTGAGGGTCTGTCGCAATCTGAAGACGCAGCGCTTCATCGCGTGCATTGGAGCGGCGTGCCTGCGCATATGCGAGGAAGAACCGCTGCTCGGGAGTGAAGCCGTCAACCAGAGTGCGCGGCTTACCCTGCAGCGCGCGCTGCAGTGCATCATACGCCACTGAAACGCCCACCACGTCAGCGAGATTTTCGCCAAGCGTGAGCTTGCCGTTCACGTGCAGGCTGTCGAGCACCATGTACGCACTGTACTGATCCTCGACAACCTTTGCGCGCTCGGTGTAATTCTTCGCGTCGGCAGGAGTCCACCAGTCGATGAGATTTCCTTTCGCATCGTACTGGCGGCCTTC
The DNA here is from genome assembly GCA_035281765.1 of Gemmatimonadaceae bacterium. GTDB lineage: Bacteria > Gemmatimonadota > Gemmatimonadetes > Gemmatimonadales > Gemmatimonadaceae > UBA4720. The sequence continues at coordinate 4,791 of DATEDH010000236.1, forward strand.
ATCGTCGAAGCTGTGCGACATCTCGTGTCCAATCGTCCCGCCAACTCCGCCGTAATTCGCACCGAGATCATACGTTGCGTGGAAGAATGGCGGCTGAAGACGGCCGGCAGGGAATGCGATCTCATTCAGATTCGGCGCGAAATACGCATTCACCGTCGGTGGCGTCATGAACCACTCGTTACGATCGACCGGCTTGCCCAGCTTGTCGAGGTCCTTGCGAA
>DATEDH010000237.1:0-10304 GCA_035281765.1 Gemmatimonadaceae bacterium
TCTCTTTTCTCATCGACTGCCGCAGCGGAAAATCTTCTCTCGGCGGAACAGGCAAAGGCGCTCGCCACTCGGATCCTCGGGATGGCGAAGGCCGACGAGACACGCGTTGTCGTAAGCAGTGATTGGACAGGCAACACACGCTTTGCAGGTGGCGAGATTACGACATCGGGCGAAAGCAACGATGTTTCGATCGCGGTCATCAGCACCATTGGTAAGCGTCGCGCATCGACTACGACCAACGTTCTCGATGATGACGCACTTCGCCGCACCGTCGATCTGTCCGAGCGTCTCGCAAAACTTTCTCCGGAAGATCCAGAGATCATGCCTGAGCTTGGTGCACAGAATTACTCCACCGTTCGCGGATTCATTGATTCGACTGCGAACCTCGGTGCCGAGCAGCGCGCAACTGCCGCGAAGCGCGTGATCGATCGCGCGGCAGATTCAGGCAAAGCTGCCGGCGATGTGTTTGTAGCGGGATATCTCGAGGCAAATGCCGGAACGCGCGCGATTGCAAACAACAAGGGATTGTTCGCATATCACCGCGCAACAGACGCGAATCTGTCGACCACGGTGAGAACTCCTGATGGAACCGGATCGGGATGGGCGTCCGCAGGCGCTCGCAACTGGTCTGCGATCGATCCAGCGGCGCTTGGCGCGCGTGCAGCTCAGAAAGCTGTTGCGTCACGCAATCCCACCGCCATCGAGCCAGGCATGTATACGGTCGTGCTGGAGCCGCAGGCAGTTGCCGATCTCGTTCCGCTGCTTGGCGGAGCATTCAATGCACGCGCGGCTGACGAAGGTCGCAGTCCGTTCTCAAAGCGTGGCGGCGGAACAAAGCTCGGTGAGAAAATCGCTGATGAGCGCGTCACGATTTATTCCGATCCGACCGATGCCGATCTTCTGGCTTCTCCATTCGATGCAGAAGGTCTTCCCATTCAGCGGCGGGTGTGGATCGAGAACGGCATTCTCAAGAATCTCACGTATACGCGATACTGGGCGCAGAAGAACAACGTGCAGCCAACGGGTGGCGGTGGTGGTTTTGGCGGCGGCGGTTTTCCTGGCGGCCTCAAGATGGTTGGCGGAACCAAGTCTCTCGACGAGCTGATTGCAGGCACGCAGCGTGGAATTCTCGTCACGCATTTCTTCTACATTCGCGGTCTCGACAATCGCACGGTGATGCTGACCGGTCTCACTCGTGATGGAACGTTCCTTATCGAGAACGGGAAGATCACGAAGAGCCTCAAGAACTTCCGCTGGAACGAGAGTCCGCTGTTCATGCTGAACAAGATCGAGGAAATCGGCCGGGCCGAGCCGACATCGGCTGGCCAGGTTATGCCGAGCATCCGGGCCAAGGATTTCAACTTCACCTCGCTTTCGGACGCTGTGTGAGGCCGTAACGCCCTCAGAGGCCCTGCCAGCACGGAACGGCACGAAATGCGCGGCGTATAAATCCATATACGCCGCGCTATCGTTTAATAGATGACCAGTCTTGAGAGAGAGATTCAAACCATGAACAAAACCGTAGCCAGGATCGCAGTCGCGATTCTCGTGATCGTCGCGGCAACATTTGCGTTTACGTCCAAGTCGATGGGGTCTGCGCTCGTCGCGCCTGCCTCGGCCGTGCCTGCCCCGGCAATCGACAATGCCCTCGCGGCCAAGCCGGGACAGGAAACCGCGGTATTCGCCGGAGGATGCTTCTGGGGAATCCAGGCGGTGTATCAGCACGTCAAAGGCGTGAAGTCCGCCGTCTCAGGATATGCGGGCGGTCATGTCGCTGCGCCGAGCTACTATCAGGTCAGCTCCGGCAATACGGGACACGCTGAATCGGTCCGCGTGGTTTTCGATCCGTCGAAGGTTTCGTATGGCCAGCTTCTTCAGGTCTTCTTCGCTGTAGCGCACGATCCGACGCAGCTGAATCGGCAGGGGCCTGACGTTGGAACGCAGTATCGCTCCGAGATTTTCTATACGAATGCAGCGCAGCAGAAAATCGCGACCGCGTACATCAACCAGCTGTCAAAGGCGAAAGTGTTCAGCCGCAACATCGTGACGAAGATTTCGCCTCTCGAGAAGTTCAACGTCGCCGAGGATTACCACCAGAATTATGCGAACGAGCATCCGAATGATCCGTACATCCGGTTCAACGATGCTCCCAAGGTCGAAGCGCTGAAGAGCGAGTTGACGTCTTTCTATAAGGCTGATCTCTCGAGCTGGAAATAAAACAACGCGTCGTCCGTCGTCCGTCACCCGACGCCCGAGAGAAAATGTCACGGGCGTCGGGCGTCGCGAGACGGGCGACGCGTTGTTGTATCTCGAGCTTATCGGGCTGCTGAGGAAGCCGGTTGCGGAACCGCCATAGTATCTTTTGGATGTCCCGACCCCGCATGACACGTAACACAGGTCACCTTCACATAGTCCTCATCGAGCTCCTTGATCTGCGGAAGACGGGATGAGTTGATGTAATCCGTCATCTCCTGCATCTGGCGCGCAACACGCTTGTTCTTTCTTGTGTCGCCATCATACTGTCCGATTACGTGGCAGTTGCCGCATCCCATGCCGAGCCCGCGGCCGTAGTTGACGTCCATGTTCTTGAGAAATTCCCCCGCCGGCATGTCCTTCAGTACCTTCACGTTCTTGAACACAGTTCCCGCTGGTTGCCCTTCGCGACCGGCAATCGTGCGCATTATGGAATCGACCTGAGCCCGTCGGGCTGAATCCTGTTGAATGGGATTCGGACGCCGGTTCCCCTGCGGTGCACTCCCAGGACCCGGCTGATTCGCGGTCGGAGCGGGCGCCTGATTCGTCGACGGACCCTGTGGCGTGGGCGCCTGCGACGACGGTGTCGTTGTACACGAAAGAACTGCGATCACTGCTGCAACTGCGGGAACGACTGCGCCTGGTTTCATCCGATACCTCGTGATCGATGCGGGTTGCTGTGCGCGCGAATTTATCTGCCGTGCATGACCCTCGCGAGCGGACGGCTGATGTGTGATTACGATCCAGCCCTTATTTTTGCTGCTGCAAAAACATCACCGGGGAATTTCCTTGAGTACAGACCGCGATATCCTTCGACCCGCAATTGTTGCGCTTGGAATCACCCTCGGCGGCCTGTTGATCGGGCTCGGCTTCGCGCGCGGCCGCACAGCCGATCGATATGTCACTGTTAAAGGAATTTCCGAACGCGAGGTGAAAGCAGACTTGGCGATCTGGCCGCTGCGTCTCGTCGCTGCCAGCAACGACCTCGCAACTGCAAATGCACAACTCCAGGCGAGTCTCGAGAAGATCCGCAGCTTCCTGACAGCCAACGGCGTCGACGCCTCTCAAGCGACATTGCAGGACTTCTCCGTTACTGATGCGGAAACCAATCAGTATTCAGGTGGATCGGCTGCGGGAGCCCGATTCGTTATTCGGCAGACCGTCGTCGTGCGATCGACCAATCCGGACGTGATCCGTGCCGCAAGCCAGAAAGTGTCAGAGCTGGTGAGCAATGGTGTCGTGCTCTCATCGGGCGGGGAATACGGCAATGGCGGCCCTACATTCGTCTTTACGGGTCTCAACAAGCTCAAGCCGCAGATGATTGGAGAAGCAACCGCGCGCGCTCGCGAGGCGGCCGAACAGTTCGCCCGTGACTCTCATAGCAGCATTGGCGGCATCAGAAGGGCAAGCCAGGGCATATTCGAGATTCTTCCGCGCGATCAGGCGGAAGGCATTTCCGAAGCAAGCCAGGTCGTGAAGACCGTACGCGTTGTGTCCACAATCGACTACGCGCTGAGCAACTGATTTCTCGTCGGGCGTTATGCGGGCTGGTTCCGTAAACCCTCATTAGGAATTTCGAGTCTAAGGGACGGCACCAGAACCGAGACTATGACGATCAGAAGATTCCTGTTTGTTGTCGCTGCTGCTCTCCTCGCATCTGCATTCCCTTCCGTATCCAGGGCGCAGCAGACCGATGTAATACGCGGCCGCGTTACCGGACCCGATTCCGCAGCAGTCGAAGGTGTGACAGTCACTGTGACGTCGATATCCGGCAATGTCACCCGCACCGCGAAGACCGATCGCAATGGCCGCTTCACCGTGACGTTTCCGGGAGGCGACGGTGACTACATGGTTTCGTTTGCCGCGATGGGCTACGCCGCAAAGCGCTTCGAGGTCAAGCGCGCCGCTGACGAGGAGATTCTTGTCGCAGACACGCGTCTGACAAAAGTCGGCGCGATTCTCGACCCCGTAAAAGTCAGCGCCGAGCGGCAGAAGGTGAATCGCAACGAGCCTCCCCGCCCTGACATTGGTGGCACCGAGACACCGCTCACCAACTCGGCTGTACCTGCGAATCTGATGGGTGATCTCGCAGCGATGGCCGCGACTCTCCCCGGAGTTCAGGCGGTCACAGGCGCGGATGGAAGCGATGGTTATTCCGTGCTCGGACTCGGTGCAGATCAAAACAACACGACGCTGAACGGAATGAACTTCGGTGGCTCGAGCCTCCCACGGGATGCGAGCGTTTCAAGCTCAGTGGTGACATCCCCCTATGATGTCTCGCGCGGCGGATTCAGCGGTGCGCAGATGAGCATTCGCAGCCGGTCAGGCTCGAACTTCAAGACGCGCGGAATGAGTCTCAATGTCGACGCACCGCAGCTGCAGTGGACCGATCAGGCAGCGCGCGCCCTTGGCCAGGAATACACTAACCTCTCGCTCGGCGGCAGAGTCTCCGGCCCGATCAAGTTCGACAAGGCGTTCTACGATTTTTCATACCAGCTCGGAAGACGGTCGAGCGATCTTCAGACTCTTCTCAATACGAACTCGAGTGGTCTCGCCGCAGTCGGTGTCTCATCCGATTCAGTCGCCCGCCTGCTCTCGATTCTCGGAACGCAGAAAGTGCCGGTAACGGTGGGCTCGGCAGCGAGCAATCGGCTCAGCGATCAAGGATCCATTTTTGGAAGTGTCGATGTTGCGCCGCCTTCATCGACGTCGGGACAGGCAGTGAACCTCACTGTCAACGCGCAGTGGAACAAGTTGAACCCGATGTCGAGTCTCGCAACCGAAGCGCCCGCTCACAGCGGCGAGCGCACGAGCTGGCGCGGTGGAATTCAGGCGCGGCAGAACATGTATCGCGGTGGGATCTTGAGTGAGACCTCACTCGGCTTCAGTGCTTCACGCACCGAAACCAATCCCTTCCTGCGCATGCCATCCGGTGCTGTGCGTGTCAATTCCTTCTTCGATGATGGCACGAGCGGAGTTCAGAATCTCATCTTCGGCGGCAGCCAGAATCTGAACAGCACTCAGACAACCAATCAGGTAAGCCTGCTCAATCAGCTGTCGTGGTTCAGCACGAGCAACAAGCATCGTCTCAAGCTCACGACCGAGCTGAGGCGCGACGGCTCCGGGCAGATTCAATCAAACAACGAGCTCGGGACGTTTGGATTCAACTCTCTCGCTGATCTTCAGGACTCACGGCCTGCGGGATTTTCACGCACACTCGGAACTCGCGAGCGCGATGTAAATCAGATTGTCGGCGCAATCTCACTTGGTGATTCCTGGAGAAAGACCGACAATCTTCAGATTCAATACGGTCTTCGTCTCGACGGAAATCGGTTCCTCAACGATCCCGCGTTCAACTCGAAAGTCGAATCCGCTTTCGGAATGAGAAATGACGAAGTTCCAAATCGCTTTTATCTGAGTCCGCGCGTTGGCTTCTCATGGACATACGGAAAGGCCGCGCAGGTCTCGGGGTTTGAGGGAGCGTTCCGTGGACCGCGCGCAGTAGTTCGCGGCGGAATCGGAATGTTCCAGAACACTCCATCGGTAAACTCGGTCGGTGCAGCACTCGACAATACAGGATTGCCGAGTGCAGTGCAGCAGATCACATGCATCGGTACAGCTGCGCCAATTCCTGACTGGAATGCATACGCCAATGATCCAGCATCGATTCCCGATCGATGCGCCGATGGATCGACCGGAACTGTGTTCGCGAGCGCTGCACCTAATGTCACTCTGTTTTCTGACGATTATCATGCGCCGAGAAGCGTGCGTTCCAATCTTCAGTGGAGCGGGCCGATCCTGAACAATCGGTTCAGTGCCACAATCGATGGAACGATGTCGCTGAACATGAACCAGCAGGGCTTCTTCGATTTGAATTTCAATCCTGTGTCCATGTTCAACCTTGCGGGTGAAGGAGGCCGCCCCGTTTACGTCGACCCGACGAGCATCGTTCCGACAACTGGTGCGGTGTCGCCAATCGACGCGCGGCTGTCGAAGGATTTCTCGCGAATCAGCGAAGTCACGTCTGATCTCCGCTCCTTGAGCCGGCAGATCAGCTTCCGGCTGTCACCCGCGACATTCAGCACCGGACTCAGCTGGGGACTCTCGTATGTGTACTCCAACGTGCGTGAGCAGTATCGCGGATTCTCGAGCACTGTCGGAAATCCGCAGAACGTGGATTGGGGTCGCGCGTCGTTCGACTCTCGTCACCAGATCGTCTACAACGTCGGCTACAATTTCTTCGACTGGGTGCGAGTGAACTGGTATGGTCAATTCCGTTCTGGATCGCCGTACACGCCAATGGTTGCGGGCGACATCAACGGCGATGGCTATGCAAACGATCGCGCCTTCATTCCCGCCTCCAGCAACGATCCGCTCGCGAATGGTATCGGTGAGCTGATTCCGAATGCTCCTGACAATGTTCGCGATTGTCTCGAGAAGCAGCGCGGACAGCTCGCAGGGCGCAACAGCTGTCAGGGTCCGTGGTATTCAACTGCATCGATGTCGTTCTCGTTCAATCCGCTCAAGGTGCGAATGCCGCATCGTGCGTCGCTTTCGTTCCAGGTTTCCAACCCCCTCGGCGCTGCAGATCTCCTGATGCATGGATCGAGCAGCCTGCGCGGATGGGGTCAGCCGACTCTTCCGGACAATCAGCTTCTTTATGTGCGCGGGTTCGATCAGGCCACACGCGCATATAAATACGAAGTGAATCAGCGCTTCGGTCAAACGAATCAAGCTTTTGGTGCTTTCCGCATTCCAGTAACGCTGACTGCCATGATGAGGTTCGACATCGGACCGACGCGAGAGAAGCAATTGCTCACGCAGCAGCTCGATCGAGGTCGCCGCACAGATGGAACCAAGGTGCCTGAAACGCTGCTGAGAGCGTTTTACGGTAGCGGTGGAATTCCGAATCCTCTCTCGACGATTCTTCGTCAGCAGGATTCTCTCAAGCTCACGAGCGTGCAGGCCGACAGTCTTGCGATGCTGAATCGTACTTACACCATCAGGAACGATGCGATCTGGGCACCGCTCATCAAGGAATTCGCAAACCTGCCGGACTCGTACGATCACTCCGTTGAATACGACAAGTACATGGCAGCACGCGGCGCGACACTCGACCTGCTCACGCAGATTGGTCCAGCCATCAAGGGACTTTTGACCGCCGAGCAGCGCCGCAAGCTTCCGACATTCATCGCGAGTTATCTCGAGCCGCGTTATCTCGCGTCCATCCGCCATGGCACTGCGACTTTTGTCGGAAGCGGCGGGTTCGGAGGCGGCGCGGTATCAGTTGGAGATTTCATCGCTGCCGGCGGCGGTGGCGGAGTAGTCGAACGCGTAATCATCCGTCAATAAATGCAAAACGTTCCCACTGGAGTTTCAATGAACAGATCCACGATTGTGATGATCCCGCTTGCGCTCGCGGGTTTGATTTCTTCGAGTGCGGTCGCGCAGCAGCGTCCCGCGATTCGCCAGCTCGGTGCTGTGACCGCAAAGACTGCTGAGACATTCGGCAACATCGCGAGCGTTCGCGCGCTTTCCGATGGATCGCTCCTGGTCAACGACATTCCGGGACGTCGTGTCGTGATGTTCGATTCGAACCTGTCGAAATTCACCGTCGTTGCGGATTCCACGAGCGCCACCGGAAATGCATACGGAGGCAGAACCGGCGGGCTTCTCGCGTTTCGCGGGGACTCGACTCTGTTTGTGGATCCTGCATCTGTGTCGATGCTGGTGATCGATCCATCCGGAAAAGTCGCCCGGGTCGTCGCAATTCCGCGTGCTGAAGATGCCAGCTCCATCGGCGGGGGATTTGGCGGCGCATCCTACGATGGTCGCGGCGGAATCATATATCGCCCGCTGAATTTCCGGTTTGGTGGTCCGGGCGGAGGTGGGGTGCGAATCGTTGGCACTCCGGGTTCAGCAACACCTGCAATTCCTCAGCTGCCTGACCCACCCGATTCCGCATTTGTCGTTCGCGTCGACCTCGCATCGCGCAAAGTGGATACGGTGGGTGTAGTGAAGACGCCCAAGATCAAGCTCGAAACGAAGAGTGATGAGAACGGACGCATCAGCATCAGCTCACTGATCAATCCGCTTCCTGTCGTTGACGAATGGGTGGTTACGCCGGACGGAGCAATCGCGTTCGTTCGCGGCCGCGACTATCACATCGACTGGGTGAATCCTGACGGGAGCAAAGTGTCAGCGGCAAAGATTCCATTCGACTGGCAGCGCATGACCGATGAGGACAAGGTTGCGTTCATCGATTCAGTCAAAGCGGTGCGCGAGCGTCAGGGCAATTCACCGCTTGCACTGGGCGGAGCATTCGCGGGCGCAGGTGGCGGCGGTACTCCGAACGTTCAGATAAATATCAATCCGGGCGGACCAGGCGGTGGCCCACCACGCGGTAGCCCGCCGCCACAGGCACAGGTGAACTTCATCCCGCCGAATGAGCTCCCCGACTACAAGCCACCGTTCTTTGCAGGATCGGTTCGTGCCGACACTGAAGGCAATATCTGGGTTCGTACGATTCCAACCTCTGCAGTTGCCGGCGGGCCTGTATACGATGTGATCAACCGAAAGGGTGAGCTCGTCGACCGCGTGCAGATCCCTGCAGGCAGGCAAATCGTCGGGTTCGGTCCAAATGGTGCCGTCTATCTCGCGAATCGCGACGGAACGAGTCTCACCATTGAAAGAGCTTCGGTGAAATAGTTTAGATTCAGGATATGAAGTCACTTCTCAGATTTGCAGCGATCGCCCTTGTTGCGACAACCACAGCGTGCCTCTCCACCGACGATCCCGGGGAGGACGCTATTCCTATCGAGAGCACGACGTTTGCGCCGGCACTCGGCGTCAATCTGGCCGCTTCGACAAAGACCGAGCATGGCGCGTACTATCGCGACATAACGGTCGGAACCGGGAGCACGATCGCGAACGGACAAAGCGTTTCGGTTCGCTATACCGTGTGGCTGGCGAATGGAACTCAGATCGATTCCAATACGACGAAGGCCGATCCGCTCACCTTCACATTCGGAGTGGGCGGCGTGATCCGTGGAATGGACGAAGCGCTGATTGGTACCAAGGTCGGCGGAAAGCGGCAGCTGATAATTCCGCCATCGCTTGGATATGGTCCATACGATTACGGTGATATCCCCGGCAACTCCGTGCTCGTGTTCACCGTCGAGGTTGTATCAGCCCAGTAGGTGAAGTGAGAGAGCTCCACGATGTCTTCGAGCGCCTCGAGGGGTCAGCATTCAGACGTGGATTCTCTCTCGGTCCGAAAGAGCGCGATTATCTTCGCAATAAAGGCATGGAGACAGTCCTCTCGCACGCTGCTGATTTCATTGCGAAACGTCTCGCGCCGTCGGAGCCTGTCAACGATGGCAGGCAGACGCCATTTCGAGGTCATCCCGTATTCGTCGCGCAGCATGCGACAGCGACATGCTGCCGAAGCTGCCTCGAGAAATGGCATGGGATACCAGCGGGTCGCGAGCTGACCGAAACGGAACAGCGTCACGTCGTCGAAGCGATTGGAATGTGGCTCGCGCGACAATCATGAAACTCATCTTTCTCTCGCTCACTGGAATCGTTTTATCAGGCGCGAGCGCTGGTGCACAGCTGCGCCCGCTCGAGCCTATGCAAGGCCGCCTCTTTACGAAGCGAGCGACTCTTGCAGCCGAGATCGGGGCTTCGCGTCTTCTCGATCAACGCGCATCACTTGCCGGCGAAACCGGGGATCTATGGGAGATCGGAACGTTCACTGCAGCGTGGCGAACGGGTCGAGTGATCATCGAAGCCGCTGGGACCGCCCAGCGTTTTTTTCGTGAAACCTCAAAATTCGAGACACCGTATCCTGATGTAGAGCCCGCTGATGATCACCGCCGGCACGACTCAGGAGATTACCGGCTCTCGACAACCGTGCGACTTACACCGCTCGAGTTCCCTGTTGTTGGAACGGTTCGGTTCGGCACGAGGCTTCCGACAACTGATAACACCACTGGCCTGGATCGCGATGCGATCGATTTCTTCGCGACGGTGGGAGCGGTATCCGATAA
>DATEDH010000238.1:0-3902 GCA_035281765.1 Gemmatimonadaceae bacterium
GATTATTTCCGCCGCGTCATCGGGAATTCCCTTGACCTTGTAACCCCATTTTCGCGCAGCCTTGATTGCAGTCTCGACTGCCTCGGCTCCGGTGTTCATCGCGAGCACAGTTTCCATTCCGCAGAATGTCGCGAGCTCTTCGCAGAAAAGCGGAAACTGATCGTTTCGAAACGCGCGCGAAGTCAGCGTCACTCGTGACGCCTGTTCCTGCATTGTCGCAAGTATTCGCGGATGACAGTGCCCCTGGCTCACCGCGGAGTACGCGCTCAGACAGTCGAGATACTTGTTGCCGTCGACGTCATAGAGCCACGGACCCTCGCCGCGATCGATGACGATGTCGAGAGGATGATAATTGTGCGCGCTCCATTCATTCTCCAGCGCGATGAGGGAGCTGCTGTCTGCTGCGAGTTGCTGCGTCACTTTTTGTCTCCTTCTGTTTCCGAATTTTCCATACGCATCGTTCACTCAATAGTATATGAGTGCGATCTAGAAAGCGTCGGGAGTGGAACTTCATCTAACATACAGTGTAGATTGAGTCATGACTTTCCTGCGTTCTTCTTGGACAGGCCGCTCCGTGGTTTCATCAGCGACGGACTCTGTTCTCTCCCAGATATCCACTTCCGGATTACATCTCACGCGGGTTTCTGCCTTGCGAGGCGCAGCGCTCCAGGCTTCTGCGCGCGTTTTGTCGCGCGTATGCGCCGGAGCTTTCCGCATTTCCAATGCAGGCGGCTGCTGAAAAGCTTTGACGTGACATAGTGTCGCCCTGAGCCTTCAGGGCTGACGCGGCAGCGACAAGTCCAACTTGATCTCCGCCCTTCCTGCATCGCGCAGGGAGGGCGGCTTTTTTTCGCGCCTGCGCGTCCCCGATTTGACACCCCAATCAGAAATGGAGCACAAGCATGCGAACAGTCGAAAACCTGACGAGAAGTGAGCGACGCGAGATCGAGGCAGCACTTTCAAGCGAGATCGCAAGAATACGCCGCGCGCCCGCGCTTCTGGACTTTCCTGATGAGTCGGTCGAGATGTCCGAATTCATCGAGGCCGAGCTCGTTGCGGGAATGCGCGCGCCGGAAGCTTTGATGCAGCAGGACGCGCGATACAATGCATTGACGAAAGCCCTGCGCCGTCTTCGCGATGGGACGTATGGACAGTGCATCTATTGCGGCGAGTCCATTCCAGCCGGTCGCCTCCTCGTCATTCCCGAAACTGAACATTGCCTCGGCTGCGGAGGCGCGACATGCCATTGACCGCCGGATTGGATGAACGCTTCGAGCTCCTCGACTCCGAGGAAAGCAATCCGATGTCCGCGATGCTGGCACGTTATGACACCGCTGCAGGACTTCTCGGGCTCGATTCAGGAATGAATCGCCTGCTGACTCAGCCTGAATACGAGATACAGGTAGCTGTGCCCATCGAGATGGACAACGGTGACGTTCAGGTGTTCACCGGGTATCGCGTGATTCACAATACGGCGCGAGGCCCGGGCAAGGGCGGGATCAGGTTCGACGCCGGCGTGAGCATTGAAGAAGTGCGCGCGCTGGCCGCGTGGATGACGTGGAAATGCGCGGTCGTCGATATTCCGTTCGGTGGCGCAAAGGGCGGCATCCTGTGCAATCCATTCCGCCTGTCCCAGAAGGAGCTCGAGCGTCTGACGCGAAGGTACACTTCGAGAATCATGGCCACTCTTGGGCCCGACTCCGATGTGCCTGCGCCTGACGTCAATACGAATGAGCAAACGATGGCGTGGATTCTCGACACTTACTCGATGCACGCCGGACGCTCGACTCCAGGCGTCGTGACCGGGAAGCCAGTTTCTCTTGGAGGATCACTCGGCCGCCGTGATGCGACGGGACGCGGCTGTCTGATTGCGATTCAGGAAGCGTTTGCGCATCTCGGAATGCAGCTTCAGGGCGCGACGGTTGCTGTGCAGGGATTCGGCAAAGTTGGTGGTGTTGCCGCCCGGCTGCTGCATCAGGCCGGCTGTCGTGTAGTTGCAATCAGCGACCGTGGAAGCGCGATCTACAACGCGAAAGGAATTGACGTGCCCGCGGCGCTCGCGTGGATCGACCGGCGGGTGCTGCTCGATGGATTTCCAGGAGCGGAGCCGATTGCGGGCGAAGCACTGCTGTCACTCGACGTGGATGTTCTCGTTCCCGCGGCAACCGAGAACGTGATCACGAGCCTGAATGCCGCTGACGTTCAGGCGCGAATTGTATGCGAAGGAGCAAACGGACCCACAACGGCGGAAGCTGATGCAATTCTCGACAGCAATGGAGTGTTCGTCATTCCGGATATTCTCGCGAATGCCGGCGGAGTAACGGTGTCGTATTTCGAGTGGGCTCAGAATCGCGCTGCGATAAACTGGACCGAGCGCGCAGTGAATGAGCGTCTCAATGAGATCATGACGCGCGCGTTTTCCGATGTCGCTCGCGAAGCAAAGAAGAGAAAGGTTTCAATGCGGACCGCCGCATACTGTCTCGGCATCGAGCGCGTGGCAACCGCGCACCGCCTCCGCGGACTGTACGCGTGACTCAAGGCTGACATCGATTAATTAACAGGGAGCGCAGTGAGCACAATGAGGTTGTGAGGTTTTTGATCACTCGCTGTGACAGTTGCCGTCGGATTGGGCCAACTGCGATAGCCACTCGGACCAACCCTCAAAACCTCACTGTGCTCACTGCGCTCCCTGTTAAGAATTTTCGAGGACTTGCTGCGACTAACCATGTTCTAGAAACAGCGCGGCGCGCTCGTCCATCGCATCGCGGTGAGCCGCGGCCAGCGTCTTCCGGAATCCGTTGAATTGCTGCCGCGATTCCTGGATCTGCTGCGCAAGGGTGCGTGCCGGCTGAGTTTTCCTGGACGCAGCTCGCGATTCGCGCTCTTCGCTTCCGAACAGGGATGACATATGCAGCGCACGCCCTCTCCACGACGTGTGAAGCAGCAGAAATATCCCGTGCTTCGAAAAAGGGTTCAGCTCGGTTGTGTCTTCCATCGCGATGAACATGCGCTGGCGAAGCACTCTGACCAGCGCCTCGAACCGCGAGCCATGCGGATAGTGATCGATGAGCCCCACCGGAATTGGCACGCCGAGAGTATCCCTGATGATCGACGCTGGTACGTGAAATCCAGCGGGCATCGCGCAAGCGTCGATCCATTTCCTCAATCTGACAACATCGACGTCTGGATCACGGTCGAGTGCCCACGCAATATCCCATGCTGTCTTGAGTCCGCACCCGAATACGTGCGATGCGCAATGCATCAGCGCGTGCAGCATCGTCCCTTCTGTATCCAGCGTGCTCAGCGACTTGTACTGTGGCAGTGCGTCTGTATGCTCGAGCATTTCGCGTTCCGGCAGCTGCCAGAATGCCGGCATGATGCGCGTGTGAATCTCCACAGACATTCCGCTCACGAATACAGGCGGCAGATGATGCGGGCCGGTTCTTCTCCCCGGTACAGTATTGCTTCCGTTTCCGCGATGCAGGCGCTGCCACAACTCCACCGCGCGCGACGGTGAGACCAGGACATCGATGTCGCCGCTTCCTCGTCGAGGAAATCTCTTCGCGCCATCGCGGTCGCGCGCAAGGAAAGCCGCTCCCTTGAGCAAGACACCCCGCGCATTCATTCCGGTCAGCTCGCGGTCGATCGTATCGAGAACAAACCGCTGCACCAGCTCGCGACGACCTTCCCGCAGCGCTTCCGACTCGAGCCGCTCGCGAAACATCGCAGGAGCCCAGCGCGAAATTGCAGGATTCGATGCAACCTGCAGAAGCACCTTGTTGAGTCCGCATGCCGAGATGTACTCGATGATGTGTCGCCAGTCAGTGTCGGGGCGGCCGAGCACTCGCTCTGCAGTAGAGGCAAGCTCTTCGTTCCCGAGCGAGCCGCGAATACTCGCCATC
>DATEDH010000239.1:0-5553 GCA_035281765.1 Gemmatimonadaceae bacterium
GAAGCTGGCGGAAACCGCCTTGCTTCGTTGGTGATGGGCGTCCGCCTTGCCGAGGGCGACCCACGTTCGGTGGGCGATGCCGATCGGCAGCACCTGACCGCCGTTGTAGTCGGTATGCTCGCCAATGAGATTGACGCGGCCGGGCGCGGATGTAACCACCGCCGGACGTGACCGATATGCCTGCTCGAACAGGTCACGGGCGTCGGCTGGAACCATTACCCTCGATTTCCGTAAATTCACTTATCCAGAAAACCTATGAGTTACATGAAATCACGGCGCACGCTGTTCGCGGGCCTGGCGTTGTTCATCGCCGTCCCGATGATCCATGCACAAACGCTGCCCGCAGGGCTGACATATCCCGCCACCACGCGTGGCACACAGGTCGACGTTTATCACGGCACCAGCGTCGCCGATCCGTATCGCTGGCTCGAGGATACTGATTCACCGCAGACAAAAGCGTGGGTCGAAGCTCAGAACAAACTCACGTTCGGTTATCTCGCCACCATTCCTGAGCGGGCGGCGATCCGGAACCGCCTTTCGCAGGTATGGAATTATCCAAAGTACGGCACTCCTGAAAAAATCGGCGATCGGCTTTTCTTCTCCGAAAACAGCGGCCTTCTCAATCAGAGCATTTACTACGTAAAGGATGGAGACAAGGCATCGCGCGCTTTGATCGATCCAAACACGCTCTCGACTGATGGAACAGTCGCGCTCTCTGTAACCGAGCCCTCGCCAAATGGAGAAATGCTCGGCTATGCAGTTCAGTTCGCCGGCTCCGACTGGCAGGAAATCAGGATTCGCAATGTCGATAACGCCCGCGACATGCGCGATACGCTCAAGTGGGTGAAGTTCTCGGGAATCTCATGGACGCGCGACAATAAGGGATTCTTCTATCAGGGCTACGATCCGCAAACGTCGGGTAACAAGCTCACGAACGTCGTTCGCAATCAGCGCATCTATTATCACAAGGTCGGGACGCCGCAGACGCAGGATCTCATCATATATGATCGAAAGGATCAGCCCGACTGGATCTTCGGCACTCACGTAACCGACGACGGTACGTTCGCGATCATCACCATCTATGAAGGTTCGAGCTCGCGCACTCGCCTGTATTTCATTTTCCTCGACAATCCAAAGAAGCCGTCGATCACTGCGCCGATTGTGCGCGTAATCGACGATCTCGAATCTGAGAATGCATTCATCGACAATCTTGGCGACTATTTCCTGGTTCGCACCGATCGTGGCGCGCCAAAGGGACAGGTTGTTCAGATTGACATCAACAACTCGGATCCGCGCCGCTGGGTCTCAGTGATCCCGGAAGGACGTGATGCGCTTGTATCGGCGCATGTAATCGGAAAGCATCTCGTGCTGGAGTACCTCCAGGATGCTCACTCCAATCTTAGAGTGTACGGACTTCCGATACAGACGCAGCAGCGTCCCGCGGACAGACGCGTTCGTCCCACCGGAATTCCTCCAACGCCACAAGGACGCACTCCTGCGCCGAGTGATGATCGTCGTCGCTTAAGCGCGCCGGGATATCCGTTCGTGACGGAGATTCCGCTCCCGGGACTCGGCAGCGTCGGCGAGATTACGGGTCACGAAGACAAGAACGAGATGTTCTACTCGTTCACGTCGTACCTCGCGCCTGCGTCGATTTACAGGTACGACATGAAGAAGCAGGCGAACGAGCTGTTCAAGACTCCGAAGCTGCCTGTCGATGTGTCGCAGTTCGAGACGCGCCAGGTTTTCTACAACAGCAAGGACGGCACGCGCGTCCCGATGTTCATCACGATGAAGAAGGGGTTGGCGCTCGATGGAAACAACCCGACTATTCTCTATGCTTACGGCGGATTCAACATCGCCGAGACGCCGTCATTTTCTGCAGCGAATCTCGTGTGGATGGAGATGGGCGGCATTTATGCAGTCGCCAACATTCGCGGTGGAAGCGAGTACGGAAAGGCATGGCACGAAGGCGGCATGCTCGACAAGAAGCAGAACGTCTTCGACGATTTTATCGCGGCTGCCGAGTATCTGATCAAGGAGAAGTACACGTCTACGCCGAAGCTTGCGATTTCGGGCGGATCGAATGGCGGCCTCCTTGTTGGTGCGGTGTTGAATCAGCGCCCCGATCTGTTCGGCGCGGCGTTGCCGGCTGTCGGGGTGATGGACATGCTTCGCTTCCAGAAGTTCACGATCGGATGGGCGTGGACATCGGACTACGGATCATCCGATGACCCGCAGCAATTCCAGTATCTTCGCGCGTACTCACCGCTGCACAACATCAAGCCTGGAACGCGATATCCTGCAACGCTTGTAACGACAGCCGATCATGATGATCGCGTCGTGCCGGGGCATTCCTTCAAGTACACGGCAGCGCTTCAGGCGGCGCAGGCAGGTCCGGCGCCGGTTCTCATTCGTATCGAGACCAACGCGGGTCACGGTGCGGGCAAACCTACCAGCAAGCGAATCGAAGAAGCTGCTGACAGATTTGCGTTCCTTGTCAGGAATCTCGGAATGAAGGTAAATCTCCAGTAATGTCCAGCGGCCTCGCTCTATTCAATCAGCTTCTTGGCGCAGTGCGATTCGCGCTCGTCGTCCTTGCCGGGATCTTTGCGGTTTTCTGCGTCATCGACTGGATGGTGCGCACGAGGCGGCTGAATCTCTTTGGTTCGCTCGCACGATTTTCGAGATCGAAGATCGATCCGATTCTCGAGCCCATCGAGAGGAAAGTGGTGAGAGCAGGTGGGAATCCGGCGAGTGCCCCGTTGTGGGCGCTCGCCGCTGTCGTAGTCGGAGGGATTCTCCTCATCAGCGTTCTCGATTTCATCGGTGCCGAGCTGATGGGATTGCAGTTCGCGCTTCGCAACGGTCCGCGCGGACTGTTCGCGCTCTTCGTTGCATGGACGTTCGATTTCCTGAAGATCGCGCTGCTCGTACGGGTTGTGAGCTCATGGCTCCCTGTATCGCCCTACTCCAAATGGATCAGGTGGTCATACGCGGTCACCGAATGGTTCCTCAAGCCGCTCCGCTCATTGATTCCCGCGCTGGGACCGATAGACATCTCGCCACTTATTGCGTATTTCCTTATCGGACTGATTCAGGGGCAAGTGCTGAGAATGCTGTGAGCGGGCTGGATGTGAAGGAAGGCGCGAACGGAGTGAGATTCACTGTCCATGTCCAGCCTCGCGCATCCAGGACCGAGGTTGCAGGCGTTCACGGTACGGCACTGAAAGTGCGGCTGCATTCTCCTCCCGTTGACGGGGCGGCGAATGAGGAGCTTGTTTCGTTTCTCGCGAGCGAGCTCGGAGTAGCAAAACGAGCGGTGCGAATTGTCGCCGGTCAGTCGTCGAGGGGAAAGACGGTCGAGGTGGACGGGATTTCAGCGGTGAGCATTGTCGCGCTCACCAGAGGCAATGGCAGCTAAAAAAGAGACGACACGTGGCATCGATTCTTGTTGTTGGGCCGGACACTGCGCTGATCGAGGGCGTCGCGCAGACGCTGATTGGTGCCGGGAACCAGGTTGCGATCTCTCGCGACATTCCTGAAGCACTCGATACTCTGAGAGGTTCCCGCCCTCTCCTGGCGCTGGTTGAATGTGAGGAGCTAGAAGCGCGCGGATCGATGCTCCAGAACGTTGTGGCGCAGGGTGGTGCATTGCTGGCTTTTCACTGCGACGATGATGATACTCGATTGCCCCACCGTGTTAAGCGAAGCACTCTCGCTGAGTTGAAGCTTCCGTTGGAGCGGCAGCGGCTTCTTGCTCTCGTGAAGTACGTGGAGAACCGGGCTCGCGTTACTGGAAGAGATTCTGAGGCGGAGTCGAATCAGGTTGATCTGCGATAATGTGGTCAAATCTTAGCGGCTCCTTCGACTTGGAACTAACTGATGGGTACTGCCGCGGATGACGCGGAATGGGAGCGGAGACACGCGGATACTACCGGCACAAGACATTCGACAGATGCCGTAGCGGGGAACAATGTTTTTTTGGTTTTGTTCTCTCGCAGTTCTGGTTTTGTTTTTAACCCAAAAAAACAGTTCCCACCGAGAGCCTCTCGATATCTGCTTTGAGCGGTATCCGCATAAATCCGCTCCCATTCCGCGTCATCCGCGGCAGTATCTGCAGTTGGGCCAAAGTCGAAGGAGCCGCTAAGATTTTCTCTATCTCGCAAATTTCCGATTATACAACCACACCGCACGACTCAGAGCTCCATCCGCTGCGAATTGCAAAGGCACGCTGCCCGCAAACGAAATCCCTCCAACGACAGTCAGCGCTGTCGAAAGCGTATCGAAGTCTCTCTGGAATAGAGCGCGAGCCAATCCGGTCGCAGTAAGAACCAGACCCGCATCAGTCAGGATTGCCGCTGCCTGTCGAATTCGAAACGCATCGCGAGCAACATCCACAGCATCCGGATCATCACGAAACGCTCGCGTAACATCCTGGGGAAAGAAAAATCCAAGCGATGCAACACGAACCTGATCGTCGCCGCGGGTCACATCGATCCCATTCCACACCGGACTCAACCCAAGCGCGCAGTTCTGATAGGTGCAGTTAGCCGGGGCACGCTGCTGAGCTCCGACCGGAATCGAAACAGCAGCGCAAAAGACAAACGCAAGAATGATGTTTCTCATGGATTCAATACTCGCGGATGGGACACACTCTCGCAAATTTCATCGTATGGCGGACTCACTCACAATTCGCGACCATCGTGACGACGACATCGAGTGGGTAATAAGGCGGCATGGCGAGATCTACACCGAAGAATACGGATGGGATCACCGGTTTCAGGATCTCGTGGAAGAAATCGCCAGAGACTTCATCCGCAATTACAACCCGGAGCGCGAGCACTGCTGGATCGCTGAGCGCGAGACCAACCGCATTGGATGCGTCTTTCTCGTGCACAAATCGAACGAGATCGCCCAGCTCAGGCTGCTTCTCGTAGAGCCGTCCGCGCGCGGGCTCGGCGTCGGCCGCCGCCTTGTCCAGGAGTGTATCGACTTCGCGGTTGCCCATACATACAGCCAAATGCGACTGTGGACCAACGACGTCCTTATATCAGCGCGCCGTATCTATGAAGCGGCAGGGTTCGTACTGATTGAAGAGGAAAGGCACTCGAGCTGGGGAAAGCCGCTGACCTCGCAGACGTGGGAGCTCGACCTGATCAAATCACACGGCTGAAGCAGCAGCGCGGCCCGCTGCTCTTCCGGAGAAAATGCATCCGCCGAGAAATGTCCCTTCGAGCGCACGGTACCCGTGCATTCCCCCTCCGCCAAATCCCGCAACCTCACCTGCTGCATAAAGCCCGGACAGTGGCTCACCATCGGAGCGAAGCACACGCGATGACAAATCAGTCTGGAGACCGCCAAGCGTCTTTCGCGTAAGCACGTGAAGTCGAACCGCGATGAGCGGCCCCGCATCCGGATCGAGCAGCTTATGAGGGTTCGCAACACGAATGAGCTTGTCGCCGAGGTAGTTCCTTGCGCCGCGAAGCGCAGTGATCTGCAGGTCCTTCGTGAAGGCATTGTCCATCTCGCGATCACGCGCAACGATCTCGC
>DATEDH010000240.1:0-4395 GCA_035281765.1 Gemmatimonadaceae bacterium
GTCTCGGCAAGACTATGCGTTATTGGTCGACGAGATTGCAAAAGAGATAAGCGCACTTGAAAAATCTTGAGTCATATCGGAAAGACTCAAGCGTTTTTGTTGCCGTTCGCACTGCAAACCTGGTCTATCAGATCTCTATCCTGTCGGTTGTCGGCCTGATCTACACCCCGATTGGATGCCAGGTGGTTTTGAACTCGATGAAATCCTTGATGTCGTAGACCGTCTGCGTCGCATCCGAATACCAATCGAGCTTCTCTTCCGCCTTTCTCGTTTTGACTCGCTTGACCGAATCCGCGGCACCGAGGCCGAGCTCCTTCCTCTCCTCCTCACCGACAACGGCGGAGACGCCGCGAATGTGAGTGTGAGTCGCAAATGTCGGCAGCAGCTCCCGCCGGAATCCGGTGAGGAGATTCACTACACCACCGGGCAAATCGGAAGTCGCCAGCATCTCGCCGAGCACTATCGCTGGATAGGGCTGCGTCTCGGACGCGAGAGCAATCACCGTATTTCCCGACACGATCACCGGCGCAATCTGCGAGATCAATCCGAGCAGCGGATCATCATCAGATGCGATTACACCAATGATCCCCATCGGCTCAGGCACCGTAAAGTTGAAGAACGGACCCGCAACCGGATTGGTGTTGCCGACAACCTGCGCATACTTGTCGGCCCATCCTGCGTAATAGATCAAACGATCAACTGACGCCGCAACCTCCTTCTCGGCATCCCCTCTCGACGTTTTCGCCGCAACTGTAATTGCATCGATCATCTCCGCCGATCTCGCCTCGAGCATCTCGGCGAGACGATAAATGATCTGTCCACGATTGTAAGGCGTCCGCTTCGCCCAGTCAGGTCCGGACTTCGCCGCTGCTTCCACGGCATTTCTAATGTCCTTGCGCGTGCACTGCGGAACATTCGCAAAGAATTTTCCGTCCTTCTTTCCATCTTCGTAGATCGGAAACACGCGACCAGATTCGGAGCGAATGAACGCACCGCCAACATATACCTTCGGAGTCTTTGTAATCGGAAGCCTCGAGGGAGCCATTAGCCGACCTTCCCATAATCAAGAAGTCCCTGGCGTCCGCCTTCGCGCCCGAATCCTGATTCCTTGTATCCACCGAACGGCGACGACGGATCGAACTTGTTGAACGTGTTCGCCCACACGACACCCGCTTTCAATTCGGTCGACATCTTGAGAATGCGCGAACCTTTGTCAGTCCAGACACCAGCCGACAATCCGTACATCGTGTTGTTCGCCTTCTCCACTGCTTCCTCGAGCGTTCTGAAAGTCAGAACGGAAAGAACCGGTCCGAAGATTTCTTCCTGCGCAATTCGGTGTGACTGCGTAACACCAGTGAACACTGTAGGCTTGAACCAGAATCCGTTTCCCGGCAAACGACACGCAGGTGACTGATACATCGTCGCGCCACCAGCAGTGCCCGAATCTACGAGCTCGGTGATGCGATCCAGTTGTGCCTTTGAATTGATGGCACCGACATCCGTGTTCTTGTCGAGCGGATTTCCAACTCTCAACACATCGATGCGATTGCGCAGCTTCTGCACGAACGGCTCGTAAATCGATTCCTGAACGAGAAGCCGCGAGCCGGCGCAGCAAACGTGGCCCTGATTGAAGAAGATTCCGTTGATCACTCCCTCGACTGCCTGATCCACAGGAGAATCATCGAATACGATGTTCGCCGCTTTGCCGCCGAGCTCCATCGTCATTTTCTTGTCGGTGCCGGCAACCTGGCGCATGATGCGCTTGCCGACTTCGGTGGAACCTGTGAACGCAACTTTTGCCGCCAGAGGATGGCCCATCACCGCCGCGCCAGTCTCTCCAGCGCCAGTGACAAAATTCACCACCCCCGGCGGCAGCTCTGCCTCATTGAACAATTCACCAAGCTTCAAAGCCGTAACGGAAGTCGTCTCGGCAGGCTTGAGGACGACCGTATTTCCCATCGCGAGGGCCGGCGCGATTTTCCACGCCAGCATCAATAAAGGGAAATTCCACGGAATTACCTGACCGACCACACCGAGAGGATGAACATCGACGCCGGGAATCGCATACTCGATCTTGTCCGCCCAACCTGCGTGATAGAAAAAGTGAGCGGCAACCATCGGCACGTCGAAATCGCGTGACTCCTTGATCGGCTTGCCGCCATCGATAGTCTCCGCTACGGCAAACTCGCGCGCGCGATCCTGAATGAGGCGCGCAATCCGATAGAGATATTTCCCGCGCTCCCTGCCCGGCATCTTCGACCAGACATTGTCATACGCTTTTCTCGCAGCCTGATACGCAGCGTCGACATCCTCGTAATTCGCCATCGCGATCCGCGAAACGGCTTTCTCAGTCGCCGGATTGATCGAATCGAAATACTTGCCGGATCGCGGCTCTACGAATTTTCCCCCGATGTAGAGCTCGTACTGCGCTTTGATTTTTGGATCCGCAGTCTCCGGCGCGGGATCGAACTCCCACAGGTCTCCAAAGATCAGCTGCGGGATGCTCGCGCTGCGCGCTGTCTGCTTTCTGCCGTTCGCAGATGCGCCGAGCTGCTTGCTTCCGCCTTTCGAAGGCGATGTCGTGCGCGCCATCAGTAACTCTCCGACGCTTCAGTGAAGTAATAAGGCGCCTGGTACGCGCCGGTCTTTTCTTTTTCGATCTGCCGCAGCAAGTCGTTCAGCAGCGATGATGCCCCAAAACGATACCGGCTCGAGTTAAGCCAGGTGTCGCCGAGCGTTTCCTTTACCGCGACGAGATAATGCAATGCCTGCTTCGCATTCCGGATTCCACCCGCGGGCTTCATCCCAATTGCTGTACCGGTTGCGAGATAGAAATCGCGAATCGCTTCGAGCATTACCTGAGTATTTGCAAGTGTCGCTGCGCCTGAAGCTTTGCCGGTCGATGTCTTGATGAAGTCGCCCTCGCGTATCACCTGCATCGCAATGAACGATGCCGCGCGGATCTTGTCGTAGCTCTCGAGCTCGCTCACTTCGAGAATCACCTTGAGCGTTGCGTCGCCGCAGGCCTCAACAGTCGCGGCGATCTCATCCTGAACACGACTGAATTCGCCGGCCAGAAACTCGCCGCGATTGATCACCATATCGACCTCGTCGGCTCCATCAGAGACTGCCTGTCTCACTTCGACGAGGCGCACTTTTAACGGAGTCTGACCTGCAGGAAATCCAGTCGCGACGGATGCAATCTTGATTGGCGTGTCAGCAAGAAGCTTCGCTGCGGTTTTTACGAGATTCGGATAAATGCAGACTGCCGCAACAGGCGGCACTTCCGGATCATCCGACGGACGCCGTGCCTTTGCGCAGAGCGATGCAACCTTGCCGCGCGTGTCCTTGCCCTCGAGAGTCGTGAGGTCGACCATCGACACTGCAGTCGTCAGGCCCCACAGCTTCGACTTCTTCTTGATCGAGCGCGTCTGGAACTTTGCTACGCGCTCCTCGATACCGACCTGGTCGACGGTACCGACGTCATCGAACAGACGCCGAAACGCAGAGTTATTCATAGTAGCCATACTCTTCTAATATCATGGCTCGACGCAGGGCTCGCTACCTTAGATAGGCTCAGTGCCGACAGGCGGTGCCAAAGTGCCATTTGAATCGTCTTTTGACGATATGGCCTATGTCGACCTGGTTCCAACGATATTCGTCATCCTCGCCTGGTTTGGCGGCGGGTTTGTCCTCATCGCGACGATGCTGCGACAGCGATTCGGATCTCGCGCAGTGTGGGGATTCTGGGCGCTATATCTAATTGCGATCAGCGTAACGTGCATCTACAAGCTGAGCGGGCTGCGCTATGGCGTCTTCGCATCGACCGCTGGACGCGCAGTCTACCTGAGCACGGTCGCCCTCGGCGGCGTTGGAATTCCCCTCGCGCTCGGCGCCCTGGTATTAACCACGCGAAAGCCGGGATCCCACGCGAGAGCCGCCCTGATTGCGTGGATGGCATGCATCGCAACTACTCCGCTGGCGGTGAGTCTCGTTGCGATTGTCGACTTCATTCACCTGATGGTGGAAACCGCGTAGCTAAGAGACAGTTGCAAAAGCCCTGACGGGGAACGTGCCCATTCCCTTTACTGCAACAGGTGCGGCGGTGAGCGCAGCGCCTGTGTCTGGAACCTGGGCAAGGTTGCACATGTGCTCGATGATCGGGATTGCCTGTCGCAACAGGATACTGTGAACAGGTCTTGTCCCGTCCGCGATCGAATCGATGTTGAACGAATCGATTCCCACCAGCGCAGCGCCCGCCTCAACCAGATACCGCGCGGCTGTTTCCGTGAGGTGCGGATGATTTTCGAAATATTGATCTGTCCGCCAATGTCTGTCCCAGCCAGTGTTCACGAGCACTGCCTTGCCACTCAGATCCACGCCGCGAAAGAACTC
>DATEDH010000241.1:0-11474 GCA_035281765.1 Gemmatimonadaceae bacterium
TGACTGCACACCCGATCCCGGAGCCTGGGGATTCAACTGCCTCTTTGCCAATTCCTGCTTCGCGGTGTGCTCGGCCAGCGAGGCGGCGGCATTGGTCGGCGTTCTGGGAGGAGCAGCCGGCCTTGTTATTGGAACCGTTGCCGGCGCAGTCCACGGATCTCATCACTGGGTCAAGGTTCCGCTCCCAGCGACCTCTCTCCCGCTGGAGAAGCCTCGTGGCGCGGATGAAGCGCAAATGCCCGGAACAGTCTCGAAATAGATTCGATGAACGCGAACGTCATCGTAATCTGCGAGAAGTAAGTAACGAGAGAGGCGAGCCAGCAACGGCTCGCCTCCTTTTTTGTTTACGGAGTGCATACGTAGTTGTGCGTTCATCATACGTAAGCTGACGTATGGGTCTCGAAGCCCGCCGGCGACAAACTCCCTCCGTTGAAAACAATCACTTTCAAGGGGGGAGCAATGTTGCGTGTGAAGAACCAGGCCGCTGCTGCACTCATTATTCTTTTCGCTTCAGCATGCGATACGGATCGCGGCACACCACTGAACGACGTCACAAGTCCCGCGCAGGCACGAGGCGAGCAACAGACCGAAGCACCCGCACCGTCAGGTTTAGTAACACTCTCGCAAGGCGGGACAGAGGCAGAAGCCTGGCCCTACACGAGCACGGGCTTCAGCACTTCGCCACAGGATCCGGTCAACCTCGTGTTCCTCGGCGAAACTGATCCCCGTCAGATTCGCTCGACTCTCATGAGCCTCTCAGGGTCCGGGCGCCCCGGCCCGCTCGCCGGATTTACGTGCACATGGAGTGACGCTGTCGGAGATCCGCAGACCAGCTACTCACCGAGTGAGGGATGGGTGCCGAGCACAATTCAGATGCAGTGCGGCAATTTCTTCGGGCCGCGCTTTCATCTCCGCATGTTCCGTCAGGGCAGCGTGACGCTCGCGAATGCGCACTATGAGATACTGATCCCTGGAACGAACATGCACGAGGTGTTGAGCTGGGAGCTGGCTGAAGGCCTCGTCGCTGCCGACCTTGCACGCAGCGGACGACTCGGTGCTGCGCCATCGCCGAGTCAGATTGTCACCGCTGCTCCTTATTATCGTGCCGTTCAGGCACCTGTTGCTGCAACGCTCAGCGCTTCGCAAATCGCATCACTTGGCCTTCACGTCAACACCGATGGAACTGCGAGCATTCCTAATGACGGACGCGCAACGATGCTTCGCCTCGCATCGTCAGCGCCTGTTACCGAAGGGATGGTCGACAGTAATTTCGTGATTCAGTTCGGACAGGTGATTCCAAAACCGTTCTGCACTGCGGGCACAACGGGATACCTGTTTGCAACCGGACCGATCACCGTGCACATGAGATCAGGCATTGTCGACGGGAACTTTGAATCATCGACAACGTCGTCCGGCACTTTGAATCTCATCGAGTTCAATCCGATCACGCGTCAGCCAGCGGGCGCACCGTATCAGGGGCTTGTCGGTGAGACGACGTCAGTGAAGCTGACAGCCGGCTCAGCGTGGGTGGAATTCTTCTCGTCGCGTGAAGAGACGCCCGATACCGGGGTTACTCGTGGCGTGAGAGTCGAGTCATTGCGCGCGCGCGAGCACGGCCTGGATTCGTACAACGTCGACATCAGCTGTTGATCTCTCGAATGCCTGCAGAGATGGACGATGCTTATCCATCTCTGCAGGGTTCGATTACTTGAATACGACGGGAGTGCCTTTGGATACCAGACGTCCGAGCTCGATGGCGTCCCAGTTTGTGAGTCGAACACAGCCGTGGGAGTTCGAATACCCGATGGTTTCGGGCGCTGATGTCCCATGAATTCCAAAGTGCGGCTTCGACAATGCCATCCACACAACGCCAACCGGTGAATTCGGTCCTTTTGGAAGGTGCGCCTCGGGTTTCTTGTCGGACACGTCTGCGAACAGCGTCGGTTGATAGTGAAAGGCCGGCTCCCACGCGATGTTGGTAATCTTCAGCCCGCCGGTCGGACTTTCATCCGCCGATGACAGATATCCGCTTCCCAGTGTCGATGGGTAATGCGCGATAATCTTCCCCGATGCGTCGACTGCATGAGTCCAGAATCCTCTCTTCGAGACGACGATCTGAGCAACACTGCCCGTCGCGGTCGACGGTGTTGAGGAGACGGTTGCCGAATCACCAGCCTTACCTACTGTCGCGGCTTCGACATTTGGAACTGTAAGAACTGTTCCCGCCTTCAACGATCCGAGCGTCGCATTCGGATTGAGCTGCGCGAGCAGTTTCTGCGATGTATGGAATTTTTCGGCGACAGCTTCAGCGGCAGACGAATAGCAAAGACAATCGAGCTTGGCCTGCTCGTAGACATTGTCGGGAATATCGGTGAACGGGCCCGCCACATCCTCCGGCGTGAGCGTGTATTTCGTGAGCACCTGATCAGTGCCTGCTGCCGAGCGCAAGCGAGCGTACGTCTGCTGGTCGATTGTCACCGAAGTATCTGCTGCGGTCGATCCCGCACTGTCGACGGCAGCCGGATTCTTGAAGAACGCGAGTGCTTTCACCGCGTTGTCGCCCCATACTCCGTCGATTATACCGGGAGAAAAATGCGCGCGATCGAGCAGCACCTGTATCTGAAGCGCTCCTGCGCCGCGCTTCGGTATGCGGGCAGGGAAGCGTGTTATGCGCGTCCCGACGGATTTCTCCGATATCTGTGAGTACAGTGAATCATCGGCGGGAGTAGATGCATAGCGCTGTCCAACGCCTGCGGTATCCAGCGCGAACGCTTCATATGAAGGGACGCTGATGTCGGAAGAGTCTGCCTGGGCCGTCGTGGCCGGCGTCGTCGCTGTCTTCTTGTTCGCGTCGTCATCCTTGAATTCGATGCAGGCGACGGCAGCAAGGGTGGCGAGCGCAATGGCTGAGAATCGGTATGTCATGCCCGATTCGTCATTCAATTTTGGGGCCTTCACCCCTTTTTAAGCGGGTGAAGGCTCCCTCGCGATCCAGTTCTGCCGGCGGGTTTCTACCGTGCGAACCAGTACGTAGCCTTTACGAGAAATACGTTGCTTGGCTGACTGAAGATGTCGCGAACGGCGTCGCCGGTTTTAAACTCACCGTCATACGGCTGGAATCCGCTGCGCTGCTGCTGCCACACAAAGAACAATGCGGAGCCCGGACGATACTCCCAGCGCACAACCGCGTTTCCGCGAAGCGACTGAATGCTGAAGTTCGGATTCGCAATCGTAAATGACGGGGCAGGGCCTGTTCCGTCCGGATCGACGGTGTACGCGGTCTTGTCTCCAGTGTCCGTATCGCGAATCTCGCTCAACGTGCTTGCGCCGGTCTTGCCATAAACTGTGTATCTGCGCGTGCGCGGTTCAGCGAGCTCCTTGAACCCGTCGTACTTGCCCGACGACGCAAAGGGCTGCGCATACAGCTGGAATGAAAGCTGAGGCGACAGCGTCCATGAAATGCGCGTCGTCGCGGAAAGCGTTGTCTGATGGATATTCGCGAATACATATCGTCCGCCGTATGTCGCAACAGCAAGAGGATCAGCAACCGACTGCACGTATTGAATCGTGTTGTGGTAGTAGCTGATGCCGGGCGATATCGCGAGCAGCACCGAGCTGCTTGGTCTTATGTCGATCTCCGGAGTGAAGCTTTTGCTATATCCACCATCTTCATCGCCGTAGTAATTCAGGTTCCAGTAATACGAGACCTGTCTGCGCGAATCCGATCCGCCATAGAAATATCCGCCGTACTGTGTAGGCTGCTTTCCAACAGGACCGCCGCGTGTGAGCCGGTCATCGTAAGCGCCCGGATCGTATTCCGCGCCGCCACCCATGTACCAGAGATTCTTGAACGTCACGCTTTCATTCGTGAACACGCTGGTCCAGATGCGATCGCCGCCAAAGTTGAACGCGTGATTGGTCCCGATGCTGGTGTTCCAGTCGCGGAAATGCTTGCCGGGCTTGTTGTTATAGTAGCCACCGCTGATGCCGAAGTTGCGATAGTCCACCCGGCCCATGAATCCGAGATCATTCACTTCGTAACCGGGACTTACCTGCTTTGCAGTGGCACCCATCGACCATGCGCCTGATTTGTTCAAGCCAAGCGAGATGCTGTGACCATTGAGTGTCTCCCGGTCAGTATCGAGATCCAGATAATCCGCATCAGGGCGCTGATAGTAGCGCGCACTCGAGCGCTGCGCGCTCGTGATGACAGGCTTCGATCCACCGATGGATGATCCTGCAATTGCGCCGGTCAATGCCCACACGCGATTGCTCCACTGATGCTCGAAATCCACCGCTCCTACGTATGCGCGTGATCGCAGGAGATTCGCAAAGACCGGATCGTCCACATCACGATTGACTGCTGTTCCGCCACCACTGATGATCGTTTTGCCCTGATTGAAATCGCGTCGCATGCGTCCGACGAAATAGTTAGTCGCGGGCTCAACCGGCGTAGTGGTGCGATTCCCATCGTCGTCAATGATCCGGGCCTTCTCTTCTGCAGTCACAGCGTCGAGAACGCCGATCGTCCACGGCCCTGCCTTCCCCGTAACTTTCGCTGCACCGTAAATGGTCGTTGCATCCGGCGCATCGACGAACGTTCCGTTCGCGAATCGCTGCGGACTGCGGCCAATGCGTCTCGAGTAGAAAATCTGCTGCGATCCATAACTCGGCCCGCCGCGCAGTCGTCCCAGATTGAAGATGTTTGCGCCTTCGACAAAGAACGGTCGCTTCTCGGGGAAGAAAGTCTCGAATGCAGAAAGATTGACGACTGCGGGATCTACTTCGACCTGTCCAAAGTCCGGATTGACGGTTCCGGTAAGAGTAAGCCCGCCTGGCAATCCATATTTGAGATCCGCGCCCGCCGACGGCTCGAAATCATTGCGACTGTAAAACGGATTCGCGCGATCACCAGGCGAGCGATTCAGTTTCGCGCTCACGTAGGGCATGATCTCGAGATGCTGCGGAGTTGGAATGTCGGAGATACCGGTAAGGTCTCCGGCAAACGAGATGTAGCCGGGATCGTTGGTTGTCCACGGCGACCATGAGTCGCGCTCGCTGCGCCGCGCTATATCACGCTGGATCTGCAGTCCCCACAACCTTTCCGTGCCTTTTGCAGCGCCGCCGAACCTGAGCTGCGAAAACGGAATGCGATATTCGGCCACCCAGCCAAGCGAGTCGACCATCGTTCCAACTTCCCACACTGCATCCCAGTTCAGGTCTTCATTGCGATCGTCAGAGTGCAGCACGTCCTTCTGCACTCCTTTCGGATTTACGGAAAAACGAAATCCGCTCCGTCGATCGTGATAGGAATCGATGACTAAATGCAGCCAGTCGGAATAAATGCCTGATGCATCGCGGCGCGCGAGCTGTGCGGCAATTGAATCGGGCTTCGTATCGAACATTCGCACGCCGACATAAAGCGCGTCGTTGTCGTATAGAATGCGCGCCTCGGTCTTTTGAGTTGGCGCAGCGCCGACATCAGGATAGCTCTGAGTGAATGCAGTAGCGGGAGTGGCTTTCTCCCAGGCGGGCTCGTCGAGCTTGCCATCGATATGAATGGCAGACTGCGCACGCTCTGCATGCATCACGGGGACGGTTCTGTTCTGTGGAGATTGACCTCTGTTCGCCGGGGTCTGAGCGGAAATCGCAACGGGTAATGCGACTATAAGAGAAACCAGACGATAGATGCGCATTCTATTTTTCGGATGAGTGGGTGGCAGGCGGCATCACTCAGGCTTTGACAGCCGGATCGCGCGAAAAGTTTGATCTGCGCGCTTACTTGAACTGAACGGGCGTGCCGATATCCACCAGGTCCGACAGTCGCAGTGCGTCCCAGTTGGTGAGACGCACGCACCCGTGCGAGTTCGCATACCCGATGGTCTCGGGAGATGACGTCCCGTGAATGCCGTAATGCGGCTTTGAGAGTGACATCCACACCATTCCCACGGGAGAATTCGGTCCGGCAGCGAGCTTTGCTTCTGGATTGGTGTCCGGAACTTCCGCAAACAGCTTCGGCTGATACTTGAACGATGGCTCGCGCGATACGTACGTGACGCGATAGTCCCCGGTCGGCGAGGGATCGTATCCCGCTCCCAGTGTCGATGGGAAATGGTAGATGATGTTGCCCTGAGCGTCGACTGCATGTGTCCAGAAATGTTTTTTCGAGATAATTACGCGCGCGATGATCGCTGTATCTTGTGGCAGTGCGGCGCCGTCAAGCTCGACATTTGGCACGAGTATCTGAATTCCGGGCTTGAGCTTGTCGAAGTTGACTTTGGGATTCATCCGCGCGAGCAGCTTTCTCGCAACGTGAAACCGCTCCGACAACATCTCGACCGGCGACGAGTAGCATAGACACTTTAGCTTCGCCTGCTCGTACACATCCGCGGGAATAGGAGTGAAAGGCCCGGCGAGATCGCGAGCTGTAACCGTGTAATGCCGGACAAGCGACTTGGGCCTCGCCGTTTTTCGCAGCCGCTCGTATGTGACTTTGTCGATCGACGTAACTGCGGGCGGCGCATCCCCCGACAGACGCTCGGGGTCATCAGGCTTGGCGAAGAACGTGATCGCCTTCGCCGCATTTACTCCCCATGCGCCATCGATAATCCCCGGAGAGAATCCCGCGCGATCGAGAAGAATCTGGAGATGCAGCGCAAGCGATCCCTCTTTCGGGATCTTCACCGGGAACTTCGCCGGCGGACTTTCAACCGCTTTCTCCGTGAAGGTGACTTGCCCCTGCGCATTACCCCCGACGGCTGCAAACGCGGCGATACTGAGCAGGTAAAGGCGGACTCGGCGGCGAAACAGTATCATTGTCTTGAATCAAACCGGTCTCAACCCAGTTTTCCAACCCCTGCAGCACCGCATGGCTTTGGACTTCATACGACGACGAGTGAACAAATCCGCTCTCCGCTCACTCAAGGAGAGTGGCTCCCGTCTCGACCGGTACAAGCTCACATCCCGAAGACACATCCGCGAGACACTTCTCGCTGACGATGAGATTGCGCACGCCGTAGCGGCGCACGCGAAGGAGCACGAGCTGGATCAGGCGCTCGTGTGGCGCAAGGTCGAAGACTACATCGACGAGATTGTCCCGTTCTTCAACATTCTCGCGTACTACCGCTTTGGTTATTTCGTCAGCCGCACGCTCCTGCACATGTTCTATAAAGTGTCGGCCGAGCAGCACGGTGAGCGCGGGGCATCGACTCTGCCGAAGGATGCGATCGTCGTATACCTGATGAATCACCGGTCCAACGCGGACTATGTACTTGTCGGATACGTGCTCACCGGCCAGGTCGCAATTTCATACGCAGTGGGGGAATGGGCGCGAGCATTCCCCCTCGAGCACATCTTCAAGAGCTTCGGGTCGTATTTCGTCCGGCGAAAATTTCGCGAGCCGTTGTACCACAAGGTTCTCGAGCGCTACGTGCAGCTCATCACGCGGAACGGCGTAACTCAGGGAATTTTCCCCGAGGGCGGCCTCACTCGCGACGGGAAGCTCAAAGCGGGCAAGATCGGATTGCTGGATTACATAATCGGTGTCGCACGTGATCCAGCATATCGCGACAGGATTTATCTCGTGCCGGTTGCAATCAATTACGATCGTGTCCTCGAGGATCGCTCGCTGCTGCGCGAGCTCGCGGTCACCCAGGGGCAGAGAACCCCGCCGCGGCGAAAGCAGCTTGCCGAAGTTGCGCGATATCTATGGTGGAATGCGGGACGAGTGGTTCTTGGCAGGTGGAAACGATATGGCCGCGCGGCGGTAACCATCGGCGAGCCAGTCCCGCTGAAGCCATGGCTCGAGGAGCAGGAAGCGACGGGGGAGGAGACGTTCGATCTGCCTCGCCATGAGCGGCTCGCGAGAGTGCAGGAGCTGTGTGACATCATGATGGGAAAAATCGGCGCGATAATCCCCGTCACTCCCGTCACTCTCGCATGCGCGGCGATCCAGTCACTCGACAGCGACTACATCCCGCGGGAAAAGCTCATCGAGCGGATGAGCGACATGCGTGACGTGCTTGCCGAGCTGAATGCGCGCACGGTGAGGGCGGATGGGCCTATCGAGGAGACCTTCGACCGGGCCTGGCGGATGCTTTCGATGAGAAAAATGCTCGTCGACACCGGAGAGGCACTCGCCGTCCTGCCCCGAAATCGTACCCTGGTGAGTTATTATGCTAATTCTATCGCCCATCTTCTCGGGCCCTTCGAGGAGGGGGTCAGGAAGCGCGATACGCTGCCTGCCCTGAGAGGGTGGATCGAGTCCGATCGGCGGACGCCGGCAGGCGTCCCGACTAAGCCGATCTCCCACTGAAACAGGTAGCCCGGCGCAGGTGCCAAGGTTGACTTCAACCGGTTGATTGGGTTAATCTTACAGGCTTCCCTGCCGCCACTTCGGCAGGGCATTTAATGAGAACCTCAGTAGCCTGAATGCCGACTATCAATCAGCTCGTCCGGCAGAGTCGCCGCGACGTCCAGAAGAAAGAAAAAGCACCCGCCCTCAAGTCCAATCCGCAGAAACGCGGAGTTTGCACCCGCGTCTACACCACGACCCCCAAGAAGCCTAATTCGGCCCTTCGGAAGGTGGCCCGTGTTCGCCTCACGAACGGGTTTGAAGTCACTGCCTACATTCCGGGCGAAGGACACAACCTGCAGGAGCACTCGATCGTGCTCATCCGCGGCGGCCGTGTCAAAGATCTTCCCGGCGTTCGCTACCATATAGTACGCGGCTCGCTCGACGCCTCCGGCGTCAACGGGCGCAACAAGAGCCGCTCGAAGTACGGAACCAAGAAGCCCAAGGGCGGAGCAGCCGCCGGAGGAAAGAAGTAAATGAGCCGTCGCAAAAAGTCGGTAAAGCGCCCCATCCTGCCTGATGCGCGCTACGACAGCCAGACTGTTTCCAAGTTCATCAACGCCATCATGTACCAGGGCAAGAAGTCCACGGCCGAGCGCATCTTTTATGATGCGATGGATCTCGTGGAGTCGCGCACCTCGCAGAGCGGCGTCACCATTTTCAAGCAGGCCCTCACCAACCTGAAGCCCGCCGTCGAAGTGAAGTCACGCCGCGTCGGTGGTGCAACGTACCAGGTTCCGGTTGAAGTTCGCCCCGATCGCCGCACCGCGCTCGCGATGCGCTGGCTCATCACCTTCTCACGCACGCGTGGCGAGAAGTCGATGGCCGAGAAGCTCGCAGCTGAAGTGATCTCAGCGTCAAAGGGCGAAGGCAACGCAATCAAGAAAAAGGAAGACACGCACCGCATGGCCGAAGCCAACAAGGCGTTCGCCCACTATCGCTGGTAGCGCTGGAGATCGCAGAGTAGAAACCCAGAGGGCGCAGAGAGAGACACGGAGGTCCGCTTAAACATTGAGCGGACCTTCTTTTTTCCCGCTATCTTCTGCGCCCATGAAACGCTCCCTCGTATTCCTGGCTCTCCTCACGGCTTGTGCGACATCGCGCGCGGGGATCGAGCAGTCGACCGGGCACGACGTGATCATACGAAACGGAACTCTTTACGATGGTTCTGGCGCTCCGCCTAGAGTTGCTGACATCGCCATCGACGGAGAGCGAATCACTGCGATCGGCGATCTGAGCAAGGCAAAGGGAAAATCGGAAATCGACGCGCGCGGGCTCGCCGTCGCACCCGGCTTCATCAACATGTTGAGCTGGGCAACCGAATCGCTCATCGAAGATGGACGCGCGATGAGCGACATCAAGCAGGGAGTCACTCTCGAGATTTTCGGGGAAGGCGGCTCGATGGGGCCGCTGAACGACGCGATGAAAAAAGAAACGGTCGAGCAGATGGGCGACATCAAGTACGAAGTCAAATGGACAACACTCGGCGAATATCTCGACTATCTCGTCTCGAAAGGAATTTCTCCGAACGTCGCATCGTTCATCGGCGCTACGACAGTGCGCGTTCACGAGGTCGGCTACGCCGATCGTCCGCCGACAGCGGCAGAACTGGAGCGGATGCAGGCGCTCGTCAGACAGGCAATGGAAGAAGGCGCACTTGGCGTTGGTTCATCGCTCATCTACGCCCCAGCGTTTTATGCAAAGACGGATGAGCTGATCGCTCTTATGAAAGCCGCCGCTCCGTATGGCGGCTCGTACATCTCGCACATGCGAAGTGAGGGCGCGCGGCTGCTCGAGTCAGTCGATGAGCTGATTCGTATCGCGCGCGAATCGGGAGCACCGGCAGAGATCTATCATCTCAAGGCGGCAGGAAAGCCCAACTGGAACAAGCTGTCGCAGGTCATCGCGAAAGTCGATTCAGCGCGCGCAGCAGGCTTGGACATTCGCGCGAACATGTATACGTACACTGCAGGCGCAACCGGCCTCGACGCATCGATGCCGCCGTGGGTGCAGGAAGGTGGCTACAACGAATGGGCAAAGCGACTCAAGGATCCGCAGATTCGCGCTCGCGTCGCTCAGGAAATGCGCACGCCGACGGACAAATGGGAAAACTTTTTCGCGGCTGTAGAATCCCCGGAGAAAATCATTCTCGCCGGATTCAAAGCTGATTCGCTCAAGCCGCTCACCGGGAAATCTCTCGCCGAAGTTGCAAAGCTTCGCGGAAAATCTCCTGAGGAAACAGCGATGGATCTCGTCATCGAAGATGGATCGCGAGTCGGCACGATCTATTTTCTGATGTCCGAAGACAACGTACGGCGGGAGATCGCAATTCCGTGGGTCAGCTTCGGATCGGATGCAGAAGCGCCCGCGCCTGAAGGCGTCTTCATGAAATCGAGCACTCATCCGCGCGCGTACGGAAACGTCGCGCGATTGCTCGGACGATACGTGCGGGATGAAAAAATTGTCCCGCTCGAAGAAGCGGTGCGTCGGCTGACGTCATTTCCTGCCGCGAATCTCAAGATCAAGGATCGTGGCTCCATCAAGGCCGGTTACTTCGCTGACATCGCGATCTTCGATCCCAAAATGGTCAACGACAAGGCGACTTTCGAAAGTCCGCACCAGTACTCGACCGGGATGGTTCACGTCTTTGTGAATGGAGCTCAGGTTCTGCGTAACGGCGAACATACCGGAGCGATGCCCGGCAAAGTCGTGAGAGGTCCCGGCTGGAAACCAAAACAATAACTGGCAGAGTGAAATGATTTTGAAAGGTGCAGTTGCAGCAACGCTCGTCCTTGCGACTGTTGGCGCAGCGCAGTCGCCGGAGACAAAGGCGCAGGAGCTCGATGCGTACGTAGCGCAGGCAGTTCGCGACTGGCAGTCACCGGGACTTGCCATCGCGGTGGTAAAGGACGGCAAGCTCGTATTCGCGAAAGGATATGGAGTTCGCGAAATCGGGAAGCCCGCGCCGTTCGACACTGCAACGATGTCAGCGATTGCGTCGACGACAAAGGCGATAACCGCAGCAGCAATCGGAATGCTCGTCGACGAGGGGAAGGTCAACTGGGACGACCCGGTCACGAAGTATCTGCCGTCCTTCGAGCTGTACGATCCATTCGTGACA
>DATEDH010000242.1:0-9968 GCA_035281765.1 Gemmatimonadaceae bacterium
CTGAAGCTGCTTTCGTGATACTCCGCGTGATCCTTCTATCGATAGAAAGAGCGCCGCGGCAAATAACACTGAGGCGGAGGGATCGATCCGGCTTTCGCCGGTATCGATCGCCGCCGCTCCGAGGCAACTGATGTCTATGGCCTTGGCCTCAACTCCGCTCATGACCGCTAAAATAGAATCGTTCCGTCAGTCGTGCGTCAGCGGACTGCCATCAGGCCTGTAACAAAACAAAAACCCCGCTTTCGCGGGGCTCTCTTAATTGAAAGGAGGGAAGGCGACTACTTCAGCTCGAACTGAACTTTTTCCTCGATCGGATGATTGTCGCTCAACAGGACCGCCGTCGCGCTGAATTTTCCCTTCAGGCTCGCCGCATCCCAACCCTCAGTGAACGTCGCAACATCCTTCGCCTTGATCAGCTTGTTCTGCATCCCCTGAGTGAACATCCGCGACTTGCTCCAGCGC
This sequence comes from Gemmatimonadaceae bacterium, assembly GCA_035281765.1. GTDB lineage: Bacteria > Gemmatimonadota > Gemmatimonadetes > Gemmatimonadales > Gemmatimonadaceae > UBA4720. The sequence continues at coordinate 463 of DATEDH010000242.1, forward strand.
CACACTTCCTTCCCGCTCTCATCCTGCACGATGAAATCGTGCGTCTTTCCGTTCGGGAACCGCAGCTCGACCATCTTCGCGGTATTGTTCTGCACATCGAGCTTGAACTCGACAACACTCCCCGCGTTCACAGTGAACCGCGACGTCAACGCAACCTTCGAATGTCTCTCAGTAGTCGATGCCGCCAAGGTTGACTTATGCCCCGTATTTCCTCGCGCGAACGCGACAACGGATGCAGCACACAACAGGGGAATTATCAACCGATTTGTCATCACAGCCAGGCGACCAGCACGCAGGGTAAGGCGTATATCACAAACATCTTCGTCAAGCGGCGCTCAACTTATCAACAATAAGACGATCCTGCAATAGTCAAGTAACACGTAAGTCGTGGAAAATTCATAACTTGCATTGTAACCATCCGTTCGGCGTGCCTTCGGTTTTTCCCCAAATTTCCAAACAGATGGTGAGCTCCGCACAGTCAAGTACATCGCTTGTGAAATTGTTCACAAGCCCCTAAATTACTCCCCCGGAATGAGGGACGACACGCCCCGCAACAACAGCCATAAAACCGGTGAGCTCAACCTGAGCTCCTTCGCCGGAATCGGCCTCCAGTTTGCGATCGCTATCGTCCTTTTTCTCCTGTTGGGGCAATGGGTCGACAAAAAACTCGGCACCGCCCCGATCTTCCTCATGATCGGTGTCTTCATCGGCGGAGGAGGAGCGTTCTACAACCTGTACAGGCGCATCACTCTAGCCCAGAAGGCCGATGACGAGCGACGCAGGAACGAACGCACCGGAAACACAAAGTGAAAGCGATGGCACGATTCGGAGCAGCACTGCTCGCGCTGATCGCAGTCACAGGATGGATTCTCGCAAAAGCCTGGACCTCGCCCGCCGAGAAACACGCAATATGGGTGAGCGCGATCATCGTCATCCCGGTTCAGCTCGCCACGTACGCGCTGATCCAGGTGACAAAAAAGCACAACGCAATGCTCGCTGGATGGGGAATGGGAATCGTGCTCCGCACACTCGCACTCATCCTGTACGGACTGATCTTCGCAAAACTGCTGGGCCTGCCGCTCACCGCGGCTCTCGTAAGCTTCGCCGTCTTCATGTTCGCATCACTGCTGCTTGAATCCTTTCTGATCGCATATGCTCGCTGAACGCACAGACATCATCACGCCGCACATCACCGACTCGCATCATCTCGAGTACCCGTGCTTCAAGCCGGGATTCGCGTGCGAGCTGGAGCTCCCGCACTGGGCGCCGATTCACATCGGCCCGCTCACGCTCGACATGTCGCCGACCAAGCACGTCGTGATGCTGTGGATCGCTGCAGCGCTGTGCCTCATCACACTTCTCATCGCAGCGCGCGCTCACAAGAAGCAGCACGCATCAGGCGGACACTCGAAAGGATTCGCCAACGGCATCGAGGCATTCGTCCTCTACATCCGCCAGGAAGTCGTTCTCCCCAACGTCGGACACCACGGTGAGAAATACGCACCGTTCATCCTGACACTGTTCTTCTTCATTCTCTTCGCCAACCTCCTCGGACTCGTTCCGTACGGCTCGACCGCAACCGGCAACATCGCTGTCACGGGAATGCTCGCCATCATCACCTTCATCTTCGTCGAAGCCGTCGGAATGAAGACGCTGGGCAAGGGATACATCAACACGATCGTGTACTGGCCAAAGGATCAGCCGCTTCTCATGAAGCTGCTGCTCTCGCCGATCCTCACGCCGATCGAGCTCTTTGGAAAATTCACGAAGCCGCTCGCTCTCGCGATTCGACTTTTCGCAAACATGACTGCGGGTCACATCGTCGTGCTCGCGTTGATCGGCTTGATCTTCACGTTCGGGAAGTATTACATCGCGCCGCTGCCTCTTTTGATGGCGTTCGCGATCATGGTTCTCGAAGTGTTCATTGCATTTCTGCAGGCATACGTGTTCGCTCTTCTCGCATCGGTATTCATTGGACTGATTCGCGAGGGCGCGCACTAGGATTGGCAGCACCGTACCCGGTCGGGTGACCGGGGAATTCCGTTGAGACTCTTGTCTCGCTGACGGATAGCGACAGGCGGCGCACTCTTCCGCCGATTACGACGTAAGAATTTTGGAGCAACACTAATGACTCTCTATCCTCTTCTTCAGGCCGCGGCGGAGTACAACCAGAACTTCGCTTCCGCATGGGCACAGGCAGGCGCAGCGATCGGCGCAGGCGTAGCGACCATCGGCGCAGGCATCGGTATCGGCCGCCTCGCAGGTCAGGCAATGGACGGCATGGCGCGTCAGCCCGAAATGGCCGGCCGCATCCAGACCGGCGCAATCATCTTCGCCGCACTCATCGAAGGTGTCGCACTCTTCGCGGTCGTCGTGTCCTTCCTGATTCAGGGCAAGTTCTAATACTGCAGCGATCTGCTGACAGCTGCCTGCTACCAGCAAAACGGTAGCAGGCAGCAAAACCCAACTACTTTCATTACGATGTTTCCACTTCTACTGCTCATCCAGGAACACGGTGCCGAGGGCGCGGAAGCCGCAAAGGGCGGACTTCTTTCGCCGTCCGGCGGACTCATGTTCTGGACGCTGATCATCTTTATCCTCCTGCTTGTCGTTCTCTCACGGTCGGCGTTCAAGCCGATGATTGCCGCTGTCGCAGCGCGCGAGAAGGCACTCGAGGAAGCAATTGCAAAAGCAGCAGCCGATCGCGATGCCGCCGCGAAAGTTCTCGCCGAGCATCAGGCGCAGCTCGACAATGCGCGCAGCGAAGCGCAGAAGCTGATCGTCGAGGGGCGCCAGGTGGGCGAAAAAATCCGCGCCGAGATGGTCGAGGAGACTCGCGGGCAGCAGCAGGAGATGCTCGAGCGCGCCCGTCGCGAAATCGAAAGCGAGAAGCAGCGCGCAATCGCCGATCTCCGCCGCGAGGCAGTCGACCTCGCAATCGCGGGAGCTGGCAAGGTCATTGAGAAGAATCTCGACGATGCTTCCAACCGCCAGATCGTCGAATCGTTCCTTGCTTCTGTTCCCGTCACACCAGCGAGCCGCTGATGCGCGACGCGACGATCGGAAAGAACTACGCCGAGGCGCTTCTCGAGCTCGCGCGCCGCGCTGATGATCCGGCGGGGTGGGGCAAGCTGATGCGCGACGTCGCGAACGGCATGCAGCAGGACATCACTGTTCAGCACTTCCTCGAATCACCGAAGATCAGCGAAGCCCAGAAGAACGAAGTGTTCTTCCAGGCACTTGGCGATCGCGTTCCACGTCATTTTCTTCGCTTTCTCCAGACACTCGTGCGGAAGCGCAGACAGATGCTGATCCCGACGATATCGGAAGAGTACGACAAGCTTCTCGATGTTCACGAGGGCCGCGTGCATGCGAATGTGACTGTCGCGCGTGAGACGAGCGCGGAGGACGAAACGCGAATCGCACAGCAGCTTTCACGCGTGATCGGAAAGACGGTGGTTCCACATCTCAATGTGAATCCGGCAATTCTTGGCGGAGTTGTCGTAAAGATCGGCGACACCGTCATGGATGGATCCGTCCGCCGCCGACTCGGCAGGCTCAAAGCACAGATTCTTTCGTCGCGGTAAGCTTCTCACGCGCATCCCTTGCAGCGGTGGTGCTCATATCGCCGCTGCACGCACCTCGGCCGGTTGAGCCGAATTACTGAATCTCGAATCCCTGCTTAACGCGCAGCTTGATTCGCTTCACATTTGCGAAATCTGCTAGTGGGTCGCCATCGAGCACTATGAAGCTCGATTCATAGCCGTTCTCGAGGCGCCCGATCTTTCGCTTTGGAAAGATCGACTGCGGCGTGACTTCAGTCCACGCGCGAAGCAACTCTGCATTCGAGTAAACCCCGAGCGAGGACAGGTACAGCGCCTCAGGCACGGAAGTGTCGCGGTACGAGTCACTCCCGATGATTACCCGCACGTTATGACGCTTGAGAGTGCGAAGGTTGAGCACGAACAGTGAATCAGCCCTCCTGCGAAGTGCGGTATCCGGCACGCCGACAATTCCGCCGAGTGTTGTGACGACATAAGTGCCGCGGCGTGCGGCGTCCTCGGCATCGACATCTGAAACGAGGTAAGGCTCGAAATCAGGCAACTGAGTTTGCTCATTGCCGCGAAAGCCGGGAGTGTGACCGACGATGTCCACCCCGGACATAACTGCGTTGCGAAAGTCCGCGGCGCTTTCAACGTGCGCCATCACCCTGCGTCCAGCTGAATGCGCACGCGAGACGAGGTCGGGAAGGAGCCGCGGGTCGAAACCGCGCCAGTTGAATGTCGACGAATCGGCAAGGCGCTTAGCGTACTCGTCAGAATACGCCAGAATCACTTTTATAAAGTCGGGATGGCTCGAGAGAATCATCGGCCATTTCTTATCGAGATCTTCCTTGTTGCGGATGATCCAGATGAACCCCGCCGCGGTATTCGTATCTGTTGCGAACATTGCTCCGCGCCCGAGATTGCGCAGAAAAAGTCCCAGCGGATGACCGCCAGGTCCTGTGAGCGCAGCATTCGAGAAAGTGACGTCGATTCCCGTCGGGATGTTGATGAACCCTTCAAGTCCATGTCGCGCGCGCAGAACGTTCGCGGGATTCTGCCCGTAGAACACTCCGTCCTTCACATATTTCGCAACGAGCGCGCGTGCGGACTCTGGCGACGACGCGTCGAAGTTGTGATTGTGCGCCTCGGCGAATGGAGCGAGGACAAATCCCCCGCGCAGATCGATAACCGAATCGGGATCCCTCGAGGGTGGCGCGACGAACACACCTTGTCGCATGTACACTGCTCGCGCGTGAAACGCCGATCCATCAAACCATTTGCCGTTGACGATCTTCACAGCGGGCGCGGATGTCAGTGCCGGCGATATCGTCGAGCGGGATGACGAAGTGCAGGCAAGCAGTGCAGTAATGAGAGCGATGGACGAAAGCTGTTGAAATTTCAGCATGACCGAATATTCAGTCCTGCCACTCTATTGTCAAACCAGGTTACATAGCCAGGGCTCCTTCAGCGGCGAGCGGATGCAGAATCGCCTTCACATCGAGAGCAACGCTTTTGAAACGGCCGGCGGCGTCGGCATCGACCGGCACCCGCGAAAACATCACGAGCGCAAACAGCTCTCCAGTGGGAAGAATGCCGCCGAACCCGACAACTGACTTGATGCCGTACGGAATTACGAATTCTTCCTGTGCGGGAATCAGCGGGCTGCCGGTCGCGACAGCCACGTGAAAAACATTGTGCGTCTTTCCATGTGCGTCCTTCAGGAATTCCATCGACGGTGATACGATGTCCGCGATCTTGAAGCCGAGTGCCTTGATGAGACCGGCGATCATCGGCGCCTGCTCAACGATCTCGACACTCGGCAGTGGAATCGCCTGGTGCGCGACGGACCTGGTCCTGTCGTTCCATTCGGGTTCGACTCCCACAGTCGCAATCAGCGCAAGCACGCGAGTTTCCGGCGACGGAGCGATGCTTCCCATCTTCCGGCGCACAAAGCTTTGAAGGTCGAGAGAAAGGTCCTTGTATGCAGCCGTTTTATATAGTCGGATCAGCGCGCACTGCGGTATCTTCGATTCACGGTCAGCGAACTGCGAGTATAAATAGCCGACGATCGCTGTAGCGGCTTCATCGAATGTGGAGGCATTGCGCGCGCAGTCCCGCAACCCGCGGGAGCAGCGCAGCATGTCGAGCAGCGAAAATGTGGAGAGATCCCAGATCCTATCCGTCCTCATGTCTGCGATCGTTGATGAGAACAGTAACGACCATCCACAGCCCAAGTCCGGCAGCGATGACAATGCACACGAGGCCAAGTCGCCGCCAGTATTGAAGCAGTGAGCTCGAGGCAATGAGTAATCCCGCTAGCACCAGACCGACGAAGATCCTGTTCGCGATTTTCTCCATGCCTTTCAGCAGCGATGGGAGCTGCGGAGTATCTACGCGAAACGCGAAATCATTGCGCGCCATTCGCTCGGTAATCGTGTCGAGCCGGCGCGGAAGAGCATTCACGAGGTCACTCGTTGCGCTTGCAACCTGAAACAGTCGTCGAGGCGACAGATCGCGGCGCGCGCGCTCGTTCGCGATGTTCGTCGCGTAGTCGCGCATTGTCTCCGATGGATTGAAAGACTTGTCGAGAGATCGCGTGACCGCATCCAGGTTGAACAGCGCCTTCGCAAGGAGTGTGAGCTCGGCCGGCAGCTTCAATCCCGCGCTGTAGCCGATGCTTATCATCTGATATAAAACGAGACCTGCGGGCGTATCGCCAACGGTTTCATTCGCGTGCTTTGCAACAACGGCTGACACTTCGCGGACGTAAGTCTTGCGATCGAAATCACTGCCGTGCTCTCCGATCGAGATGAGAACTTCCGCTGCGGCGTCTCCCTGATTCTCGGCCATCGCAAGAAACAGCGAAACGACTGCGTTGCGCATCGATTCAGTCAAGTGCGCAGTCATGCCGAAGTCGATCATCGCGAGCTTGGGATCATCGGGATCTGCGACGTCCACTGCGGCGCGCATCGCCTCCGTCTCGGACCGAACGAGCGGAGTAGCAGCCTTGCGCTCCTCCTGCCGGCGATCGAGTGCTGCAGCTTCGGCCGGCGTCAGCGGATTCTCACGATTCGGCAGAATCAGGAAGATGTTGCCGGGATGAGGATCCGCGTGAAAGTGACCAGTGACCGTAATCTGGTGGAGATATGCTCGCGCGAATTCGTCGGCGAGTGATTCGAAATCGTATTCAATCCGCGAGATCGGAGGAATCTCGCTGATCTTGATTCCGCGCACGCGCTGAGTAGTGAGAACCTTGTGCGTCGTATACGCATCGATGACGCGCGGTATCAGAATGTGCGGGAAACCCGCCAGTGCCCTGCGGAAGCTCGCCGCGTTTCGGGCTTCAGTACGATAGTCGAGCTCATCGACGAGCGCGCGCTCCACCTGCTGCACTACTCCAATCACATCGACGCGATCACCAGCCGATGTGTGCGCAGCGAGAAACGATGCGAGCTCGTGAAAATATTCGATATCGTCGGAGAGAATCTCCCTGATTCCCGGCCGCTGGACTTTGACGACGACATCGCGACCATCTCGAAGCCGCGCCGCGTGAACCTGACCGAGGGACGCTGAGCCGAGGGGCTTCTCGTCGAACGAATCGAAGAGCTTGTTGGTTTTCGCTCCAAGCTCTTCCTCGATAGTTCGCTCGACGGCGGCAAACTCCATTGGAGGAACGCTGTCCTGGAGATTCTCCAGTTCTTCGACGTACGTTGGAGGAATGAGGTCGGGGCGCGTCGACAGGATTTGTCCCAGCTTGATGTATGCGGGGCCCAACTCGACGAGGCGCTCGCGGAATGCGATCGCCTTTTCGCGCGATGCGTTATCGTCAGGCCGCCGGCCATCCTCGAGCTGCGCGCCCTGAAGCTCGAGCATGGTCTGGCCCTTTGCGAAATCGAGAAGGCCATAACGCGTGAAGAGACCAACCGTGGATACGAGCCGCGGCAGATACTTCGGGGCAAGGAGCATGTGCGCTCAAAAGGCAGAAAGCGTGCCCGCCTCCGATTGCCCCTGTGCTCCCGAACGGGAGATATTTACGCATGACTGAAGCAAAGATTCCTTCGGGACGCGTCGACATCCGCACCGTCCCCAAGCCATGGGGCCACGAGACGATCTGGGCGCACACCGATCGCTATGTCGGCAAGGTTCTCCACATCAAGGCCGGGCAAGCCCTTTCGGTGCAGTATCACAACCAGAAGGACGAGACTGTGCATCTTCTCAGCGGCGAGCTGGTCTACCGCGTGCAGATGGGCGATGCACTCGAGGACATGCACCTCAAGACCGGTGAGTCGTTTCGAATCACGCCGGGCACAATTCATCAGATGGAAGCCGTGACTGACTGCGATGTTCTCGAGGTTTCTACTCCCGAGCTCGACGATGTCGTACGGCTTTCCGATCGCTACGGAAGAGAGGGGACAAGCGCTCCATGAAGGTCATAATTCCACTTGCAGGGAAAGGCACCCGGCTCCGTCCGCATACCCACGTCACACCGAAGCCGATGATGCGCGTGGCGGGCAAGCCTGTCATGTCGTACGTGCTCGACGAGCTGCGCGATCTTGGCGGCATCGATCAGATCATCTACATCACCGGGCACCTCAAGGAGAAGGTCGAGGATTTCGCGCGGAAGAGTCTCGACATTCCCTCGGTTTTCATCGAGCAGAAGGTTCAAGACGGAACCGCAGGCGCGATTGCGCTTGCCCGCGATTACGTCGATCAGGATGTACTCATCATTTTCGTAGATACGATCTTCGACGCTGACCTGAGTGTCATCCACCGCACCGACGCAGATGGAATTATCTGGACCAAGGAGGTCGAGGACTATCAGCGCTTCGGTGTCGTGGTGACCGATGAGAACGAGCACATGACGCAGATCGTCGAAAAGCCGAAGACGCCGGTGTCGAAGCGCGCAAATATCGGGCTGTATTACATCCGCAACTGGAAGCTTCTGTACGAGGGGATCGATCACGTTCTCGCCGCCCCGAAAAATCAGGGCGAGTATTTCCTGACGGACGCCTTTCAGTACATGATCGACAATGGCGCGAAGATCAAAGTGATCGATGTCGAGGGATGGTACGATGCAGGCAAGATCGAGACGATGCTCGAGACGAATCAGACGATGCTCGAGAAAGGCCGCGCGAGAAAACCATCGAGCGCCGGCGACAACACGATCATCGATCCGGTCTACATCGAGGACAACGTCACGCTGAAGAGCTCGACGATTGGACCAAACGTGTCAATCGGTGCGGGCTCCGTAGTCGAAGGCTCGAAGCTCAGTCACTCAATTGTCGGCACGAGCTCGCGCATATCGAGGTCGGCAATCACGAACTCGCTCATCGGTGACGATACCATTCTCGAGGGAGTGACCGGTGAAGTCACTGTTGGCGATCACTCGGAGGTGCGCATATCGCCCGCAAGCTGAGCCGGAATGTCGTAGCACTCGGCACAGTCAGCTTTTTTACAGACGTGGCAACGGAGATGATCTATCCTCTCCTGCCACTCTTCCTCAGCACGATACTGGGCGCCAACGCGAGTTTCATAGGCGCAATCGAAGGCGCCGCTGAATCCACCGCCGCTCTATTGAAGCTCGCGAGCGGCTGGTGGTCCGACAAAGTGCGGAAGCGCAAGCCGCTTGTGGTAATCGGGTACGCAATCGCGACGATCGCGCGGCCATTCACCGCGCTTGCGCAGACTGCTGTGCATGTACTCGCGATTCGCGTCACTGACCGTGTAGGGAAGGGAATTCGCACCGCACCGCGCGATGCGCTCCTCTCGGAATCGGTCGATGCATCGAACCGTGGACGCGCATACGGATTTCACGCGGCGATGGACAACGCCGGCGCAGTGTTAGGACCACTCATTGCGTTCTTTCTCATTCGACAGCTCGATCTCTCGCTTCGCAGCGTGTTCTGGCTCGCGGCGATTCCAGGTGTCATAGCGCTGATCGTTTTGATCGTTGCGGTAAAG
>DATEDH010000243.1:0-3622 GCA_035281765.1 Gemmatimonadaceae bacterium
GGGTCTGACGCTTGCCTTCCCACGTGTCACCCTTGTGACACGGTGCGGAAGGGAGATAGTAGCCGACCCACTCGTAAGGACTTCCTTCCTCATCGCGCCATGCGCGCATCGCTTCGTCACCGGGATATGCATAAGTGTCGAACCCAAGATGGCGACCTTCGCGCAAATCGCGCGTGATCTTCTCGGATGCGTCCGTAACAGCCGCACCAATCGCACTGACGGGATCGGGAAGGCTGCGATTCGGATCATAGCTGACCATGAAGGGCAGCATGAGCGTGAACATCGCAGCAGTCTTGAGTCTGGACACTGCATCTCTCCTGATTTTCTGCGAGAGCACGCACGCGCAGGAAAGGCGTGGACGCGTACGACTTATACCGCCTGAAATCGACGAATGTTCCTGTTTATTCGCGGCCAGTCACGCGTGGAATCGGTGCAAAAGTTGCCATCAGATCAGTGAACCCCAACAGACAGATAATGCGTGCAGCTCACCTTGTAATTGGAATCGTTGTGACGGCGGCGTGCTCTACCGCAGCGCAGAATTCAAGTATCACAAATACTCCGCCCACCGCAGCATGTGGAAACAATGCAGGGATCATAGTACCTGCTGGATTCTGCGTTACGGTATTCGCTGACAGTGTAACGCGGGCACGATATCTCACTGTCGCGGACAACGGCGACGTATACGTCTCGAGTGAGGGAACGCGTCCGAACCAAAAGGAACCGAGCCCCGCATTTTACGCGTTACGCGACACTGACAAGGATGGGCGTGCCGATAGAGTCGAGAAAGTCGGACAGACAGGCAACACGGGGATCGCGCTATGGAATGGATATCTCTACGTCGACCAGGGCGATCGCATTACGCGGTACCGTCGCGCTGCAAATGACCTCGCGCCGTCAGGAGCTCCGGAAACGATTGTAAGCGGCATTCCGCTGAATCCGGGACATCGCGCAAGAAATTTCGTGATCACTCCCGATGGCACGATGTACGTCAACGTCGGGTCGCCAAGTAATTCGTGTCAGGTGAAGGACCGCGCACTCGAATCGCCGGGGAAGGATCCATGCGAAGAGCTCGAGACTCGTGCGGGCATCTGGAAATTCTCCGCGACCACGCCGAATCAGCAATTCACACCGCAGGCGCGCTTTGCAACGGGCGCTCGCAACAGCACAGGCATGGCTATGAGCGGCAGCCAGCTATATGCGATGACACACGGCCGCGATCAGCTCACGCAGAGCTGGCCAAAGATTTTTCCTGATACGTCTTACGGCGACAACAATCCCGCAGAGAAAATGCTGCAGGTGAATCAGGGCGACGATTTCGGATGGCCGTACTGCTACTACGCGTTCGACAAGATGAGACTCGTCGACGCACCTGAGTACGGAGGAGACGGGGCAAAGACGACGCGCTGCGCCTCAAAGGAGGCGCCGATAGCGGTTTATCCCGCGCACTGGTCGCCGCTCGATCTACTGTTCTACAATGGCTCCAACTTTCCTGCGAAATATCGCGGAGGCGCGTTCATAACTTTCCACGGCTCGTGGAACCGCGCGAAGGGAATGCAGGCAGGTGGAAAGATTGTCTTTCAGCCAACGACCAACGGAACCCCTGCCGGCAAATATGAAATCTTCGCCGACGGATTCGCTGGAGTTCCGCCTGACGAAATCGACGGACAGAAAGCGAAACACCGTCCGGTTGGGCTTGCTGTTGGACCTGATGGAGCACTGTACGTCGCCGACGACAAGGGCGGACGCATTTTCAAAATCACTTATTCCGGCGACTCACAATAGCGAGAGTGCATCGGGAGGCGCAGACAAGCTGCGCGTCCTCGTCTTCGATGCGAATGTCCCACACATGAATAGTGCGACCGCGATGCAATGGCGTCGCGGTCGCTGTCACATTCCCCTCTGTTTTTCCGCGAACATGATTCGCGTTGAGCTCGACGCCGACTGCAGCCTGAGTGTCGGGATCGACATTCATGAAAGCACCGAGAGAAGCCACAGTCTCGGCGAGTGCGGCCGAAGCTCCGCCGTGAAGCAGTCCGAAGGGTTGCCTGGTGCGGTCGTCAACCGGCATCGTCGCCACAACTTTGTCTTTTGACAGAAGCTTGATGTCGATGCCGATGGCTTTCGCCATTCCCTTGTCGAGATGCGCCTTTACTTCAGGAGAGTCAATGTCCATGACGTGAGAAGATACCACTTCTCACAGTCATTCCGCCTGGCGAACGAACTGCACCTCCCCCTCGATCTTGACGCGATGGGCGACGAGCACGCCACCACTCTCAATTGCCTGGTTCCATCTGAGACCCCAATCGCGGCGATCGATGTCAGCCTTTATCGTAAATCCTGCACGCTCCTGCCCCCACGGGTCCATTCCGCGACCTTCGTAGATGCAGTGCAGGCCGATTTCCATTGTCGTATCGCGAATCGTAAGATCCCCGATGAGACGGAATTCATCGCCCTCGGTGCGCGCAATGTTGCCTTCGATACGCTTGCTGCGGAAAGTGATCTGGGGATAGCTCTCCGTATCGAAGAAATCGGCCGACCTGAGGTGTGCATCGCGATCGGCTGAGCCGGTGTCGACACTCGCAGCCTGAATCTGGACCTCGACGCAGCATCCATCGGGATGTTCCTCATCACCGGTGAGTGTCGCGCTCAGCTCCTTAAAGCGGCCACGCACTGTTGTCATCATCATGTGCTTCACGGCGAACTCCACACTCGAGTGCGCCGGGTCGAGCTTCCACGTTGTGGTCTGGGGAATTGCAGTTGTTGCCATACGTCCTCCTGCGTGATGCGATTGTACATCGCTACCGAGCGAGGACTATGCCACCTGCGTCATTTTTCCGAGAGGAGTCGACGCACTCGATCAAAGCTCCATGATAAGCTTTACATCGGGATCGATCTCATTTGTCGATCGACTCGTCACCCAGGACACAATAAAGAAAGCGAGGAATGAAAGAACCAATGCAACAGCGGAGGCCGTCACTCCTGCAGGAAATGTGAAGAGCTTGAGATACGCGGCAGTCTCCAACGATAAGGTGACGACCAGACCGATCGCGATCGATGCAATAGCTCCTTCCTTTGTCGCGCCTTCCCAGTTCAGTCCTACCGCGAGCGCCGGCACCAGCGTCGACGCAAAAAGTCCCCAGCCGAATATTCCCAGAAATGCGACCATCGCTCCCGAGTACTGCGCGATGACTGCCGCAAGCATCGCAATGAGTACGGTCACTGCCCTTCCCCAGAACAGCTCATTGTTCAGCCGGCGACCAAACGCGATCGGCAAATCGTGCATCACCACGGCAGCGCCAATATTGATGAACGAATTGGCTGCACTCATCGTTGCTGCAGCCACACCGGAGAACACAAGCGCCGCGAGCACGAGCGGCGTCACTGTGAGAAGAAGACTCGGCGTCGCCTGGTCGGGAGCGGTCAATGCGGGCATCGTTCCGTTCGTGACGAATGCTTTTACTCCTACACCGACGCCGAAGTACAAAAGCAGAACGAGGATCAGCCCCAGCGTCTTGAGAAGCGGATACCACTTCAGCTGCATCGGGTCACGCAGCATGTAGTACTTGTGAACACCCTGCGGCTGGCCAAGTGCACCCATTCCAAAAACAAAGAACAGCGATAG
>DATEDH010000244.1:0-23096 GCA_035281765.1 Gemmatimonadaceae bacterium
GTGATCGCGTGGCGGGTCGACGAAAAAAGCCCCGCGTGGAATGCCGGGCTGCGTCCGGGACAGATCATCACAGTAATAGAAGGAAAGAAAACAGACAGCGCGATCAAGAATGTTCTTGCAATGCCGGCGCAGGCGCAGCCGATCGAGCTTGCCAACATGCTCCATGGCTTCAACGGAATGTTGAACCCCGCAGTCGATGACACTGTCGATGTCACTGTCGAGCCGTCGAAGCGAATTCGTGTCGCAGCCATTCAAGGCGAAGGCAAGCTTTCGCAGTTTGGAAATCTTCCACCAATTGCCGCACTTGTAAAAACATCGAAAGTGCCGACACCGAGTGGCTGTGTTGGTGTCATCGGATTTAACATCTGGCTCCCCGAGCTTGGACCCGAGCTCGACAAAGCTGTGAACGACGTTCGCTCGTGCGATGGCATAGTCATCGATTTACGCGGAAATCCCGGCGGCCTGGGAGCGATGGTCATGGGATTCGGCGGCTATTTCGTCGATACGACACAATCACTTGGCACAATGCGCTCTCGATTCGTGAAGCTGAACTTCGTGATCAATCCGCGCGCTGTTGTTTACAAGGGCCCGCTCGCCATCCTCGTCGACCCGATGAGCGCGAGCACCTCGGAGATTTTTGCAGCGGGCATGCAGCGAATCGGGCGTGCGCGCGTCTTTGGCGAGCCAAGCGCGGCGGCTGCGCTCCCGGCAATGATGGAACGACTTCCGTCGGGCGATGTATTTGTTCACGCGGGGGCCGACTTTACTGACCCGGCCGGAAAGCGGGTCGAAGGAGTAGGTGTCGTGCCGGATGAAGTTGTCGCCCTCAAGATCGCCGAGCTGTCTCAAGGCAGGGACGCGCCGCTCGACCACGCCGTGCGCTGGATTGCGTCAGAAAAAAGTCGTAGGACGATGTAAAACACCCGGTTAGCTTTCAAACTCAACCCTGTATTACAAGAGAGACCTAATGATTCGGAAATCGATGCTTCGCCTCATCGCAGCTCTGCCGTTTGTTGCGGCAGCACATGTCGCGAGCGCGCAGGCTACCCTTCCAGCCGCAGCGGAGCTCATTGCGAAGTATGCGACCGCCATCGGCGGACCAGCATATCTCAATGCTAAGTCGATTGTCAGCAAAGGCGGACTGAGCATGCCCGCAGCAGGCCTGAATGCGCAGTTCCAGATGACGCAGCTCGCGCCCAACCAGATGCAGATGGTGACGACCATTCCCGGAATGGGTGAGGTTCAGGTTGGATTCGATGGAACCACCGGCTGGGCGATGGACCCGATGCAGGGCCCGCGCGTCCTCAGCGGTGGCGAGCTCGACCAGCTTCGCGACGAGTCGGATCGCCGCTCCAACGTTCGCTCGACGGAATTGTTTACCGCGATGCAGACGGTTGCCGACACCACGATGAACAACGAGGCGTGCTATCTCGTGAAGCTCACATGGAAGTCAGGCCGCGAGACCTTCGATTGCTACAGCAAAGGAAACGGCCTTCTCGTTGCTTCCAAGACCGTGCAGAAGACAGCGATGGGTGAGATTCCCGTTGTCTCGTATCTCAGCGACTACAAGAAGTTCGGCGATGTCACTGTTCCGACGAAAACGGTGCAGGAGCTCGCTGGCCAGCAGCAGATCATCACGATTCAGACGGTTGAATTCGGCGACGGCAAGGGTGTTGTGATTGCGCCTCCGGATGCAGTCAAGGCACTGATCAAGAAGAACTAGCGCAAGCTTGACGCGTAACGTGCCGGTGGTATTAGTATCTATTAGATACTAATACCACCTCGTCGTCTGCAATCGCGTAGATCCTCGTTCCCTCAACGGGCTCGACATCACCCAGCCCGGTAAAATCCCCGAAAGCCGGAAGAATCCCCACACGGGATCCGAACGCAAAACACGGCAGCCGCTCACGCTGACGACCCGCGCCGTAGATCCGCACACCGGGATGCACATGCCCTCCAAGTACGTAACCCTGTTCACTTGGCAGCGGATAATGTGCGAGGACAAACGGACCGATTACATACGGCGCATCGACGCAATTGAACCTGAGCTCGCCGGGAGGATCACCGGCACGCTTGTCGTGATTTCCGCGAACGAGAACGACATCGATGCTTTCGTTCTCGCTTCTCCATCGTCCAAGCGACGCGAACATCGTTTTTGACCGGCCTGATTCAGCGTGAAGCAGATCACCGAGAAAAAAGATCCTGCCTGCTTGTGTCCGCTTGACGAGAGCGTCGAGTCGGCGAATCGCATCGGTCGTCGTCCCTGCTGGAACCGGAATTCCTCCTGCCCTGAACGTTGCCGCCTTCCCCCAGTGAGGGTCCGCAATCAATAGTGCATTCTCCTCCTGCCAGAACGCCGCGCGCTCGGCGAACAACAAAAGCGTCTGGCCCTCGAGGTGAATCTCCATCAACCGGCAGCTCTCTCGAGTGTGCGCTGCATTCGCCGGATGCGATCCGCAAGCTTCTCCGATGACACACGATCACGGGTGCGATCGACAAGGAGCGGAAATGCGAGCGGAGGTGTGCGCGGCGGAGAGGTTATCACAGCTTCTGATTTTGAGATGCGCAGTAACGTGTGGCCGAGTCGTGTGCGCTCGAGCTGGCGCTCGAGAACTTCACGATGCGCCTGCGACAGCAGCTTGTTACCAGTGTCGTAGCGCATGAAAACGTCGAAGAACAAACCACTCGATGCCTGAAGCTGCCGCGCGCTCTTGCCGGAATGAGGGAATCCCGGAAACACGAGGCCCGCAACACGCGCAATCTCCCTGAACTGCCGCTTTGCCATCTCGGTTGCGTTCAATGATGCCGGTATGTCATCGGCAAGGTTCGTCGGCTCCAGCAGTCCCGCGGCAATTGCTTCCTCGATTGGAGCTTCATCAGGCGAGAGCAGCTCGAAGCCGTAATCGTTCGACGACATCGAGAAGGTGATCGGCTTGATTCGCGAGATGCGCCACGCGAAAAGCGCAGCAAGTCCTTCGTGTACGAGTCTTCCTTCGAATGGAAAAAAATAGAGGTGAAATCCTTCGCGGGTTTTTACGCGCTCGATGAGAAATTCATCAGGCCGCGGAATGCGCGACCACTTTCGCTGAACTTCGAGAATGGGCTCGAGCGCCTTCATCTCGGGCCCGCGAAAAAGTCCTGACGCTGCTTCGCCAAGTCGTGCGCGCAGTGCAGCGGCGAGCTCGCCTGACAATGGAAGTCTGCTTCCCATCCATCGCGGAATGGCACCGGTGACGTTAGGCGCTCGGCGAACCCACGCGACCATATCGCGAACACGCACAAACTCGAGCGGTGTGCCGGCAAAAACAAACCGGTCGCCCGGATTCAGACGGGCTATGAACGATTCCTCGACTGTTCCGAGTCGGGCGCCGCGGAGGTACTGCACACCAATATGTGCATCACTGACGATTGTCCCGATCGACATCCGGTGGCGTCGTGCGATCGTGCGATCCTCGACTCTCCATGTGCCGTCATCGCCTGGAACTACCTTCGAATATTCGGGATAGCCTTCGAGCGCAGCGCCGCCGTTGCTGATGAATCCCAGCGTCCATTCCCACTCGTCGTCGGGAAGATCTCCATACGCTTCTGTCTGTCGAACTTCATGGAGCATCTGCGACGGCGTGAACCCTTCACCTGCTGCAATCGTCACGAGATGCTGAGCGAGAACATCGAGCGGCCGCGTTACCGGATAACGCGATTCGATCGCGCCGGACTCCATGCCGTCACGCGCAGCAGCAACTTCGATGAGCTCGAGCGTGTGAGTCGGCACGCACGTCACCCTGCTTTGCGCACCCGGCCGATGCCCGCTGCGTCCCGCGCGTTGAAGCAGGCGCGCAATTCCCTTTGGACTTCCGATCTGAAGAACTCTGTCGACCGGAGAGAAGTCGACACCGAGATCGAGGCTCGACGTTGCGACGACACATTTCAGTCGAGCGGTGCGAAGACCTTCCTCGACCCACTCTCTCCGCTTTCGATCCAGTGATCCATGATGAAGTGCAATCGATCCGGCCCAATCAGGGCGTGTCTCGAGAATCGCCTGATACCAGATCTCTGTCTGAGATCGCGTGTTCGTAAAGACGATCGATGTCTCTCCCTCTTCGATTGCATCTACAACCTGCGCGACCATCTGCGTTCCGAGATGACCTGCCCATGGAAATCGCTCGATGACAGGTGGAATCAGTGAGTCGACGATTACCGTCTTAGGCTCTTCGCCTCGAACGATGCGCGACCGCGCGGGACGCCTGCCAAGCAGCGCGGTTTTCGCCTCTTCAAGGTTGCCGATCGTTGCAGACAATCCCCACGTTCGGAGCCGCGGACAAATTCCGCGGAGCCGGGCGAGCGCGAGCTGAGTCTGCACGCCGCGCTTGGTCCCCATGAGCTCGTGCCACTCGTCGACGACAACAACCTTGAGATCCGCGAACTGTTCCGACGCCCGGTCACGCGATAGCAGCAGCGATAAGCTCTCCGGTGTCGTGACCAGTGCAGATGGAAGACGACGACTTTGCCTCGATCTCACCGCGCCTGTGGTATCACCTGTGCGAGTTTCGATGCTCCACCGTAGTCCGAGATCTTCGACAGGCGCGATCAAGGCTTCTGCTGTATCTGCAGCAAGCGCGCGCAACGGAGTGATCCACAGAACACGAAGCGGAACAACCTTCGAGCTGGAATTCTCGTGCAGGTACTCGAGCAACGGTCCCCACCACGCTGCGAGAGTTTTTCCCGTTCCAGTAGCCGCATGAATCAGCCCGCTTTCACCTGCGAGATACGCGGTCCACACTTCGCGCTGAAAATCGAATGCCTCCCATCCGTGTGATCTGAACCATTCCTCCGCGCGCGACAGATCGCTCACTCCTGTGCACCTTCGGCCGATTTCAACAATGCGCGAAGTGATTCCAGCGTGTCGGCTTCGCTCGCAGGTTTGTCCTTCCGCCAGCGAAGAATTCTTGGAAAGCGCACTGCGATTCCGGATTTGTGTCGCGTCGATGCCTGAATGCCCTCGAAGCCAAGCTCGAATACCTGTTCCGGCTTGACCGATCGCACGGGGCCGAATTTCTCCACCGTGTTGCGTCGTATCCACGCATCCATCTCGCGAATCTCAACATCCGTGAGCCCTGAATACGCTTTTGCAAACGGAACGAGCGTCTCTCCATCGCGAACCGCAAACGTGTAATCGGTGTGAAGCAGCGCACGTCGTCCATGACCGGGTTGTGCGTAGACCATGATTGCATCGATCGAATAAGGATCGAGCTTCCACTTCCACCATCCGCCTTTGCGACGGCCCACGCCGTACTGTGAGTCGCGACGCTTGAGCATCAATCCTTCGGATCCGAGTGCGCGCGCAGTGTTCTTTGCCGCACGCACTTCCTCCCACGACGCTGCATCCACTGTTGGAGAGATAATGATCCGCGATTCGGCGTTAGCTCCACTTATGAGATCTGCAAGACGTTCGCGACGATATGACATCGGACGCTCTCTCAGGTCTTCGCCACCGATCTCGAGCAGGTCATATGCGAGAATCGATATCGGGATCTCTGCGCGAATTTTTGGAGTGAGATTCTTTCTGCCGATTCTTCGCTGGAGCTGCGCAAAGGGCAGCGGCTTGTTGTCGCGCCATGGAAGAATTTCTCCGTCGATCACCGTTCCATCGGGGAGCCATTCCGCTGCTTCAACGAGCTCGGGAAATCGATCGGTGATCAGCTCGTCGCCGCGCGACCAGATGTACGTCGACCCATTGCGTCGAATCAGCTGTGACCTGATGCCGTCCCATTTCCATTCGATCTGCCACTCGTCGACCGAGCCCAGATCCTCGAGCTCAGATTCGAGCGGATATGCGAGATAGAACGGGTATGGGCTCGATTCAGCTGGAGTCTCATTTCCTTCAGCGACGAGCTTGCGATAATTGTCAGCGGTGGGAATCCAGCCACCGGCGAGGCGATGTGATATCACCCCTTCCGGAACGACGCTCGCGCGCGAGAGCGCGCGAATGAGCAGTGACTGCGAGACTCCGACCCGGAATCCGCCCGTGATCAGCTTGTTCCAGACGAACCGCTCGATTCCACCAAGCGACCTCCATGCGTCGAGGACGATTTCCCGTTGCTTGTCTTCGGAAGCTCCGCCGATTGCGAGAAGTTTGTCGCGCACCCATTCGTCGAGCGGGCGGTCGCTCGAGCTATCGTTGTCGGGTAGCAGCAACGCGATTGTTTCAGCCAGGTCTCCAACCGCGTGATACGATTCCTCGAACAGCCATGACGGAACGGCTGCCTCTTCCATCGCCCACGTCGCGAGGAGTCGGACAGGGACCAGGCGCTTTGGTCGTCCGCCGCTGAGGAACCAGACTGCCCATGCTGCATCGGCGGGTTCGGCGGATGAGAAATAGCGCGTGATCGCATCGACTTTTTCGTTCGTGCGAGTGGTCGAGTCGATTTCCGAGAAGAGCTGGGCCAATCGTTTCATGCCGGGGTGCTCTCGTCGTCGGGGACGATGACATCGTCCACTTCGCTGTCGCCCTCACCTTCCCAGCGCGATGCCAACGCTTCAGCTTCGATACCTCTTTCACGCAACACTCGAACGACAGGATCGCGATATCCATGCGTCACTAGAACCTTTTCGGCCCCAGTAGCCTCGATTGCGCTCATGAGCGCGGGCCAGTCCACATGGTCGGAGAGTACAAATCCACGATCGACAGATCTCCGTCGGCGAGCTCCGCGAACTCGCATCCATCCGGAGACAAAAGCGGTCGATGCAGATCCGAACCTTCTCAACCATGTCGACCCGCCTGCTGACGGCGGAGCGACGATAAGTGCACCGGTCCAGTCGTGCCCCTTGGCGATCGATCCAGCGTAGGTCGTTGGCGGCAAACTGATTCCGCACTCGCGATAATCGCGATTCAGCCGCTCGACCGCGCCGTGCGTGTAGAAATCTCCCTGCGCGATGTCGGCGAGGCCGGCAAGCACTCGCTGGGCTTTCCCAAGGGCATAGGCAAAGACGATGGACGCGCGACCCGCTTCGCGATTGGCCTTCCACCAAGCAGATATCTCCGCGAAGGTCTCTGCCTGGCGGGTCCAGCGGTAAATCGGCAGCCCGAAAGTGGATTCGGTGATGAACACGTGACATCGCACGGGTTCGAACGGCGTACAAGTGGGATCCGGCTCGGTCTTGTAATCGCCGGATACCACCCAGACTTCTCCCCGGTGCTCGACGCGAACCTGAGCGGAGCCAAGGATGTGGCCTGCCGGGTGCAGCGAGAGCCGCACGCCGTTGATCTGGAATGATTCGCCCCAGCTTCGTGTGGCGATGCTGGAGTTGAAGAGCCGAGTGTGGAGGACTTGTTCCGATTCCGTGGAGCAGATGTACGATCTCGAGCCCCATCGGGCATGATCGCCGTGCGCGTGGGTGATCACGGCCCGGTCGACGGGCATCCATGGGTCTATGTAAAAGTCGCCGGCTTCGCAGTAGAGGCCGCGATCGGTAGTGCGAAGAAGGTCAGTCACGATCGGCAGTTCGGTGGCTGTCTACAGGGCAAAACCCAGCCCACTTGAAATTAGATGTTATAACACCTATTCTTGTGGAAGAGAAACTACGGACAGGGAATAAATGGCTCAGAGAATTGGAAGCGCCCGGCAGGCGCAGATGGCGCTTGGAATTGTTCGGATCGTCGCTGGCATCATCTTCATGGCGCATGGATACCAGAAATTCTTCCAGATGGGAATTCCGGGAGTGACCGGGTTCTTTGGTGGACTCGGCATTCCGCTGCCCGGGATCGCTGCGCCTCTGGTCGCAACGGTCGAGCTGGTGGGCGGGTTTCTTCTTGCGATCGGATTCTTCGCACGTTTCGTCGCAGTTCCCCTCGTGATCGACATGGGAACGGCGATAACGCTTGTCCATGCGCCAAATGGGTTCTTCGCTCCAAAGGGTGTAGAGTTCGTGCTGCTGCTCATGACTTCGGCGCTTGCAATTGTAATAGCGGGCGCAGGTGCATTTTCGATCGACGCTGCAACCAGTCGACAATCAATCAGGGACAGGTAATGGAAAGAGCTGGCATTGCACCTTCCGGCTACAGGCTTCCTGATGAGACCCACATCGGGAGAGTTCGCCTCCAGGTAGCCGATCTCGATCGGTCGATCGGCTACTACCAATTGGTGCTTGGCGCGCGCGTCATTTCGCGAAGCGATGTTCGCGCGGAGCTTGGCGCCCATGGTGACGATCGGGTACTGATCGAGCTCACCGAAAAAAGCGGTGCGCGGCAGGTGCCGCGACGCGGACTGCTCGGTCTCTATCATTTTGCAGTGCTGCTGCCTGATCGCGCCGCGCTTGGGCGATTCATCGCGCATCTCGCAGAGATGGGCGTGTATGCGGGAATGTCGGATCACTTCGTGAGTGAGGCGGTTTATCTCACAGATCCTGACGGACTTGGCATCGAAGTGTATGCCGATCGTCCGCGCAACAGCTGGAAAATCTCGAATCAACAGATCGAGATGACGACTATCGCGCTGGATGCGCAGAGCGTCGTCGATTCCGCGGGTGGACGTAAATGGGACGGTCTGCCTGCGGGAACGATCATCGGGCACGTTCACTTCTACGTTGGCGACATCGAGAACGCAGCATCGTTTTATCATGCGGGTCTCGGTCTCGACAAGATGGTGTGGAATTATCCGGGTGCGCTGTTCATGTCAGCGGGCGGATACCATCACCATGTTGGTGTGAACACGTGGGCCGCGGGATCATCACCTGCGACGGATGACGATGCGCGCCTCGTTGAGTGGGAGCTTGTGCTTCCTTCGACTTCAGCGGTTCAGGAAGCGGCGGAGAGCATTGCGAATGCGGGCTACACGGTTTCGCGCGATGGAGATGCGCTTGTCGCGGATGATAGGTGGGGGATACGAGTCAGAGTTATTTCAGCCGCATAAAAATCAACAGCGCGTCGTCCGACGCCCGACGCCCGACACCCGTGGAAGAAGCGTCACGGGCGACGGGAGACTGGCGACGGACGACGCGCTGTTGATTTCTACTGCTCTTGCTCCGTCTTAGGTATCCCGCCCCAGGCATTCACAATCGCTTCTCCCATCCTGCCAATGATGAGGTGCGCCTCGGCATCAGGAGTATATCGCTGATCCACATTGTCCTTCGTCAGCACGCACGCGACGATGCGATTCCGTAGATAGAACAGCGCGCAGTCGGTGCGCACCTGGTTCGTCTCGCCGCTCTTGTGAGCTGCGCGAACTCCATAGACATATCGCAGCAGCTTCTGATCGTTCTCATTGTGCTCGAGTATGTCGAGCATCTCCGAGTCCGCGGCGGGCGAGACTGCTTTTCCCTTTGCGAGCATCTCGAACAGTCGCGCCATCTCGTTAGGCGTCGTTACGCCAAGACCGTATTTCACTGAGCTGTCCATCGCGATGCTCGATACGCGCAGGAATGATTTGGAATGAACCCGCGTGTCCTTGAGTCCCAGCGAATCCATCTTGTTCCAGACGCGGCGGATGATGATGCGATCGAGAAGAAGATTGGTCGCAGTGTTGTCGCTGATTGTTATCATCAGCCACGCCGCATCGCGAACTGTGAGAATCGTTCCGTTGTGCAGGTATTGAATGATTCCCGAGCCGGGAACTTGATCGATCTTGAGAACTGTGATCGGATCATCGAGTGAAAGCTGCCCTTTCGCGACCAGATCATAGACAGTCACGAGAATCGCAACCTTGATGAGACTCGCCGTCGAAAACTTCTCATCACCGCGCCGTGACAGCCGCACATTGTTGTCGATGTCGATCACGCTGTATCCGACGACTCCATGATGCGTATCAGCGATCGAATCGAGCTTGTGACGGAGCGCCGCCGTGTCAGCCTTGACCGGAGCGGGCTTCGGAGCAGGCGTCTGACCGTTTGCAACAGACGCGCGTGAACAGCCAAGTGCTGCCGAGAGGGCGGCGGCGCTGATGAGAAGTCGTGGGAGTGTCGTCATCCGAGAGGGAAAAACGGCCTGATGGTTTGTGCTCCGCGGTGAGTACGCCAAGCCGGGCGACTCAAACGTTAAGACAATCGGCGTTCCAGCGCGATACGGCCTGACAATTGCCGCCTTCACCTTTGTTAATTCAACAATGAAGGGCCCGTTGCCCCGGAGGTAAGACAATGATCAGGCATACAGTTGCAGTACTCGGATTAGCGGCTGTGTTCGCCGGGTGCTCCAAGAAGGATGCGGGCACAGCGGACACCGGGATGATGGCTGGTGATACGGGCGCAGTCGCAACCATGGCTGATACGAGCATGGTGAACACTCCCGCCGCGGCGCTGAGTGACGCAAACATTTTCTATCTGCTCGACCGCGCGAACATGATGGACAGCTCGGGTGGATCGATCGCTTCGACAAAGGGAACCAGCTCCGAAGTGCGTGATTTCGGCCAGCGCATGATGCGTGATCACCATAGTCTCCGGCAGCAGGGAGCCGATCTCGCGAAAAAGCTGAACATCACACCTGAAGCACCGGCGAATGACACGACTCAGGCGCACATGGACAAGATGATGTCCACGTTGAACGGCGCAGCGAAAGGTCGTGATTTCGACAAGGCCTACATCGATGGTGAAATCGAAGCCCACAAGGCCGTTCTGGAGATGGCAACCGCTGCTGCAAGTGCAGCGCAAAGTGCAGATCTCAAGAACCTGATCCAGAAGGCGGCTCCGGCAATTCAGGCACACCTCGATCTCGCCCAGCAGATACAGGGAAGGCTGAAATAACGGAGTGTTGCGCGGAGTAATATTCGATATCGACGGCACGCTTGTAGACAGCAACGCGGCGCACGCTCAGTCATGGGTGGACACGCTGCGTGAAGCAGGCTACGACGTGCCGTTCGCTGTTTTGTGGCCGATGATCGGAATGGGAGGCGACAAGCTTCTCCCATCCGCCACGGGAATCGAGATCGACAGCGAGCTGGGTGAGCAGCTGTCAAAGAGAAGATGGGAAATATTCCAGCGCGATTATCTGCCG
This sequence comes from Gemmatimonadaceae bacterium, assembly GCA_035281765.1. Classification (GTDB taxonomy): domain Bacteria; phylum Gemmatimonadota; class Gemmatimonadetes; order Gemmatimonadales; family Gemmatimonadaceae; genus UBA4720. The sequence goes on from DATEDH010000244.1 coordinate 10,979, forward strand.
CGGCTGAAGCCTACGCCAGGCGCGCGTGATCTAGTCTCGCGCATTCGCGACGATGGGCTCGAGCTGATTGTGGCAACGTCGGCAGCAGGCAGCGAAGTCGAGGTGCTGCTCCGCGCTGCAAAATGCGATGACCTTTTTGAGCTCAAGACATCATCGTCCGACGCTTCAGATTCAAAGCCTGACCCTGACATCGTGAAAGCCGCTGTCGTGAAGAGCCGTATGAAGCCGGAGAATCTCATCATGCTCGGCGACACGCCTTACGATGTTCAGGCGTCTATCGGAGCGAATGTGAAGCTCGTTGGACTGTTGTGTGGCGGATGGTCGATGCTGGAGCTGTCCGGCGCGACTGCGATCTATGATGATCCTGCCGATCTTCTGCGATGGTACGAGATGTCGCCGTTTTCCGTTAAGGCCTTGGCAGGCAAAGGGGAATAAAAACCAGTTAACAGGGAGCGCCCTGAGCACAGTGAGGTTTTGAGGTTTGATCACTCGCTTTGACGGTGGCCGTCGATTATTCCAACCGACTTAGCCACTCAGGCAACCCTCAAAACCTCACTGTGCTCACTGCGCTCCCTGTTAATCAATTAGGAGCCGAGATCTCAGCGACGGTTTCGGCGACTTCCTTTGCAAGCGCACCCGAATGCGATGACGCTCTTGCAAGATCGGCCTGCGAAACAATCCCAACACATCCGCCGTCAGCGTTCACGATTGGCACACGCCGCACCTGGCGGTCGCTCATCAGGCGCTCGATCTCATGCACGTCGGCGTTTTCGGAACAGCATTCCGGCGACGCTGTCATCACATCGCGCACCTTTGTTTCGCCCGAGAGCCCGCGTGCGAGCCCGCGCACCGCAAGATCGCGGTCAGTCACGATTCCAATCACGCGGCCTGCTTCGATGACGGGAACGCTTCCGCAGTCTGCGTCCCGCATCATGCTTGCTACTTCGCTCAGCGAATCATCAGGCGAGCAGCAACAGGGCTCAGCGGTCATCAAGTCTTTTGCTTTCACGATTTCAAACCCTCCCTTCATATGTCCAGAGGGTTTTCCGAGCACTCACCGTGCCACTCTCTCGCCCCGCTTCTCGAGAATCATCGGCATTCCGTGGCGCGGCCGGAGTGTAATAAGAGGTTGAACCTCGAGACGTGCTGATGGATCGAGCCTCATTCTCCATTTTTGCGAGAGCTGAGCGATGAGCATCACTCCTTCCATCCAGGCGAACTGCTCGCCGATGCAGACGCGGTTCCCTCCGCCAAAGGGGAAATACGCAAACTTCGGCCGGCTTGCCTGCGCTTCCGGCGTCCACCGCTCCGGATCGAATCGCTCAGGATCCGGGAAAAAACGCGCATCTCGCTGAACGATATACGGGCACATCAAAACCACGGCGCGCTTTGGAATGGTATAACCCATCGCGTCGAACTTCTCGAGCGCGCGGCGCCCGATCGCCCATGCCGGTGGGTAAAGCCGCATGGATTCGGCAAGGACCATTCGCGTATACGGGAGCGACTGCATGTCCTCATACGCCGGCGCGCGGCCTGACAGCACACGATCGACTTCGTCATGGAGCTTTCGCTCGACGTCGGGATGCTGCGACAGGAGATACCACGTCCACGTCAGCGCATTAGCCGTTGTTTCGTGTCCGGCGAGAAATATCGTGAGCGCTTCATCGCGAAGCTGCAGGTCGCTCATTCCCGTTCCGTCGCCTTCGGTATCAGTCGCCATCAGAAGCATCGACAGGAGATCACCGCGATCTTCGCCTGATGCGCGTCGCTCATCGATGATCCTGTAGATCGCGCGATCGAGCGTTGCCTTCGCGGCATTGAAGCGACGAACCGACGGAAGCGGAAGCCGCTCGAGATATTCGGTGAACGGAAGCATCGCGATGTTGAACGATTCGAACGCCGTTGTAAGGGCCTCGCCGATTTCCGCAGCTTCAGCGTCGACATCGGCATCGAACAATGTGCGGGCAACGATGCCGAGGGTGAGCCGCATCATCTCGGTGTGCATGTCGATATACTGACCATCGCGCCATCGCACGCTCGTGCGTGCTGCGTAATCGGTCATCGTCGTCGCGTAGGATGCGATCCGCTGTTTATGAAATGCCGGCTGTGCCAGTCGCCGCTGGCGAAGATGAAATTCCCCTTCGCTCGTGAGGAGGCCGTTCCCTAACAGTCGTTTGGCGCGCTCGAGTCCGCGGCTCTTGTGAAAGTTCTTTCCGTTCGTGACGAGCACGTCGCGAATCAGATCGGGATGGCTGAACAGGTATATTGGCTGCGGCCCGATTCTCCAGTGCGCGATGTCGCCATGCTCGAGCTTCATCGCCATCATCATGGCCAGCGGATTGCGAGCGATCTCCACCATGAACTGCCCGGGATATCGCACACGTGATCCCGGGGGATATCTATTGTCGCGCGTGCGCGGTGACCGGAACGTCGGCAGCCTGAGCGGCGTTACTTCATTGCTCATGTCCATAATGTTAACATTTGGGCCCCAACCACTTCAGATTCGTAATCCATGATGAAGGCACGACTCATCGTTTTGCTCGCCGCAGTGACACTGTCTGCGGAAGCGGTCGCACAGGGAACAGGAAAGTCCACTGAAAAGACCGCCCCAAAAAATGCATTTACAACCGCGAGCTACGACTCGGCCATGCTCCAGGAATTTGCATGGCGTCCGATCGGCCCGGCGGTTACGAGCGGGCGAATCGTGGACCTCGCAGTTGCTGAGGGTCCCGAGTCGAGATTCGGAACTCATCTGGGAAAATTGATCTACGCCGCGTCGGCATCGGGTGGCGTATGGAAGAGCATCAACGCGGGGACAACATGGGAGCCGATCTTCGACAAGCAGTCGACAGCGTCGATCGGTGATATCGCAATTGCGCCGAACAATCCTGAGGTCATCTGGGTTGGAACGGGTGAGGCGAACAATCAGCGCAGCTCATCGTGGGGTGATGGAGTCTACAAATCAGAGAACGGCGGCAAGACGTGGGAGCACATGGGGCTTCGCACTTCACAGCACATCGGCCGCATCGTCATTCATCCGACAAGTCCCAACATTGTGTTCGTTGCATCGCAGGGTCCGCTCTGGGCCGATGGCGGCGAGCGCGGGCTCTATAAGACCGTCGACGGCGGAAAGACCTGGAAGGCTGTTCTTACAATCAGCCCGCACACCGGAGTGACTGACGTTGCGATGGATCCAACCGATCCATCGATCATGTATGCGGCAGCATTTCAGCGGCAGCGAAAGGCGTACAGTTTTGTTGGCGGCGGACCGGAGAGCGGGATCTATCGCTCGATGGATGGTGGCGACACATGGAAGAAAGTCACTGAAGGATTGCCGAATCGAGACATCGGACGCATCGGGCTTGCAATCGCGCCGTCGCAGCCGAGGACGGTGTATGCGACGCTCGAGACGAATACGACCGAGGTGTATCGCTCCGACGATTACGGCGCGAGCTGGACGAAGAAAGGCACGTACTTCCAATTCCCGTGGTACATGGCACAAATCCGTGTCGATCCACGTGATCCAGACCGGTTGTACGAGCTTGGCGTTCCGCTTTTTGTCTCGGAGGATGGCGGTGTAACCAATCGCCAGATCGGGCAGTCGGCGCATGTCGACTATCACGCTATGTGGATCGATCCATCGGATCCCGATCACTTCATCGTCGGCAACGATGGCGGTGTGTACATCACGTACGATCGCGGTGCGACGATGGATTTCGTCAGCAACCTTCCAGTGTCGCAGTATTACGCGATCGATCTCGATAACCGTCTGCCGTTTTACTACGTCTACGGCGGATTACAGGACAACAACAGCTGGGCAGGCCCGAGCCAGACACGCAACCGGCAGGGAATTACGAACAGCGACTGGTACGTGACTGTCGGCGGAGACGGCTTTTATTCTGCCGTCGATCCAACCGATCCGAATACGGTGTACGCTGAGTCACAGAACGGCGGAATCATTCGCTACGACGTTCTGACGGGCGAGCAGAAGAGCATTCAGCCGCAGGCGAAGTTTGGCGACGTGAATCTCCGGTACAACTGGAGCGTCCCGATCGTGATCTCACCGCACGATCACAACACGGTGTACTTCGGCTCGCAATACCTATATAGAAGCTCGAATCGCGGCGATGCGTGGGAGCAGCTTGGCGGCGACATGACGCGCGCGCTCGATCGCAACAAGCTTCCGCTGATGGGAAAGACGTGGCCTGACAATGCAGTCGCGCGACATGCGGGCACTGCGGACTTCGGCAACATCTCGACCATCGATGAATCTCCTCTCAGGAAGGGGCTCATCTATCTCGGAACCGATGACGGGCTGATCCAGGTTACGCGTGATGGCGGAGCAACGTGGACGAAGATCGAAAAATTTCCCGGCGTTCCGGACATGACATATGTGAGTCGGGTTGTCGCGTCTGCGCGCGATGAGGGAACTGTATATGCCACGTTCGACGGACATCGAAGCAACGACTTCAAGGCGTACGTTCTAAAAAGCACGGATTACGGAAAGACGTGGACGTCGATTGCGTCGAATCTTCCTCTATCATCGGTTCAGGTGATTCGCGAGCATCCGCGCGCGCCGCAACTCCTGTTTGTCGGAAACGAAATTGGTGCGTACTACTCGGGCAACGGTGGCCGAACATGGTCGCGGCTCCAGTACAATCTTCCAACTGTGCCGGTTCACGACATCAAGATTCACGCGCGCGAGAACGATCTCGTAATTGGCTCGCATGGCCGCGGCATCTTCATCATCGACGACATCACGCCGCTCGAGAGACTTGCCGAGGCGGAGAATGCGCGGACGCCGATGTATCTGTTCCCCGTGAAGCCCACGACATTGTTCAACTACAACAACTCGTATCCGGGCGGACTGCGTGGTGCAGGATCACTTGGTGAGCGTTCATTCAGCGCTCCGAACCCGCCATTTGGCGCGACGCTTACCTATTTCATCAAGGATTCACTGCCGCGCGGACGAACACTCACGCTCGCGATCTTTGATTCGACAAATAAGCGGATTCGCGATCTCACGATCAATAACAAGCGCGGCCTCCATCGCGCGACGTGGGACCTGAGACTTGCCGCTCCGTATTTCAATCCGCGTGCGCAGGGCAATCGCGGACAGCCGCAGGGCGCATTCGTTCTTCCTGGCCGATACACTGCCCGGCTGACGCTGAGCGGTCGCGGTGACAGCGTAGCGGCAACATCCGTCGAGACACAGGTCGTCGTGAATCCCGATCCGCTCGTGAAGCTGAACCCCGCCGACTACGCATCGCTGCACGCGCTCAGGCTGCGCGCTGCATCGGAACAGGCGCGAGTGCAGGGAGTTGTGCGCACGGCGGAACAGCTCAAGGAGCAGATGACAGAAGTCAAGAACGCTCTCAAGAATCTCACGGGTGCGGACAGCCTGTCGCGACAGGCAACCGCAATAGACAAGGAGCTCGACGACATTCTTTCCAAGGTTCGCGGCGCTCAGGGCGGGGACCGCGAAGAGAATGATGCGGACGACAAGAACCGGTTCCGTCCGTCAATTCAGCAGCGCGTGAATCAGGTAGCGAATGAAATCGGAGACGTAACTTCACCGCCGACTCAGATCCAGCGTGAAACGCTCGACAGTGCAATGAAGGATCTCGAGCGTGAAGCGGCGAGATTGAATGCGCTTCTTACAACGCGCGTTCCGGCGTTGAACCGCGGACTCGATGCAGCTGGAGTTCCGTGGACTGCCGGCAGACCAATCAAATAGGCGATACATGCGCATCGAGGACCTTCCGACACCCTGTCTCGTACTCGACAAGAGGGTCCTCGAGCGCAACCTCGCACGCATGAGTGCGCGGATACATGCGCTCGGCGTTCATCTTCGTCCTCATCTCAAGACTGCGAAGTCCGCCGTTATAGGACGCGTTGCAACAAGTGGTGAGGCGGGTGGAATCACTGTGTCCACCCTCGCTGAGGCGGAGTATTTCGCCGCGCATGGATTCCGCGACATACTCGTCGCGGCTGCGCTCTCCCCGCAGAAGCTGGATCGTGCAGCAAAGCTCGTCGATCGCGGCGTCGATGTTTCACTGATCACGGACGATCTCGATGGAGCGCGTGCGATCGCGACACATCGCGCGCACTTCAATGTCTTGATCGAGCTCGATTCGGGTGATCATCGCGCGGGAATCCATCCCGACAGCGATCGACTTCCTGAAATCGCCCGCGTACTCGGCGTCAAGTTCGCGGGTGTGATGACGCATGCCGGTCATTCATATGGCTGTAGAGACGTCGCATGCATCAAGCAGATAGCCGAGGTGGAGAGGGCGACCGTTGTGAATGCGGCGCACCGCCTCCGCGAGAGTGGAATCGAGTGTCGAGTTGTATCAGTGGGATCGACGCCGACGATGACGCACGCGGATTCGCTCGATGGAGTGACGGAGGCGCGGCCCGGCGTGTACATGTTCCAGGATCTGTATCAGGCAGAGATCGGATCGTGCACGATGGACGACATTGCCGTGACGGTTCTTTCCTCGGTGATCGGGAAGAACGAGAGCGAGAACCGATTTCTGGTGGATGCCGGCGCCCTTGCTCTCTCGAAGGATCGCAGCACGCAGTCGGCGCCTCGTGACTTCGGATATGGTACCGTGTGGGATATCGATTGCAAACCGGTATTCGGTAACTGCATTGTCGAGCGTGTGTGGCAGGAGCACGGGATGGCGGTAAGCGATGCGAAGCTGGATTTCAGGGCGCTAACCATCGGCACGCGTGTGAGGATCGGTCCAAACCATGCATGCATTACTGCTGCGGCGCATGACCGGTACTACGTCGTGGAAGGTGGCGAAGTTGTCGCGGAGTGGGACCGGATCAATGGATGGTAGGTACAACAGGAAGAGGGGTTAACCCCCCGAAGAGTGTTACTCGTTACAGTGACCCGAAGCGAGGAATATCTATGGGATTGAGTCGTCGATTTTTTGTTCGATCTGCGTTAGTTACAGCGGCTGCTGCGATAATGAGCGCGGGGTGCACCGATTTCTCGACCACTCCGGAGTCGCTGGGCCATCTGATCGTGGCTGCAAAGGATGAAAATGGTGCGGCGGTACCCGGCATCAGCTTTATCGCTATCAGAGCATCCGACAGCACTCCATGGGCGGTGGTGACTACGGGAGCTGATGGAACCGGTGAGTTCCGCGCGAGCGACGGCGGCATTCTTCCGCAGCTCTATCGTGTTCGCTTCGATGACAAGACGCCTGGCTACACTGTGGCCTCCGGCCAGCAGGTGCAGCAGAATGTCCAGGTTGTGCTTGGACAAACTCACAACGTTACGTTCGTCGTCAAAAAGACAACGCCGGGCGGCGGGCCCGGGTCATAGTATCAATCTGATACTAATTACTCGGTCCTTGTGTCGCTTCCGGTAACGTCCGTGAGCTTCACCGACTTTATGTTCACGAATTCCATGATTCCGAAGTCGCTGAGCTCGCGGCCGTAGCCTGAGTCCTTCACTCCGCCGAAGGGAAGTGCGGCCTCCGACGCGACCATGCCGTTGATGAAGACAAGACCCGACTGAATGTCGCGAATGAATCGCTCGCGTTCAGCCGGGTTTTTTGTCCATGCGCTTGCGCCCAGTCCAAAGCGGGTAGAGTTGGCAATGTCGATTGCGTGATCGATGTCGTCTGCTTTCCACACCGATGCCACAGGACCGAAGAGCTCTTCATCGTCAGCGGGACTGTTTTGTGGAATGTCAGCAAGCACTGTCGGCGCATAGTAATAACCCTCCCGATCCAGCTTACTTCCGCCGCAAAGCGCTTTCGCGCCCATCGAGATTGTCTTCTCGACCTGGGCTGCGAGCTCATCGCGTATTGATTCAGTCGCGAGCGGACCGAGCTCGACAGATTCATCGGTTGGATCACCGACTTTGATTGCTTTCACGCCGTCGGTGAAGCGCGCGATGAAATCATCGTAGATGTCGGCGTGAACAATAAAGCGTTTTGCTGCAATGCATGACTGACCATTGTTGATCATGCGAGCGGTGACCGCTGTCTTCGCAGCGGTTGCAGCATCGGCGCTCGGCATAACGATGAAGGGATCACTTCCGCCGAGCTCGAGCACTGATTTCTTGAGTGCTTTGCCTGCGGCTTCTCCGACCGATCTGCCGGCGCCTTCACTTCCAGTGAGAGTCACGGCAGAGATGCGATTGTCTGCGATTATCGCTGCGACTTCGGATGAGCCAATCAAAAGAGTCTGAAATACTCCCTCGGCAAAACCTGCGTCGAGAAGCACTCGCTCTATCTCGAGAGCGCATTGCGGGACATTCGACGAATGCTTGAGCAGACCGACGTTGCCCGCCATCAACGATGGTGCGACGAACCGGAAAACCTGCCAGAAGGGAAAATTCCACGGCATCACCGCGAGCACGGGCCCGATCGGCTGGAAGTAGATGAAGCCTTGTCCGCCGGTGGTGTTCACCTCGCGCGGGGCGAGCATTGCTTCAGCATTGTCTGCGTAATAGAAGCAGGCAGTTGCGCATTTCTCTGCTTCAGCGACGGCTGCTTTGATCGGCTTGCCCATCTCGACGGTCATGAGCCGGCCGATTTCATTTTTTCTTTCGAGGAGAATCTCGCCGGCTCTCCGCATCTTTCCCGCTCGCTCGTCAAACGAGGTCAGGCGATGTGCTCGATAAGCTTCGATTGCTTTATCGAGCTTTCTGTTGACCTCATCACGCGTGTGCGCGTTGAAAGTCTTTAACGTTTCGCCTGTTGCGGGGTTTATCGTTGCAATCGTCACAATCTTCTCCTTCTTTCTAAAAGCCATTTGAACTACGCGCGCCTCTCGGCGGCTCGTAGCCTGTAGCCGCCTCTAGCTCTTAGCCCATTAGCATGCTAAAACGGAACTGCGCCGCCAGCCATTAGCTAAGGGCGCAGTTCCGTTTTAGCACGCTATTTTAGCTAAGAGCTAGAGCTAGCTACAGGCTACCAGCCGCCGAGAGGCGCGCGTCGTTTAAACTCCCCTACTTTGTGCCGAGATAGTTACTGGTATTGGATATATAATGGCTTCGGCGTAATTCGCAGTAGCTCATCCGGCGTAAGAAGCGGCTCGCCTTTCTTCGTATCGTTGTGATAGAACAGCTTGAATCCTGTGTATTGCACCGGCTCGGCCTGAACGTATGCGCGATACGAATCGAACTTGAGCCACGGTCCGCCCCAGCCGTCCATGTTGATCACGATCTGAACGCGCGGATCGAGGCAAATGTTTTTCGAATCGGTCAGCATCTTTCGCGTGAACCGGTGAACGACGAGAACCTTGGGCGGGAGATTGTTCGCCTTCACCAGGTTCGACAGATAATTCACGGTCCAGTTAACATCGGCGGAGCTCATCGTTCCGATTTTCCGGCCCGGCGGATCACCCGACTTCATCGAGAACTCGGGATCGAGACCAAGGTGCACGTTCGGCCGCTTGAGATACTGCTCTAATCTCGGAACCTCGGCCATGACGTTGCTCTTACCGACCTGAATGTCGAGAAAGAGGATCGCGTTACGGCTTTGAGCCCAGGAATAAACCCGCTCGATGAGAGTATCGGCCATTCGCAGCCGGTACATTCCGTCCCGACCCGGCGCTCCCTGAGCGACCACTACTATAAGGTGTAGCGCCGGCTGAACCGGCGTCGACGGGTCGGCCTTGTTCCACGCTGCAACTTCCTTGTCGAGCCGGGCGAGCATTTGATCCGGCGGCAGCTCTCCCAGAATTCCCATCTTTTTCGAAAGGGGATTCCCGTAATACGCGACGATGCGCTTTGCCGGCAGGATCGAACCCGGCAGGGTTGCCGGCCCCTTAACCGGCCAGCGAGTGTCGTTCATTCCCGCCTTGATAGCGGAAACAAGCGCGAGACTGTCCCGCTTGTTGCGGCCCGGAACCGAGGGAACCTCGATTCGCGGCGGCTTTGCGCTGTCCGCTTTTGCACGCGCGGCGAGCGTTGCCGAATCGACCGCTATTACGGTAACGGGATCCATTGCGGGCGATGCTTCGAGGGGAGCGGGCGCCGCATCGTTCATCGCGCAGGCAATTACAAACGCCTGGCCTGCCAGAGTCAGGGCGACGGGAAACAGCTTCGACATTACTGCCTTGTTAGATCGGGTTTGAGAGGGAAAAACGAAAGCTAACCTGTAGGGGAATCCACCACCGGGTACCCGTGGGACTTCCTGAAAAATTCGGGCCGATCCCGACATTCGCGGGGCACCGCTACTCGTATCCTGAGTGCGTACCGATAACCCGTGAGTTCATACAATGAGAGCAATCGTCAAAGCAATCATGACAACCGGCGCAGTCGCCGGAATCTTCGCGATCAGCGCCTTCACAACCGCGCCGCGAAATCTCTCACTTGGAAAGGAAAGCCGGGTGTGGTTCGAAGGCACCTCGACGGTTCGCTCGTTCAAGTGCAATGCAGTCAGGCTGGAAACCTCCGTTGTAGGAGAGCCGACTGCAGCTCCTTCCGAGATCGTCAACAGTGCATCTCTCACCGTCCCCGTTGCGCAGATCGACTGCGGCAACAAGACGATGAACGAGCACATGAGAAAGGCGCTCAAGGCCGAGCAGTTCCAGCAGATCTCCTGGACGATGACATCGTATGAAGTCCAGGGCTCGAACGTCACCATTGACGGCAAGCTCACGATCGCGGGCAAGCAGAACGCGATTCAGCTCAAGGGAACCGGCAGCGCTGAAAACGGCGTGATCCGATTCAAGGGCAGCAAGCAGTTCAAGATGACGGAATATGGTGTGAAACCGCCGAGCCTCATGCTTGGCACAATGAAGGTTGGCGATCCCGTGACGGTCTCGTTCGACCTGGCACTCAGTGAGTGATGCTGCGGCAAACCGCTCCATCAACGACAACCCGCAGTTAACTCTTCAGGAGAAATGAAAATGAAATCCGCTCGCATCAACAAACTGGTAGCGATCGCAGCACTTACAGTTTTCCCGGCAGTTCTCATTGCACAGGAAACTCAGGTCGCCAGCAACACCGATCCAGCAGACAGCACCACACCCGCAGCAACGACGGACACCGCGAAAGTCACCGTCGAGAAGAAGCAGCCGAGCAAGTTCATGGCAATGGCGCCGAAGATCGAGATCCAGAATTTCCGTCCAACGGACATGCGCGGCATCAACATGTACGAGGCGCCGAAAGATCAGACGCCCTATACCGGCTTCAGGCTCGCCTGGGGCGGTGGGTTCACGCAGCAGTTCCAGGGCCTGGATCACAGCAACACAGCGCAGGCCGTAGTCGTTAACGGCGCAAACCAGAACGAGCTCGTTCGCATCGGACACGGCTTCAACAACGCGATGGCTAACCTGTACCTCAACGCGCAGCTCGCAAAGGGTATCCGCGTAACGCTCACCGAGTATCTGTCCACCCGTCACCACAATGAAACGTGGGTAAAGGACGGCTATTTCCTGATCGACGATTCGCCGATCGACATCGATGCTCTCAACAACCTCATGAAGTATCTGACGCTCCGCGTCGGTCACTTCGAGATCAACTACGGCGATGCGCACTTCCGTCGCTCGGACGCCGGCAACTCGATGTACAACCCGCTCATCGGCAACTATCTGATGGATGCCTTCACGACTGAGATTGGCGCAGAAGCGTATGTCCGCGCAAAAGGTTTCCTCGCAATGGGTGGCATGACCGCTGGCGAAGTCCGCGGAACGCTCCGTAGCCCGCAGAACCGTGCACCTTCGTACCTCGCAAAGCTTGGCTTCGACAAGCAGCTCAGCCCGCTCGTTCGCACGAGACTGATGGGCTCGCTCTACACAACCAAGAAGTCGCAGAGCAACACGCTTTACAGCGGCGACCGCGCAGGATCGAGATACTTCGACGTCCTCGAGAACACCAAGTCAACAGAGAAGGACAATGCATGGTCGGGCAACGTTCGCCCTGGCTTCGCAAGCAAGGTGACGGCGTACCAGCTGAACCCGTTCGTGAAAGTCCGTGGCGCCGAGTTCTTCGGAATCATCGAGACGGCGAAGGGCAAGGCAGCGACGGAGGCAAAGGATCGCACCTGGAAGCAGTATGCAGGCGAGCTGACTTATCGGTTCGGTGCAGATGAGAGATTCTTCGGCGCAGCGCGCTACAACACCGCAAAGGGCGAGCTCACCGGAA
>DATEDH010000245.1:0-3437 GCA_035281765.1 Gemmatimonadaceae bacterium
TGATCCAGTTGTTAACCTGGTACATGATCTTGTCGAAGTTTTCCTGTGCCGAGATGGCGCGCTGATATACTGTGTTGGCTTGGACCTTCGTGAGAAGATCGTCGAGCCGCTGCTCCATTTCCATGGTCGGCTGCTCACCGCGCTGGACCATCTGCTGTGCCTCGACGCGGATCTTTTCCATCTCCTGCAGGATCGTGACGGCTTCGCGATCGGCATTGAGCGCTTCGCTCGAGCGTTTCACGGCCTGATACTCAGAGCTCTGTCCAATCACACGCCCGAGCTCGCGGGCCTTGTCTTCAAGCATTGATTCTCCCGTAGTCATTTCAAATTCGCCAGGCGAGCACAAACCGCTCGCGCCCGGCGAGGTCCAGCCTGACACCGACATCGCGGTATTCGCCGTGCCGCATGATCATCTCAGCGACAAGCGATGCGCGGCGCTCATCGACTTCCAGCGCGAGAAGACCCCCGCTCACCAGATGCCTGCTGCTTTCACGCACGATTCCGGCCGTTGCCGCGAGCCCGTCCCCGCCACACATAAGAGCGAGCGGCGGCTCCCAGTCGCGCACGCTGGCCGGCAGCGATTCAGCTTCCGAGAAGGCAATGTACGGCGGGTTCGAGACGATAAGTGCAGCCGGGACATCCTTGACGGGTGCCAGCAGTGAGCCATGGCGGAATTCCACCCGTGCCTTGATCGTCGCCTTCGATCGCTCGTGATTGATTCGCGCCACATCGATTGCATCGATCGATGCATCAGTCGCAATTACGCGATCAAATTTTCCTTCAGACGCAAGCGCAAGCGCGATCGCTCCTGATCCCGTCCCGATATCGATTGCAGTTCCCCATGGCGCCGCGCCAAAGCGCTGCTCGAAACGTTCCAGTATCTCGCCGACGAGAACTTCGGTCTCCGGTCTCGGGATGAGCACGCGCTCGTCGACAACGAGATTCAAATGTCGAAATGCCGCGCTTCCCACAGCGTAGGCAAACGGTGCACCGTGCGCCAGTTTCACCGCGGCGGAACGAGCGGCCGCCATTGTGTCGGCATCGATTATCGAAGCGCGATTGAGAGACAGCCACGACCGTGGAACCTCGAGGAGCGCCGCAACGACATCACGTGGCAGGTGACGCGCCGCTTCAAATCCGGCCGCATCGAGAATGTCGGTCAAATCGTTGATCGCATCAGAAACAGTGATCGAACCTCGATCGACAGTGTTACTCACCGAGCCGTTCCTCGACGTCAGCAAGTCGCAGTGCCTCGATAACCGGCTCGATGTCACCATCCATGACTTTCCCGAGCTCGTGCATTGTGAAACCGATTCGGTGATCGGTCACGCGATTCTGCGGAAAGTTATATGTCCGGATTTTCGCCGAGCGATCGCCAGTGCCGACCTGAGTTTTACGCATGCGTGAACGTTCTGCTTCCTGCTCGGCGAGACGCGCATCGAGAAGTCGCGCGCGCAACACTTCCATCGCCTTGATCTTGTTCTGAAGCTGCGACTTCTGATCCTGCTGGCTCACGACAATACCGCTTGGTATGTGTGTGATGCGCACTGCCGAATCGGTCGTATTCACGCTTTGCCCACCGGGACCGGAAGAGCGGAAGACGTCGATGCGCAGATCCTTGTCTTCGATCTTGAGATCGATCTCTTCCGCCTCGGGAAGAACTGCAACCGTTGCGGCTGATGTGTGAATGCGCCCCTGACTCTCGGTGACAGGCACGCGCTGCACGCGATGTACTCCTGATTCCCACCGCATCGTGCCGAATACACCGTCGCCCTTGATCTTGAAGATTGCTTCCTTCACCCCGCCAAGCGTGCCTTCGGAGTACGAGATCATCTCCGTTCTCCAACCGCGACGCTCGGCGAAACGCGTATACATGCGAAAGAGATCTGCGGCAAAAATCGCCGCTTCGTCGCCGCCGGTGCCTGCGCGGATCTCGACGATCGCGGGCCGGTCGTCGAGCGGGTCGTGCGGAATGAGCGCCGGTTTGATGCGCTCTTCGAGCTCGCCGATCGAGGTTTTGAGACGCGCTTCCTCAGCGCGCGCTTCCGCGGCCATCTCGGGGTCATCAATAGAAACGAGCTCGTGTGCCTCCACGAGCTCGTTGTCCATTTTGCTCAGCTGAGCGGCCAGCTCGACGAGCGGCGCCAGGTGGCGATGCTCGCGGCCCAGCGCGGCCATGCGCTGGGCATCCTTTACGGTCTTTGGATCAGAAAGCTGGCGCTCGACCTCGGCGGCGCGGCCAAGCGCGTCGGCAAGTCGATCGCGGAAGCTCAGCCTTCAGTCGTCGCCGAAGCGGCGCCTTTCTTGTTGCCGTACTTCTGGCGGAAGCGCTCGACGCGGCCTGCCGTATCGACAAGCTTCTGCTTGCCAGTGAAGAACGGGTGGCACTGCGCGCAGATGTCGGTATGTATCTCCGCCTGTGTGGAGCGGGTCTGGTAGGTGTTGCCGCAGGCGCACTTTACAGTCGCCGTGGCGTACACCGGATGGATATCAGCTTTCATGTTGGGTACCTCGATGGCATTGTCGGACAGCCTTCAAATATCGTCAAATCGGGCCTCAGAAACAACTCTAACTGCCGGTTAACAGGGAGCGCGGGGAGCACAGTGAGGTTTGGAGGGTTTTCTGAGTGGCTCGACGGGCTGGCCTGTCGCACACGCTCCTTTCGGACCAGCATGTTCAGCCACTCAGACAGCCCTCCAAACCTCACTGTGCTCCCCGCGCTCCCTGTTAACCTGGTTTTGCTGTTGGTGGCTCAGACTGACGAGATGACAGAGAGGTTGTCAGTGTGACTGAAGACGTCCGCCGAAGAGGCAGAAATCGCTGGAATACCCGTTGCCGTCATAGGAGTCGCTGTTTCGCAACCGAACCCATTCACAGAGGAGGAATACATGTACTACACAAACAGCTTTTCCGCCCCGGTGTTCGGTCTTCGCAGGGAGATCGACCGCCTTTTTGAGGACACGTTTGGCCGCGGGGGCAACAGCGGGATGAACGCATGGAGCCCCGCCGTAGATGTCCGCGAAACCGAGAAGGAGCTCCGCCTCGACGTCGAGCTTCCCGGAATCAACCCCGACGATGTCGAGCTGACCGCGGAAAACGGCGTTCTCACGGTGCATGGCGAGAAGAAAACCGAGCGCAAGGAAGGTGACGACGAGAGCCGGTATCACATGATCGAGCGCTCGTTCGGGACGTTCACCCGCTCATTCCAGCTCCCGAAAGGTCTCGACGAGTCGAAAATCGAAGCCGACTACAATCACGGCATTCTCTCGATTCACATTCCGAAAGCCGCCCTCCCGCAGCCACGCCGCATTCAGATCGGCAGTCAGGCAAGCCAGCAGGCGCAGGTCAGCAACGGATCGAACAAGCAGAATCAGGTGACCGGTCAGACCGAGAAGACTCGCAACACTCGCAGCGAGTCTACCAAACAGGCCGACGCA
>DATEDH010000246.1:0-3651 GCA_035281765.1 Gemmatimonadaceae bacterium
AGGCGCGCGCGAAAGAATTCGTGCGCGCGCGTGAATCAGATCGCATCGGAATCGTCGCATTTGCGGGAGAGGCACTTACTCAGGTTCCTCTCACAACCGATCAGCCCGTAATTCTTCAATCGATCGACAACCTGCAGGCCGGACAGCTCGAGGATGGAACGGCACTCGGCCTTGGAATAGCGACTGCTGCGAACCGTCTGCGCGACGCGCCCGGCAAATCGCGTGTGATGATTGTCGTAACCGATGGCGTCAACAACCGCGGCGACATCGATCCGCTCTCCGCGGCAAAAGCAGCGGCCGTGTACGGTATCAGGATTTACGGAATTGGAGTCGGCACTGAAGGAGTTGCTCCGGTTCCAGTCGGTCGCGACGTGTTCGGACTGCGATTCGAGAATCAACCCGTAAAAATCGACGAGGCGCTGCTGCGTCAAATCGCTGCTCTCACGGGCGGCAGATATTTCCGCGCGCGTGATGGAGCTGCACTGCGTCAGATCTATTCGCAGATCAATCTGCTCGAGCGCGCTCCTGTTGAGACCCGTACTCGCGTCTCATACACCGAGCTGTACCGCATCGCACTCGGCATCGCGATGGCCGCGCTGCTCGCCGAGCTTGCGCTCACGGCGTGGAGGGCCCCGCTCCCATGATGGATTTCCTCCGTTACATCGCGTGGCCGTGGGCATTGTCGCTGGTCGTGTTGCTGCCTTTGGTATTTCTCTGGATGATCCGCAAGGCGAGGAACGTGCGGGCGCAGCGGCTTGCGCATCTTGGCACCCCGGTGATGATCGCACGCCTCGCTCCGCAGACTGCGTCTCGAGGAAACGGTCAAGCCATTCGCCTCGCTCTCGCAGCGCTGTTCTTCGCGATTGCA
This sequence comes from Gemmatimonadaceae bacterium, assembly GCA_035281765.1. Classification (GTDB taxonomy): domain Bacteria; phylum Gemmatimonadota; class Gemmatimonadetes; order Gemmatimonadales; family Gemmatimonadaceae; genus UBA4720. Next base: position 869 of record DATEDH010000246.1, read on the forward strand.
TTTGCAGGTCCGCGATGGGGAATCGAGCGGACGATTGTGAAGCAGCCAGGCATCGACGTCGTTCTCGCGCTCGATGCATCCTCGTCAATGCTCGCACGCGACGAGTCTCCCGATCGGTTGACTTCAATGAAGCGCGTTGTCGACCGGCTGCGCGAGCTTTCGCCGAATGATCGCTTTGCGCTCGTCGCCTTTGCCGGACGCAGCTACGTGTTGAGCCCCGCGACAATCGACCAGGGCGCGCTCAATCTATTTATCGATAATCTCGATCCGACGATTGTAGGTCAGGCGGGCAGCTCACTCGCTGCTGCCTTGCGACAGGCGAACAATCTTCTCGCACTTTCGAAGTCGGAAGCCGAGCGAGCGATTGTTCTGATGAGCGATGGTGAAGCATTCGAGGACGCGGAGGGTGTCGTTGCAGAAGCTCAACGCGCCGCACAAGCGGGTACGTCCGTGATCACGGTTGGCTTTGGCACAGATGCGGGTGCAACTATTCCCGTCAGAGTGAACGGCGCTGAGACGCAGAAGAAAGATGCGACCGGATCGGTAGTGATAACGCGATACAGCCCCGACTTGCTTAAAGCTGCTGCGGAGGCAGGACGAGGAATGTTCGTACCGCCTTCAGACCCGGATCGCGCCGCATCGGTTCGCCGGGTTCTCGCACAGCTGCGGACAGAACAGCGCTCACTTACTCGCGGCACCAATCTGGCCAATCGATTTCAGCTCTTTCTGATTCCAGGATTGATCCTTCTGTTGCTGGATACGTTCCTTGCAAGCCGTCGAGGTCGCCGTCGCGGCTTAAGTGCGGTCGCAACCGCAGCATCGTCGTTTGTGCTGCTGTTTGCAAACGGATGCACGCTGTTCAACAATCCGGAGAAGGAAGCGGTCAAGCTGTACAATCGCGGAACAGCGATGCTTGCGCGGCAGGATTCGATGAAGGCCGCGGTTCCGCTGCTCAACCAGGCAGAGCGTGCAAAGAATCCTGAAGTGAAGTATCGCTCTGCCTTCAATGCAGGTCTCGTTTATTTGACCGAAGGGCTCGCGCTCAAGAGCGATTCAGCCGAACTTCCGCTCGACAGCGCGCTTGCTACATATCATCGCGCTTTGACTGTTCGCCCCGACGATCTCGATGCCAAATGGAACTATGAGCTTGCACTCAGAAAGAAACAGAGCGGAGGAGGCGGCGGTGGTGGCGGCGGCGGTGGACAGAATCCTCAGCCTTCGCCTGAGCCACAGAATGCACAGAATGAAGCGCCACGCCCTCGCCCGATTCCCGGTATGACACCTGAGCGCGCGGAGCAGATTTTAAACTCGATGGAACAGCAGGAGCAGGACGTCCAGGGGCGCAAGCAGCGCCGCAGTGTTCCGACGCCTCCGCCCAACGGAAAGGACTGGTAGTTGGGTCGTATTGCTGTTTTGCCGAGTGCCGTCGCTGATCAGATTGCGGCTGGCGAAGTTGTGGAGCGTCCCGCATCGGTTGTGAAGGAGCTCGTTGAAAACGCGCTCGATGCCGGTGCGAGTTCCATCGACGTGACTATCGAAGAGGGCGGGCACAAGCTCATTCGCGTAAGTGATGATGGCACAGGCATGGATGCCGATGAAGTACAGATCGCGCTCAAGCGCCATGGCACCTCGAAGATCCGCACTGCCGAAGACCTGACTGGAGTAGCGAGCTTCGGATTCCGAGGCGAAGCGCTTCCGGCAATTGCATCTGTCTCGCGCTTCGATGTAGAGACGAGCTCATCTGATGGTGCCGGCACTGCGATCAGTATGGCGGGCACGCCGTCGCAGCAGATGTCGGAGTCGGCAAGACGACGCGGGACCACTGTCAGTGTTGCGCAGCTTTTCTACAACACTCCGGCGCGGCGGAAATTCCTTCGCAGTGTGAGATCCGAGTGGCGTGCGATTGTCGACATGCTCGCGAGCATAGCTCTTACCCGGCCCGACATTCGCTTCACGCTTTCGCACGATGGAAAGTCGGCACTCGCGCTGCCTCCCGTTTCGTCGCTTCGCGCGCGATTGAGTGGAATATGGGGAGGGAAATACGCAGGAGATCTTCTCGACGTCGACGACGTGAGCGGCACTGTGCACACAAGCGGTCTGGTTGAAAGGCCTGCGAACGTGGGTACCGCTACAAGACGTGTATTTCTTTCCGTAAATGGTCGGCCGATTCGCGATGCTGGTCTCGTTCGCGCAGCTGAAGCGGCATATCGCTCGACGATTCCCGCCGGCGTGAGACCTTCGTTGTTTCTGAATGTCGCAATACCGGTGAATGCCGTCGATGTGAACGTTCACCCGGCAAAGGCGGAGGTGCGTTTTCTCGAGAGATGGCCCGTCGAGCGTGCAGTCGAGACTGCCGTGCGGCGCGCGCTTGGTACTTTCGATGCGTCCGCGAGCGTGGGTCCTCGCTACTTCGGCGGAATGGAGAGTCCCGTTGTTTATTCTCCCGCAACGGACAGCGTTGCATCGCTCGCATCGCGCCCTGTTGATCACGGCGCACTATTCGAGGACGCTTCTACATCGCGAGTAACAAGCGCTCAGGAAGTTCAGGAGACAATTCCTGATCTGTTTCAGTTCCGGCGCATGTACATCGCGTTCGAGCATCCTGAAGGACTCGTTCTCATTGACCAGCACTCTGCGCATGAACGCGTTCTGTATGAAGAGTTCATGAGCTCGCTCGAGACAGGACGCGCGCCTGCTCAGCGCCTGCTGCTGCCCCTGACGCTTCATCTCGGTCATGCCGAAGCAGACGCCTTCGAGGCGAATCGCGCTTACCTGGAAAAGCT
>DATEDH010000247.1:0-9371 GCA_035281765.1 Gemmatimonadaceae bacterium
AATCCGATCTCGATGCGTACGATCAGCGTCGCGCGCAGGCGCTCGCTGCTGCAACAGCAGACGGAAGCGCGGACAAGTGTGCCGAGCTCGAGAAGCTCGCGACCACCAGCGATGCAGCGCGCGCTGCGGATTTCACCGCGACACTGTCTTACGCGGACTGCATGCTTGCAGACCGCGCGGTGGTTCCAGATAAATCGTCGCCAAGCGGTTACCGGTTCCGCCGCAGCTATGCGAGAATCGCAGCCATATATGAAGGCCTCGCAACGCGGCATGCGCGCAACACGATGGCATTCGGTGCGCTGATGCCGCGGCTGGAGCGGGTTCTCACAACCAACAAGACGACGCTCCGCGGTGGAATCGCAACAGGAGATTCGCAGCGACAGTTTTACGCGTATCCGTCACTCAAAGGTGACTCGCTCACCTACATCCCGGTCCAGATCGGCTCTGGTGGAGTCAGCGCGCCCGATCCGAGATCGCTCGAGAGAATAATCGCGCGCAATCTCGAGAGGCTCGAGAATCTCTCGCGACTGTGGGCGCGCAACGCACCCGCGGATCCGGATGCACATGAGACGCTCGCGCGAACACTCGAAGCAAGCGGGAAGATCGACGTATCAGGCGTCTCTGCATTGTCGGAGATTGCGCTTGCCCGCAAAACGGCATCACCGCCAACGAATGGCGAAAGCTTCGTCAGGGCGCTTCGTCTTGCATCATCCGGTGTTCGGCTGCTCGTGAAATCCGAGCGCTTCGATGCCGCCGCATCGCTCACTGATTCGATTCTCGCCTGGAAGATTCCAGCCGATCTCGATGACGCTGCCGCTGACCAGGCGCGTGATGATTTGTCGGGACTCGCAGCGCTTACAGGTCAACTCTGGAAAGTCGTCTCGCTCGGTCAGGAGAAATCCTCAGACTACGAGGTGCAGCTTGCGAATGGCGAAATCGAGAAGCTTCCAAGCGAGGTAGCTCGCGATAAAGTAGCGCTCGAGAGCTATGCGTATCTCGGTGCGCCGGCAGAAAGCGTTCTCACCGTTCGCGCGCGCATCGCGCGAAAGCTTTCTTCACTGCTGCCGCAGGCAAAAGTATCCCAGATGGAGAATGCATTCCTTGTACGTCCGCTCATGATGGCTGCACCGGCAGTGGGGCCGGGTCCGGCTGCATCGCTTTCCATCAATGACAACGGCGTAAGAGCGATGCGCGCGGTATCGGAGGGAAATCGAGCGCTCGCTCACAGAATAATCGATCAGATGTCATCGCTGCATAGCGCGAGCGCACCGGGCGAGGTGACTGTCGATGTCGTCTTTCTCGAGTCGTGGCTGCGTGCAAAGACAGGCGAAACAGCAGCGGCGACAACATTCCTCGACAACTCTCTTGGCGGCCTCACTCGCGCGTCACCGAACTTCGTTTCGCGGCCGATGCTTGCCGGCTCGCTCGTTCGCGCGATGATATTGCGCGCGCAGCTAGCCGAGAACTCGGGTGATGCCGCGACTGCTGCGAAATGGAAGGCAGCTGCCACCTCGCTCTGGAGGCGAGCCGACCCACCGTTGCTCGAATTGCTCAATTCAAAATTTCACTAAGCGGAGATCATCATGAGGCGGCAAAAGGCGCGAATGACCATTGCAGCAGCAGGGTTTGGCGCGGCCATACTGATCGGCAGTTCCTGTGCTTCGTCGGCGCAGGGATCGGGGGTCATGCAGTCTGAGCCTCACGCCATGATGCAGATGAGTCTCGCCCCCGACCAGCGAGGCAACAACGGTATCAAGGGAAGCCTCGAGGACGATGAAAAACTCACCCAGAACTACTGGCTGACTCTTGGATGGGGTGACGACCTGCCGGACAGCGCTGTCTGGGAAGGCACATTCGGAGAGGATGCAGTGCGCATACGGCTCGTTCCTGCGACGACGTCGCCGCTCGTCACGTGGTCGAAGGGATTGTCCTCGAATCCCGCGGAATATTCCGGACACCTCGTGCTGAAAATCATCGTGCTCGAGGACCGATCCGTGAAGGAGCTCGGCCTGAAAGGACTGGAAACCGGTTATCTGTGGATCGGCGAGCGCGGAAAGAAAAACAATGATGGGCGCGGAGCGGCCATATACACGCTCAAGCCAAACGGAAAGGTTCAGCGCGCAGCAAAGATGGAGATCACCGGATTCTGCGCGCAGGACCATGGGGGACGCCCGATGGCCAGGGTTCGCGCTGACACCGATTGCACTCAGCCGTTGCCGCCACCGGGATCCGCGGCTAGCTCATCGGCAAGTGTTGCGCATCCGTTCCATACGCGCGCCGGCCCGGCACCAGCATTTGGTCAGGGTCTATGGGTTACGTGCACAGGTGGCTGCTGCGAAGTGAGGCAAACGCAGACCTGATCTCGATCACGAATTCCCGCGAGGCGATTCGTCTTCAACGAATCGCCTCGCTCTTTCCAGCGCCTGGTCGAGATCGCCGAAAAGATTTTCCTCACCGATCTCTGTAAGCGTGGGCGATCCAGTGAGTGCAGTGAGCGGCTGCATGTGCACATCCGATAACAGAACGAGAGTTCCATCCTTGCGGCTTCTGTGCACGACATCCTTCAGCGCGTGCATGCCAGTCGAATCGAGCGCGAGAACATCGCGCATTCTGATGATCAACACCCGGGGCTTGCGCGCGATGCGGGCCAGCGTGTCCTTGAATCTCTCAGCAGCGCCGAAGAAGAACGGACCGTTGATCTCGTAGACTTCGACACCTGCGGGAATACGCCGCTTCCCCACCGCATCAGCGTCTTCACTTTCGTCATCCTGCAGCTCGCGCGTCACGGCGCTGATGTTCGTGACCTCCGACATTCGCTTGATGAACAGGAATGCCGCGAGCACCATACCCACCTCGATGGCAACCGTCAGGTCAACAAGAACTGTGAGCAGAAAAGTCGCGAGCAGTACGACGACGTCACTGCGCGGAGACCTCAGCTCCGCGAGAAAAGCGCGCCATTCGCTCATGTGATAGGCGACAACGATAAGAATCGCGCCGAGCACCGCCATCGGAATGAGTGATGCCCATCGTCCGAATGCGAGCGTGATAACGAGCAGCGTGATCGAATGCACGATGCCCGCAACCGGAGTGCGCCCGCCGTTTTTGATATTGGTCGCAGTGCGCGCGATTGCACCCGTCGCGGGAATTCCACCGAACGATGCCGACGCGACATTCGCAATTCCCTGCGCGACGAGCTCCATGTTCGAGCGGTGTCGTCCACCGATCATTCCATCTGCGACTACCGCGGAAAGAAGCGATTCAACCGCACCGAGCAGTGCAATCGCGAACGCTGGCTGAACAAGCTGGCCAATCTGCTGGAAGGTAAGCTGAGGAAGATGCGGCGTTGGAATCGTTGCTCGTATCTCGCCGAATCGCGAGCCGATCGTTTCGACAGGAAGATGAAAAACCTGTGTAACGACAGTGGCTGCGATGAGAGCCACGAATGGGCCGGGTATTCGCGTGCTCACCTTCGGCCACAGAATCAGAATCACGAGCGATCCGACACCCAGTGCCGTTGCGGCAACACTCGGCATTCCGGCATGGGAGTACGCAACCCACTTCTCGACGAAGTCAGCAGGCACTGTGTCCATGGGAAGTCCGAGGAAATCGCGTATCTGGCTCGAGAAGATGATGACCGCGATACCGCTCGTGAATCCCGTAATTACCGGATGCGGAATGAACTTGATCGCGGCTCCGAATCGTGCAACGCCGAATGCGATCAGGAGAATTCCCGCCATGAACGTCGCGACGATCAATCCATCGATGCCGTATTTCTGGACAATCGCATAGACGACAACGACAAACGCTCCGGTCGGCCCGCCAATCTGTACACGAGATCCGCCAAGAGCGGAAATTAGAAATCCAGCGACGATTGCAGTCCACAAACCGCGATCGGGAGTCACTCCACTTGCAATCGCAAAGGCGATTGCGAGTGGAAGCGCAACGATCCCCACGATCACGCCGGCAGCGAGATCGTGGAGAAATTGAGGCCTGTCATATGTCTGAAGCGAAGTGACGAGCTTTGGGACCAGCGAAGGCGTTCTCATTCAGCAGGCATGCGGCTCTTGTCGTTAAGATCCAGCTTCATCACAATCGCAGATTTGCTGCAGATCGTGGAGAACTCGTCTGTCGCCCTGATTGAATCGGGAACCGTGCTTCGATCTACGCGCGTGAAGCCGAATGACGGAAAATAATTTTCGGCAGTCGTCGTCAGGAGATAAAGCGACTGTCTTCCCTCGCTCCGCGCATCATCGATGAGCTGTTCAACAATGCGCTTTCCTGTTCCACGACTGCGCGCCGATTGATCGACGGCGATCGATCGAAGCAAACCCTCAGCTCCACAGTCTTCGACTCCACCTGCGCCGGTGATTCGGCCGCCGTCTTCGGCAACGATAAAACCATCGAGCGAATCGGGAATGCCGCCGAGCGGGAGCGAGGCTCGCTTGAGAAGATCGTGAACCTGCTCCCGGTCGTCTGGTGTCGCTTTGCGAATCGTATCAGTGATCGGCATCGTGATCAGCTGCAGCACTCCGGCCCGCAGCACGATTTGGCTGCAGCTTGAGGCAGCTCGCGGGCGATCAGTGGTTTTGTCGCGCGAACGAATCCGCTCATGTATTTACCGTCGATCTCGGCAGCGAGCTTGTCGACATCCAGATCGGTGCCGTCGAGAAGCGCAGCTGCATCGGCGGCGCGATACACACGTGTCGGCTCAATCGTGGGATTTTCGAATCCGGAGTCGCGCATAAGAGAGAGAAATTCGCTCTCATCGAGCGCACCTGCAACGCACCCACACCACAGGTCGAGATTCTTTCTCACCTCGGCAGGAGTGTCACCCTGCGCGACAATATCGCTGACGGCGAATCGTCCGCCGGGCTTGAGCACCCTGTACGCTTCGCTGAAGACCTTTCGCTTGTCCGCCGAAAGATTGATGACGCAGTTCGAGATGATGACGTCCACCGAATTGTCGGGAAGCGGAATCGACTCGATCTGTCCCTTGAGAAACTCGACGTTGGTGACTCCCGCTTCAGCAGCGTTTTTCCGCGCCAGGTCGAGCATGTCGTCAGTCATGTCGAGCCCGTAGGCCTTGCCCGTGCTCCCGACACGGCGCGCTGAGAGAATCACGTCGATCCCGCCGCCCGATCCCAGATCGAGAACGACTTCGCCTTCATTGAGCTGAGCGAGTGCGGTGGGATTGCCGCAGCCGAGTGAAGCGAGCACTGCCGCGGCCGGCAGCTGATCGGTCTCGCCGTTGACGTAGAGATCCGAAGTGATGGGGTCCGTTGTCTGTCTCGATGCGCTCTCGCAGCATCCCGACCGCAAGCCCTGCGCGGCGTTGCGCGCGGCCTGTCCGTACTTCTCGCGAACTGCAGTTGTGATATCGGCTTGTGTAGTGGTCACAGTGGCAATCCTCTAATCAAAAAAAGTTGATAGGTTGGAGAAAAAAAATCACCTGCAGCATGCAGAGCGAACTGTGAGATCCCTCGCTCCCGCGACTTTGAGAGTGCGCGAGTAGTCAGTGGACTTCGGCAGGAACGCGATGACGAGATCGTGTGCTTCATCGAGCGAATCGGGTACGATCGAATAGTACGACCAGCGCCCTTCCTTCCTGTCCTGCACAAGTCCCGCATCGCGAAGGACCTTCAAGTGAAACGAAAGGCGAGACTGGGCGACGTCGAGGTTGTCCTGGAGCTCGCAGACGCACTTCTCGCCGCTCCGGAGCATCTCGAGCGCAGCGAGACGGGTCTCGTCCGACAGCGCATGGAAAAGCGTCACAGCGCGGTCGAGGTCAGGGGCAGCGGTTGTCGTCATGCGACCTAATCAATCAATATTTTTTGATATGTCAAGGGGCTTTTTGGGACTGTTTGCATTCTAGTGTACTTTCACCGAAGTTGTTCGCGTCAACCAGGCACTTATGAGGTATGGGATGTTTCGCCCGATTTTGCTCGCTGTCGTGCTATCTGCCGGCGCTCCAACCATTGCGCGTGCGCAGGACCCTGCGGCGCCTGCCGCCGCAGACACTACAGATCCGGCGACGCGAAATATCGTCACGAGCTATTCCATCAAATCGGGCAGGCTGATGCTATCCAGCGCAGCGACTCCCGGACCTGTGCAGATGCCGGACGGCACATACACGAACGAATCGGGAATTGTGCTGGTATTCGCTGACGGGTCGGTGACGCGCCTTCAGCGGGGCGAAAGGATCAACGAGATCAGCAATACGCGCCTCAACCGTCAGAAGCTTGTTCTGCTGACCCCGTCGACTAATGCGCTCATGGCAGTGAGCGACATCACGTTGCCATCTGGAACATTCAAATCACCCGATGAGCAGACCTGGATCAGGATCGTCATAGGGAGACCGGCCGAATTTGTAATCGGACCGGCACCGATCAAGCAGTAGGTCGTTCCTCGAGAACAGCCGCGTTGATGTAAATCACGCGGCTGTTCTCTATAAGAGTTATTGCCGCTTCAGGATGTAATATCCGCTGCCGGCATCGAATCTCAGCTCGGTAACGGGGCCAGCGCTGCCATTCGCGCGCTTGAACGTGAGCAACGCAGCGCCGCCCTGAAACGTCAGTCCCTCGACCCACGGCAGAACGCGAGCAGGTGAGCCGTTCGCTGAAAACGCGACACCCTCAGGTGTTTGTGTAACATCCACCACCATGTCCCGACCGCGTGAGGGGCCCTTGTATTTGCCAACCAGCGCAGCACCATCGCCCTTGAATGCAGCGCGCGTGGGAGGCTTCCAAGGAATCACCTCGGCCGCAAGCTCGCCTGCAATCGCACCCGGATCGAGATTGCTGCTCGTGTTGGTCAACACGACGACTGCCATCTGCGCATCGGGATACCATATTGCCTCGGACCGGAATCCATCGATCGATCCACCGTGACCGATCATGTTGATGCCGCGGATATCCTTGCCGAGGTTGACGCCCATTCCGTATCTGAGGGGCGTGCCATCATTGAGTTTGGCAGGAGCGATCATCTCGGCGTACGACTTGGCCGAGAGAACTTTTCCGCCGTGCAGCGCCTTGAGCCACGTGACCATGTCGCCGGCAGTGGAACAGATCGACCCTGCGGAGAATGGCCACGTGTGAACGTTGCCGCCAAGTCGGCTCACCTTGCCATTCTGGATGTAGTAACCGTGCGCGCGTCGCGGGATGTTCTCGGAAGTATTGCAGTACATCGAGCGCTTCATTCCCAGGGGCTCGAAAATTTTCTTCTCGAGATAATCTTCGTAGGTCATTCCGCTTGCCTTCTCGACGATGAGACCGAGCAGCCAGTATGCGGAATTGTTGTATACCTGAGCGGTTCCAGTCGGGAACTGGAATCCGGCGCGCTTGATCAGCGCATAACCCGAGTCGCGCGGAAACCGTGGATTGGTACCGAGCAGCGCGAATTCAGGAATCTCGGTGAGACCCACTATGCCCGATGTGTGATCGAGCAGCCGGCGAAGCGGAACCTTGTTGCCTGCTGTGTTGAAGTCAGGGAGCCATTTGGTGACATCATCGTCGAGACTGAGCTTACCTTCGTCGCGAAGCTGAAGAATTGCAGCCGCCGTGAACTGTTTTGTCACCGATCCTATCTCGAACATTGCATCGGCGGGCATCGCGACGTCCCATTCGACGTCGGCCTTTCCGTAGCCCTTGAGCAGCAAAGTGTCGTTGCCTTTGACAACAGCGGCAGCGAGTCCGGTGACACGCTTTTCAGCGACGCCGGATTCAGCAATCGAGTCGAGTTTGTGGACAAGCGTTGCACTCGACTGTGCGCGTGTCGCACCGGCAGTAGCGGCAACGAGCGTCGCCCCGCATGCGACGATGCGGAAATTGATCAGCTTCATGATGTGAAGAGGTAGGAAGGTGAGGTGTCTATCGTTTCCTACGCGCGACGAAAACAGATGGTTTCACCAGGAGCGTCGCGCGTGTACCAGCCCCGCACTCACACTCACGAATGCGGGGCGAAGTCGGAGTACGATTAGAAACTGAGCAGCACTTCTCCCTCGCTGATCTCAGGTGCGCCAGGCATCGACTGCACGTTGTTGCGAACCCATTGAGCTGCCTGCCTCGTCGATTCATCGCATCCGGCCTTGTCCTCGAACACGGAGATGCTGGTCATCGAGTCACCATCGCGTGTCGCGAAGTAGCTCACGAATCCCGGGATGCTCGATATCACGTCCTCGACTTCATCGCTCTTTGCGCGCATCGCCTCCATGAGGCCTTCGGCGTTCCTGTAGCGGCGAACCGTCACGTACATTGGCTGCTCCTGAGTGAATGGGTGCGGCGAAATGCCGATTATCTGTCTTTGTGTCAAGTGCGCATCATCGTGTTAAAGGCAACCACACGAAAAAGCCCTGCTCGCATAAATCATTGCGGGCAGGGCATTGCTCGATGTATGGGCCATCGAGGAGTTGAACCTCGGACCTCACGCTTATCAGGCGTGCGCTCTAACCACCTGAGCTAATGGCCCTCTTCGCACAGGCGGGAAACGCATCGCGCGAAAGAGTCTCTAAAGTTATCCGGGCTAGAACAGTATTCCAAGTGTTATCGGAATCAGTTTCGCCGACCGCTTTCCCTGCACGCCGCTCTCATTGGGAAGCGCCCGGTACAGGTTCACGAACTTCGCCTCGATGTACGAATTCATGACAGGGAGAAAAACTCCCAGACCGGCATGGAGGTCGAGATCGTTCTTCGATCTCCGCCCCGAACCCTCGGGATTGTACCAGAACCCCCCAAGCCCGCCCAGCGCGTAGACGTGGGTGTTGCTCCCATAGAGATTGATGATCGCGCTGCCGCTCAGAATGAAGACCTTTGCGTCGCCCTGCGCATTGGGAAGAGGATTCCCCTCGATATCCGTCTGACCGCGCGCGCCAAGCGACGAATACGTGCCGTCAAAGCGAATGCCCCAGGGAGAATCGACCATCCCGATTCCCCACGATAGCGTCCCGTGCGCACCGGTCTTGTGAACGTCGTTCGCGACACCGGTGGGGATCGTGACGCCACCGCCGAACCCGAAAACGAACTGATCATCGCGCTGCGCAGCCGCAACCGCCGGCATCGCAACAATCGTCAGAAATCCCGCAAGAAGTAAGCGTTTCATGGGGCAGGAATCTAACAAGAATCTTGCATCCCCATCATGGCGCCCTCATATCGGGCGCCTATCGTTGAGCCCATGAATACCCTTACCGCTCGAGCTTTGCTCACGGCATCATTGCTATCCGCGTGCAATCACACGGAGAAACCGCCACCAATCGATCTCACACGCAACGTAGCGATGCTGGTCGCCCGACCCTTTGCACCTAAGGAAAAACCCGCGACAGGCCTTCAGCCCCTCGGGCTCTCCACGGGTCCGCGCGATGGCTTCATCTACATTCCTCC
>DATEDH010000248.1:0-2176 GCA_035281765.1 Gemmatimonadaceae bacterium
GATCCGGAGATGGTTCGCTATTGCGGGACTGAAGCTACCGTACACAGCTCGGTCACCAACATCATCAACGAAGATACCGGTGAAATGGTGTCGATGAAGCAGCCGTGCATCATACTGGAAGGTGTCGTCTGCATGGCCGAATACAGCCAGTGTCGCCTCATGTGCCCGCGGCAGCTTCCTACGTTCTGGCGAGAGCTTTGGCTGGAGAGAGTCGACGATCAGAAGATCGAGCCCGAGGAGCGTCGACACAGCGCGCATTTCCTGCCGCAGTTTGCCAGTCATCAGACCCAGGTGGAGCCAGTCGCAGCTGCGATGGGGGCGCCAGAATCGGGAGGAATGGTGCAGCCCGCATGATCGTCGTGTGCGAACCCATCTCCTGGGGTTGGGAACACGTGCCGATCAACGCGGCCCTACTGGAAATCGTTCACCGTGCGTTCCCGTCGCGCGAGATTGCGTTTTACGCAGAAGAATCCCATATCGCTAACGTCAAATCCGAGTTGGAAACCGCGACATCGCGCGCGATCACATGGAGCCCGATCCCGCGCCCGCGCCGACATGCTCCGCCTCGTGACCGGTGGTACGCCGACATGAGGTTGATATGGCAAATGTTGCGGGTGCTGCGAGACGCGCCCGACGGACATTTCCTGCTTTGCACCGCGAACCCCGAAATCGTGTTGGCCCTCAAAGCATTCGTACGCCTTGGAGCCGTTCAAGACAAGACAATACAGATCGTCTGTCATGGAGCCCTGGCGCACTTGAGAGGGTGGCGTTCGAGAAACCCTTTCATGCGCATCCGAGACTGGCGTAGCGCGCTGACTCTCGGCAACGACCGACGCATTCAGTTCATTATTCTGGAAGAACCGGTACGCAGGCGTGTGGTCGATCTGCTTCCTGCGATTGAAGGCCATTTGGCGAAACTAGATCACCCAATCCCGTCAATCGAGCCGCATCCTCCGGATGTTGATTTTCGACCGCCGTTCCGATTCGGGTTTCTTGGGCTGGCGACTGATGCAAAAGGCTTCCCCGCCTTTCTCGAGATGGCTGCGATCCTCAAGCAGCGGTTCTCCGATCGTGTGGAATTTCATGCGATCGGTACGATTTCGCCCGATTCGGCGGCGCAGGCGATGGATGCTCTCACGATAAAGCCGGGTGTGGCAAAGCGAGATCGCTCCGAGTTCACGCGCTGTGTGCGGCGACTGCACTACGTCTGCCTGCCATACCAGAGTGAACACTATGAGCTGTCACCCAGCGGGGTGTTGATGGACGCGATTGCGTTCGGCAAACCACTGCTGTCTGTTGGTATTCCCCTCGTCAAAGAGCTGTTTGACCGCTTCGGCGATATCGGATTTTTATGCACCGACACTCGGAACTTCTGCGATACGATTACCAAGATCGTGACTGAGCCCGATGAGGGCAGGTATCGTCGCCAGGTGCAAGCGCTGACGGCCGTCCGCGAATCCAGGACGTCAGCAGCGCTGACGCCGACATACCAAGGATTCACCCGTCGTCTTGTTGGAGCCGACCAGGGACTATGACTGAGCACCAGCCGCACGTTACGGTCATCACTCCGGTTTATAACGGAGAGGCGTATCTTGCCGAATGCATAGAGAGTGTTATCGCGCAGCGCTACTCGAGCTGGGACTACATCATCGTCAACAACTGCAGTACTGACAATTCGCTCGATGTCGCTAGTCGGTACGCCGAGAGAGACTCGCGCATCCGGATCGTCAATAACGAGGTGTTCGTCGACGTTGTAGAAAGCCACAACATCGCATTCCGCCTGCTTTCACCGGAAAGCAAGTATTGTAAAATCGTTTCAGCTGATGATTGGATTTATCCTGAATGCCTCGAGCGGCTGGTAGCGGTCGCTGAAAGGCATCCGTCCGTCGGAATTGTCGGGTGTTATGGCGTCACGAACAGGGGAATTCGCGTTTCGGATGTGCCACTCGGAAGTGAGATGTTCTCGGGTGAGGCAATTTGCCGCATGCACTTGCTCGGTTCACAGATTCTGAGTGCTTACACGAGCGTGCTCTATCGCGCTGACCTCATAAGAAAATGGCGCCCGGCTTTTGCGGTGACCGTGCCAAGCGCCGATATACACTGGTCGCTGCAACTTCTTCAGCATTCTGACTTCGGATTTGTCCATCAGATTCTTTACTTCGAGCGACTGCATGAA
>DATEDH010000249.1:0-6831 GCA_035281765.1 Gemmatimonadaceae bacterium
CAGCGCGTTGCTCAGATCACTCGGCAGCCACTGACCGTTGCCTAGTACATCCTTGCGAACATCGTAGTCGCGATCGAGGAAGCGGCCGGTACCCTTGTAACCGGTCTCGATCTTCGTCTTTGCGCGAACCATTTTCATGTAATCGACCTGAGCATTCAGCGTCTGCGTCGTCGCATCAGTGCTTCCAAGCTCACGATCGACCGGCGTTGCGAGAATCGAAGGTCCGAGTGTACCCGGCACGCCGATTGGCAGCCGCCACTGATCGGTGTCGTCATTGTCATGATTCCGATTGTAGCGAATTTCACCGGACAGCTCGTGCTTGCGCGCTTCGAGAGTTCTCTTGAGCGCCATCGTGTAGTCCACCATCCACGAATTCACATCGGTGTTGCGTGCGCGATCGTAGTAATCGAGCAAGGTACGCGATGAGTTGAGCTCCGAGTACGTTGCGACCGAATTGTCCGTGAACCCGCGGAAATTCAGCGTGAGCGCGTTGGTCAGCACATCACGCGTGTTCACCTTGTAATCGACTGTCGTGGTGAAATTGTGGCCGTAATTCTTCTGCTGGCCGAAGATGTCCTGCTCCGTGTACGACGAAGGAAGTCCGGTCGAGAAAAGACGGGTACGATCGTTGACGCCGGTGATATCGCGGTCATCAGCGTTATAGCCGTAGCTCGAGAACGTCGTCCACGGGCCAACCTGGTAACCAAAGTTTCCGTTGCCGTTGTAACGGCCGGCCTGCGTCGCTGAAGAAACGGTGACGCCACCGCTCATTCCAAGATCGACGTTCTGCTTGAGTACGATGTTGATGATGCCGGCCATGCCTTCAGGATCCTGACGAGCCGACGGAGTTGGAATGACTTCGACGCGCTCGATGACAGCCGATGGAAGCTGCTTGAGATAATTTCCAAGCTGCTGTCCACTCATCGGAGCGGGCCTGCCGTTTATTTGAACGACGACGTTCTCATTTCCGCGCAGGCTGACCTTGCCGTCGCCATCGACGGCGACTGACGGAACGTTCTCGAGAACCTGGCTTGCGTTGTTTGCAGTCGCCGCCACGTCCTTCGCGCGATACGTGTTCTTGTCGGGCTCGACAGTCACGGCATCACGCTCGCCTTTCACTTCGACGTCGCCGATTGCAACTGCAACACGCGAAAGCTTGACTGGCTGAACGCCGGCCATCGGGCTCGCGGGTGAAACCGTGAATTCCGCGGTCGAGACAGGCCCGTAACCGAGCGCCGTGATGCGGAGATAATAGGTGCCGGGGCGAAGTCCCTGAATACGGAAGGTTCCGTCATCCCGTGTAACTGCTCCGCCTACGAGGGCTGCATTGGCCTTCGTGCGCACCGCGATGGACGCGCGCGCGAGCGGGGTGTTGGATGCACTGTCGAGAACTGCTCCACGCACCTCTCCACCGGTGGGAGCCTGCTGTGGTCCGGCTTGCGGTCCGGTCGGTGTCTGTGCGCCCATCGAACCGGCGCCCGCAAGGAGGAGGAGACCCAGAACTACGTTCAGGGTGCGTCGCATTGTAATACTCTCAGCTGAATGTTTGTTGCGGCAGGAACGACCTTGTTCCCAGAGCCACGTGTCGCATTGGGGCTACTACGGTAGGATACCAATGCGGTTTCAGCCGATGCCTCGAGGTTCCCGATTTTACAAACCTCTTGCATATGTAAACGCCGATTCGATGCCCGGGAGCATCCGCGAAACTACCGAGCGGGCGCTCCGGGCTCGCTCGCTGTCTTGCCGCCCTTTCTGTTCTCCCAAAGGCGCCCGACAAACGTCGTGATCAATACTGTTGCGGCAATCCTGAGCGGCTGAGCGATCTTCGTGACGACATAAGCAGCCGTCCATGCGCCCGCCTGTCCCACAGTAGATCCGGGACTCCAGCCGAGCCTGATCGCGAAATACGATCCCACAAAGACGATGGTGAAAAGGGTGAGATAAACCACCACCGCGATCATGCCGTATTCGGCGAGAATATTCTTGAGCGTCTTGCGCATGAGATGAAAGATAGTCGGCAGGCCCAGGCGACCGGGCAGCGCGGTTCCCAGGTCCTATGGGTTTGCAACAGTGATGAGATCGAGCGGATTCACGGTTACTGCTCCGTATCGCGCACTCCAGTGGAGATGAGGCCCAGTCACTCGGCCAGTCGATCCGACCAGCCCGATCTCCTGTCCCCGTGAGACAGTATCTCCCTTTGCAACGAGCGTCTGACTCAAATGAAAGTAGGCGGTGACGATTCCTTCGCCGTGATCGATGTAGACCACGTTGCCCGCGAGAAAGAAATCACCCACAAGTGCAACGACTCCGCGATTCGCTGCACGCACGGGTTGGCCGACCTGCCCCCTGAAATCGACGCCGAGGTGCCGGCTCGAGAGAGTTCCGTTGAACATTCGGCCTGAGCCGAAGCGGCTCGTCACGAGTGATTCGCGGGGCTTGAGGAACGGGAGCGTCCACATGCGCTCCGTCGAATGCGACGCGCGGCCCAGCTCCCGCGCCATCGCGTTTTCTCTCGCAATGCGAGCTTCTGTTGCAGAATCGAGTGGCTGCGTAAACCGCGGCGAAACCGATAATGCTCGGGGCGTACCCCGACGAGTCGATGGCGGCGGCTTTGGAATCGTGATCGATGCGCGAACTGTGTCTGCCATTCCACCAACAACCGCAAAGGCGTCCACCTGACCGGTGGCATCGACAGGCACGGGACCATATCCAACCCATACGCCCGGTGTGACCGGACGAAAATGAACCTGCTCCCCTGCCATCTCTCCGTAGATGGCATCGGCGGAGCCCGTCGAATCAGTCAGCGTGATTCGCACAATCGAGCCGGGAGAAGGCGCAGCAGGAGAAATCCGAAGCGCGGCACCCTGTGCAACTGCACCCGCGGGGACGAGAGCGGACAGGATGAGTAATGAAATCCGATAAATTTCAGGCATGACGCGAATAGTATCCTTTCTTCCAGCGGCAACGGAGATTGCGTACGCGATTGGTGCGGGCGATGAGCTTGTGGGCAGATCTCACGAGTGCGATTACCCCGCTCAGGTGCAGAGGCTCCCTGTCGTAAGTCATCCAGCTCTGCCGATCAGCGAGATGGAGCAGGGCGAGATCGATGCCGCTGTCGCATCGCGGCTGGCAAGCGGAGAAAGCCTGTATCAGATCGACGAGAATCTGTTGCGTGATTTGTCGCCCGATGTGGTGTTGACGCAGGATCTCTGTCAGGTGTGCGCGCCATCGGGAACTGAGCTGTCGCGTGCGCTGCGCGAGCTGCCGTCACGCCCTGAGGTACTCTGGCTCACTCCGCGAACTATTCACGAGATCGAGCAGAACATTCTCGAGATTGGCGCGGCAACAGGCCGAATCCTGGAGGCAGAGGCTCTCGTTGCAGACAACCGCGAGCGGATCGAGCGCGTGAGCAATGCGGTGAGACGCGCGGAGACGCGACGCATCGCATTTCTCGAGTGGACTGATCCACTGTTTTGTCCGGGTCACTGGGTTCCGGAAATGATCGCGCTAGCGGGAGGCAATGATCCACTTGGTGTCGCCGGCGGTGACTCGCAGCGAATCACATGGGACTCAGTCGTTACTGGATCTCCCGAGATTGTCATCGTTGCCCCGTGCGGTTACGGACTCGCGCAGTCGATCGACGCAGCGCGCGCGATCGAGGCACCGGCCGGATCTCGCGTAATCGCAGTGGATGCTAACGCATACTTCGCGCGGCCTGGTCCGCGAGTAGCCGAAGGGATCGAGCTACTCGCGCACCTGTTTCATCCTGAGTTATTTGCCTGGCCGCATGATTCACGGCCATGGCAGGAGATCAGCTAGCCTTCACGTACGATGCGCCGGCTTCCTGCGCGAGAGTCGCCGCAAAAACTCCGGAAGGCTGCAGGATAACTCCGGGCACCACGTAGCCAACCGCGCGTTTGCGCGCTTCAGCGGCATCGACTTTGTCGGTGCGCTGAATCAGGTCGACCATGTCCTGAAGAGCGAGATTGCAAGCGAGAACAGTCACTCCTCGCGCAAGCTGCTTGTGGAGTCCCGCATTGTTGAACGGCTCGGGAATCCCATCCTTCTCGTCCAGCAGCGCGGGGTTCTTCGCAACTGGCTGCATGGTCAACGGATGAGTCACCTTGTTGCTCGCGCCGATGCCGTACTTGTCCCAGAACGAATTCTGCATTGCGAGAATAATCGCGTTGTGACGCAGAATGACTATCGGGCTTAGGTCAGCGGCTGTTGCCTTTCGAACATCCATGTACTGTTTCGCCCACGCAGCAGCGCGCCACACACCGTACCCGCTCTCCGGCTCCGTATTATCGAACACCGCCTTGTACTTGCCGTTGAGCTTGCCGCTCCATGTCGTGTCCCAGTCTTCCGTCGATACTTCGTGAGCTAAATCCGCGGGAATGTTCGCGAGCAATGCTCCAGGCATTGCCGCAATAACAGCCGCGTTGGCTGCAGCAGCTCCAAAAAACTTTCTTCGGCTCAAGGTCATCGGTGTCATCCTGTGCTGTGAGGTTGTCATTGTAAGTCCCTACGCTGCGTTGGGCCAACCGGATTTACTGCCGCGCGACCTTCGACCCAAGCCAGCTTTCGCGGAAGCGCGTGATCTCCGGTGTAAGGGGAACTCCGATCGACTCGAAGGTCACGATCTTCTTCGACCTGCGTCCGCGAATTGTCATCGGAATAGTCCTTCGCACGCGCTGCTGAATAACTCCCACCTGTACGACATCGCCCGGCTTATGCCGAGCGAGTGCTGCATTGAGTGCGTCCATGGTCATCGTTCGCTCGCCGTTGAGTGACACGATGATGTCGCCGTTCGCGATACCTGCATCGAACGCTGATCCTCCCTGCTGGCTCCAGTTGACGAACACACCTGACGAATCATCTTCGAGCGACGATCCGAGATAGGGCCTTTCGACTGAGTCGGTTACCAGCCGGAAACCACCAGGCTCGAGCAGGCGCGCAAAGTCCGGCACTTCCCTTCCCTCGATGTATCTCGCGAAGAAATCGCGCGCGAATTGAGGGCTGCCCGTGAACTTCGCGAGCTCCGTCTCCAGATCTTTCGTTGTGTAGGGACGCGTCGGCGCGAACGCTGCGCTCTGGTATTTCCCGAAATCATTCCAGAGCAGCCGCATGTAGTCGTCGAGCGTCTTGTTGAACCGCGTTCTGAGCGTAAGATCGAGTCCCGCAGCCACGACCGATCCCCACGTGTAATAGCTGAGAAACACGTTCTGGCGATTGACGGGATCAGGAAACGCTGATCCATCGAAGAAAACAGCGCCTCTGCTCATATCGATGGGCGATCCATGAAGTCGCGCAGGCGATTCGATCGTCCCGACTATCTCCGGCCCAAACTCGGAGATCCATTGCTCGTTGGTCGTCAAGCCTGCGCGGCGTATGATCAGCGGATCGAAGTAGTTCGTGAATCCCTCGCCGAGCCACAGGTCATCCGACATGTCTTCGCTCGCGAAATTGAACGGTTCGATGCCGCGCG
Source organism: Gemmatimonadaceae bacterium (assembly GCA_035281765.1). Taxonomy (GTDB): domain Bacteria; phylum Gemmatimonadota; class Gemmatimonadetes; order Gemmatimonadales; family Gemmatimonadaceae; genus UBA4720. Next base: position 5,489 of record DATEDH010000249.1, read on the forward strand.
AGCGCAGTCGTTCCATGTTCCATGAATGGAAGAACTCGTGCGAGATCGTGCCCAGCTTTCCGCGGCGGCGCGCGTCGTCATCGATTCCGTTGCGGCTCGTGATGACGGTGGAATTGCGATGCTCCATGCCATCGCCGTTTGCCCATGGCAGGTAATCGATCAGGAACGTGTAGGTCCCGTGATCGTACGGAGCCGGCGCACCCCAGAGAGCGATTTCCTCATCGACGATCTTCTTCACCATATCGGTCAATGAATCGACTGCTCCCTCTGTTCCGAGGTGGTGGAGCGATATGCGATATGTCGACGTTCTGCCATCGTGCGTTCGCGTCCACGTGCGCATGGTGATCGGGCCGATTTCTGTCGGCGAATCGAGAAACCACTGCATGTTGGGCGCAGTGAATACGTTCGATCGCGAGGTGGGCGCGAGCTGCGTTGCGATCTTCCATCCTTCGGGCTGATGGATGGTGAGAGTGATCGGAGCATTCTCCATCCCGTTCGCGAACATGAATGTCGCCGGCATGTTGAGATGCGCATGCGAATGATCGATGCTCAGATACGTTCCGTCAGTCCTGTCGCCCCATACGGTGTATCCGATCTTGACGGTCCCATCGTGCCCCGTCACCGACCACGCGTGAGAATCCGGACGACTTATGCGCAGCAGGCGCCCTCGGCCATCCGACGCCGAGACGTCATAGACGTTTTTCGCAAAGTTCGACGGGGCGTAGCGTCCCGGCGAGGAGCGACTCATTCGTGCCACGAGAGCGGAGCCTTTCGGCACGCCCCGAAAGGTTACGATGACACGCGCTTCATGTTGATGATGGTTTGCGAACGATATCTCGTATGAGACACTTCGCTGGGCCAAGAGCGCTGCAGGTGTGAGCGAAAGGACAAAAAATGCGGCTTTGAGTCGCAAGGGAAACTGCTCCGGGTTACGGTCTGCTTAAATTTGAAGGCGATTCATGACTGATTCCACATCGACCGCACCAGCCGAGCAGCCTCCCAGGCGAAAACACTCGCCGGTTCACCGTGCGGAGTTTGCGCTCGCTCGCTCACTCGAGAGAGCGGTATCGTTGCTACCAGAGCGCGCCGCTGACCGGTTCGGTGCGAGTATCGGCCGCGCTCTTCACGGGCTCGGCATTCGCCGTGAGACCGTCGACGAGAATCTTCGCATCGCGTTTCCCGACAAGACTGACGAGTGGCGGGAAAACCTGCGCCTTGCAGCATATGAGCACCTGGGGCGTGAGGCGGCGGCGATGCTGCGTCTTTCCAAGCTCGATGCACAGGCAGTGATAGATCGCACCGTCACGGACGGATGGGATGAGCTTCACGACGCGCTGTCGCTC
>DATEDH010000250.1:0-23912 GCA_035281765.1 Gemmatimonadaceae bacterium
TTGCTTTTAATACGCCCATTCAGCAAGCGAAGTGGACGCGGTGGTGTTCAATAATTTGTCGGGCGGGTGCGAGAGGGTACTTTCGGCCGGATTATCGGCGAGAGTGGGCAGCTATGTCTCTATAGGTAGCGACGTCCGGCCGAAAGTACCCTTTCGCACCCGCCATTCGTTTCAGATTCCAACTTTCGCGTATGGGTTTAGCGCGCATGCACCTTGCGGGACTCCTGCGCTACACGAAACAAATGGAGACATGCAAAATGCCCGATCGTGAGCCGCCACGACTGTCGGACATCATCGACGATCAATCGTCATCCATCCTTAAACCGTCCACGCGACGCCGTTTTCTTGCGAATGCATCGACTCTTTCGCTTGCGATACCCGGTGTAGGCGCAGCGCTGGCAGCCTGCTCACCCGGCGACAATGCACCTCCTGATGGAGGAACAACGGGACAGACGGCGACGACGCCATCAGGCGGTGGCTCAAAGGTCATCAACTCGAACAGCAAGCTCGACACTGCGTTGTTGCGCGACCGCCATCACGCAGGCACTTCGATAACGGGAGCTGATGCGCGCGAGGTCGAGTTCCATCGTTTCGCGCCGGAGCTTCCGCCACTTGTTGAAGGCGGTGTGAAGCTGCACTGGCACGCAAGCGAAGCTCGCATCCGGATTTCTGAAGACACCGTTGTTGCGGCGTGGACGTTCGAGGGCAATATGCCGGGACCAATCGTTCACACACGAGTCGGCGATACGGTGGAATTCACGTTGACTAATGATGTCGACGTTCCGCACTCGATGGACTTTCACGCAGCGCAGATCGATCCGAAGGTTGCGTTTCGCTCGGTTCCAAAAGGTGAATCAGTAACCTTCAGGTTCACACCAAAGTGGGCGGGCGCATTCATGTATCATTGCGGCACCGCACCTGTCCTGATGCACATCGGTTCGGGGATGTACGGGGCGATCATCGTGTCACCGCGTGAAGGCTTGCCGCCCGCGAAGGAATTCGTACTTATACAGAGTGAGATGTATCTCGCTGAAGCTGCCAGTGACGTGCGAGCGTTCGACTACCAGAAGATGTTGAACACGATGCCCGATTTTGTTGCCTTCAACGGCCGGCCGAATCAATACATCAAGGAGCCGATCCACGTGAAAGTCGGTGATCGCGTTCGTTTCTGGCTGGTGAATGCGGGTCCCACTCACCCGTGCAACTTCCACGTCGTTGGCGAGCAGTTCGACACGATGTACCTGGGCTCGCCGCCATTAAATCCGATTCGCGGAGTTCAAACCTGGAATGTCGCGCCAGGCGGAGGCATGTGCTTCGAGCTGCTCTGCGATGTCGCCGGTGAATTTCCCTTTGTGAATCACGGTTTCGGCCATGGACAAAAGGGCGCAATCGGTTTTCTGGTTGTCGATCGCTGAAGCTTCGCAGGTAGCGGCAACAAGAAATTTGTCGGGCGGGTGCGAGAGGGTACTTTCGGCCGGATTATCGGCGAGAGTGGGCAGCTATGTCTCTATAGATAGCGACGTCCGGCCGAAAGTAACCTCTCGCACTCGCCATCCGGAGCCAGACGCGAGAATTTTAAACTGGCGGACTCGTAGGTAATGGCTTCGCACGCTGCATCGATGCGAGACGAGCCTGACCTTCATCCAGCGTTCGCCAGATATTCACAACGAACATCAGCGTTCCCGTTGCGCTGAGCACCGCACCAGTTCCGAGAACCGCACGCCCCGTGACAGCAAACGACGGACGCAGGAAAAATCCTGCGACCATCAGCGCAAGTCCCGCGTTGGCTATCCACCAGTGCACAATGCCGAGCGACTTCCACTTGAGCGGGCTTCCGCCAAGACGCGGCAGGAGGTGATAACCGACACCCATGATCATCATCGTCACGAACCCGAGCAGGTTCATGTGCATGTGCGCCGGACGATAGATCACGAGTGTCGGCCAGATTGCCATCGCAACACCAAGCGTTACGCCGCCTGCGAGCCATGCAAGGCTCGACTTGATGAAGCGTCGAACGAATAGATCCATCAGGTCAGTCCTTATCTTCGACTTCGAGTTTTCCCTTCATGCCGAGCGCGGCATGAGGATCACACTGAAAGTAGTAATCACCTTCCTGCATGTTCACGACCAGATCGTATGTCTGCTCCGGGATCTGGAGAAAGTCACTTGCGGGCGGAAGCCCCGTTTTGATCGTGTTCGAGTCAGGCAGGAAATGCACGTTGTGAACGCCGGCCTTCAGAACGAATCGAAGGACGTCGCCCTGATGCGCCTCGATATCGTTCGGCTTGAAGTAATTGCCTGTTCCATCTGTCCAGGCTTCGACGATGATCGTGTCACCGGTGGCTGCTGCTTCCTGAGTCGGTGTCCCGGCTGATTTTTGTTCAGTCTTTTCACCTTCGTCTTTCTTTTCACCACTGCTGCATGCAACGAACGACAATGCCGCGACAGCAGAAACTAAGAGCCTGATATGGTTCGATTCCATGACTTCCTCTTTGATTGAATTGCCGCACTGCGGCTGTGACGAATCAGAGATCCTTTCGGCTGAAGGCAACGAGCCCCGCGCCGAATGGACCTCCGATCCATAATGTGAGCGCAGCGGCAATTACCATCGCGCCTGCAGCTCCACTGAAAAATTGATTGAACACTGCGCCGGTGTATCCCATCAGCGCCGAGATGTCGAACTGAAGCAGCAGTGCGATGCGCACGAGATCGATCGGATTTGCAAGCGATGCTGCAAGCAGCGATTTCTCGAGGGAATGATCCGAGAAGAGAGCGACAATAAGCAGCAGTGCGCCGTCATAGACGAGCGCCATCAACAGCCAGATCGCCAGCCCCGCGCCAAGGCCCGTCAGCTTGTCCTCGAAGTGCAGCGCGACGCAGAATGCGATACCGGTGAATATCAGCGTGAGAGCCGAACCACCAGTCAGCATCGTAACAAGAGCGACCCGAACCGTGGGATCGATGCCGCTTATGATAAACGGCAGCGATATTCCGGCAGTGAATGCAGCAGTCAACGGAATCGCGAGACCGAGATAGAGTCCTGCGAATACAGTACGGCGCTTCAGCGGCTGCGCGAGCAACAGCTCGATGAATTCACGACTGTTATAGAGGTACACGGTCCCGTAGACCAGTGTCATGAGCGGAACCACGAAGATCACGATGTTCGACAGGCTCAGAAGAGTTTTCACGTCCTCGCCTGTAAATCGCAGAAGCCCTTCGGTGGCAAGAAAGAAAAATGCGACATAGCACATCAGCCATCGGCTTCGCAGAACGTTCCTGACCTGAGGTTTTGCAACTTCGCGAATCATGCCGCCACCCCCTGCTCCATCAGCTCTGCGACGGCACGCTCCAGATTCACCTGGCGAGTGAGTCGTTTGATCTGCTCGATGCTGCCACTAAAGCGGACCTTGCCCTCGCTGATGAAAATGACATTGTCCGCGAGCTCCTCGAGCTCCGCCATCACGTGCGATGTGATGATGAAAGTACGGCCCGCGGTTTTCTCCTCAACGATCTTGTCCTTGAGGATTCGCGAAGAGCGTGGATCGAGCCCTGCTGTGGGCTCATCCAGAATGAGAAGTGCAGGCTTGAATAGAAATGCCGCAACGGCGTTGATCTTCTGCTTCGTTCCACCCGACAGGTCGTTGAGCTTTTTAGTGAGCTCCAGACCGAGGCCGAAATTCCGAAGGAGCTCATCGTCAATCACGGGCACGTCAGGCCGCAGCTCGCGCAGCATCGCAAGCAGCTCGCCTCCTGTGAGATTCGACGGGAACCGCGCGATTTGCGGCATGTAGCCGATCTTTCTGCGATAGGTTTCGTCGCCGTTGATTTTCACCGAATCGATTTCGATGGAACCCGAATCTCTTCGGGTCAGGCCGAGGATCGACTTGATGAGCGTGGTCTTGCCCGCTGCGTTCGGGCCGACTATCGCAGTGACTTTCCCAACCGGAATCTGCGCATCGATCCCCTGGAGAACTTCGAGCGAGCCATAGCGCTTGCGAAGACCGCGGATCTGGATCATCCAAGTCTCCTCATGGACGGTTTTGGATCCACGAACAGCTCGGGCGTCAACGCAGGCATCGCACGCTCAGCCGCATCGAGCACGCCGGCCAGTATGCTTCGCATCAGAACTACGGCCTGAGGTGTTCGCTCCAGAATTACCGCGAACAAGCGAACAGGCGGATGCGGAATGTCACCGACGCCGTCCCTGTTGAGATCATAGCCCGAGTATGAGCTCCAATAGTTGCCTTCGAACTTCGTCGAAGGTGAACGCGAATTCGTCGTGACGTCAAAGGTGTTGTCGACGAAGTTATTGGCAGTGAATTGCCCGTCGATCGTACTCCCTCCGACCTTCACACCCCATCCATTGCGACGGAAGTCGTTTCCAATTGCGCGAATGCGGTCCGCGCCGTCGGCATAGAGCCCGGTGGTATTCTCGGCAAAGACATTGTGCTCGATACGACTGTCTTCGATCTCCTTGAGAAGGAGGCCATATGCCGAGCTGCCCCAGTTCTTGAGAAAGCGGTTTCCCACCATGTGCACACGCTTCGTGTACATGACTGCGACACCGGCGCCATTGTTGGTGAAAGTGTTGCCTGTGTAGCTGCAGTCATCGGAGTACATGAAATGCAGGCCGTAACGAAGGTTCTTCTCGCTCAGGTTCCCCGCAACTTCGGTGTTGTGCACGAACTCGAAATAGATCCCGTCGCGAAATCCGGATATCCGGTTGTTGGCAATGGTTATCCCGCGAGATGTCCACAGGTGAATTCCGTTGCCTGAGGTTGCTTCGGTTTTTCCCGAGGCCTCGAGAATATTTCCTTCGATGCGGCAGTCGTTGACTCTGGCGAGATAAATCCCGTACAGAGTGTTATCGAACTTGTTGCCTGCAATCCGGCACCCGCTCGAGTTGGTTACCCGCAGTGATGCACGGTCCTGAGTGTAACTGACACCAGTGCCGGTAAATCTCATGCCCGTTATCGTGACGTTGTCTGCCGTCACTCGAACCACTTCACCGTTTCCCTGCGCATCGAAAACAGGAAAGTCTCGACCGATGAGCGTCAGTTGCTTGTCGACGACTATCTCTCTCACGATGTATCGTCCCGGCGCAACAATGATCGTCCCGCCCGGCTTCGATGCTGCAATTGCCTTAGCGATGGACAACCCTGTCGGTGAGACATTGATCGTGTCTCCCGTCATTGCGCGCGACTGCAGTGGCATCAGCATGACACCCGCTGCAACCATCGGAACAAGCCGCGACCTCCGTCCACTGAGAAACAAGGCAGTGAACGCGATCGCGAATGCAATCGCCGCGGCAATTCCACCAATCGATGGCCACGAATCAGCAGTAAAATTGAGAAGCTGCTTCGATCCGATCAGCGGCGGCTGATACGTCATCCCCGGAATCTTGATGATTGCATCAGACGACAGATTGTGGCCGTAGTCGTACGACCACCGATAGAACTCGACCATCGCTGCAGCTCCACCTGCCGCAACCAGGCCGAGCCATGTCCAGCCCGCCCATCTTCGCCCGTAGAGCGCTGCGACAATTCCTAGAACTACAAGAACGGCAAGCGCAACCGGCATGATCTTCAGGACTGGTATGGCATCGGGCACAATCGCCTTCATACCGATGTAGTGATTCAGCCCGTTGATGTTATTCAGATCGTTCGGCTTGATTCCAGTGATCGTGTTGATGCGGATCAGCATCCCGATACCTTCAGGATACTGAGGTGCAGCGAGATCGATGCGCCACACTGGCACAACAAACGACACAGCGAGCAGAAGCGCCGATATCCCAATCGCTAACCTCGAGAGCCCAGACAGCATGCTCCGGCTTCTGCCCGCTGAATTCATCTCCCTCTACTCCTAGCGCTGTGACGACGCGCCTGCGCCGACTTGTTTCAGCCTGCTTATCTGAGACTTCGACTTGTCACTGATGTTCGCGCTCAGCTTCACGTTCGATCCTGGCGCTGACACGCGGATATATCCCTGCATCTCCTGATGGAGTGCCGAGCAGAAGTCAGTGCAGTAGAACGGATAGACGCCGGCTGTTTTAGGAACCCATTTCAGCGTGCGCGTTTCACCGGGATTCAGGATCAGCTCTGAATTCTCGGCGCCAAGCACTGCGAAGCCATGCAGAATGTCCCAGTCCTGCTCGATGTTCGTCACGTGGAACAGAACCGTGTCGCCAACCATCACACCTTCCAGGTTATCCGGTGCAAAGTGACTGCGGATAGCGATCATGTTGACGTGAATTTTCTTGCCGTCCCGGCGAATTCCGCCTTCGGCTTCAGATCGCGTCACACCAGCATTCATGTTCTTTGCAAGCTCGAAAAACTTCACCTGCTTGTCCTTGATCATCTCGGCCGGTATTGCCTGCGCATAATGGGGCTCGCCGATAGTCGGGAAATCGAGCAGGAGCTTCATTTTGTCACCGCTGATGTCGATTAGCTGCGCGCTCTGGAACATCTCGGGTCCCGTCGGCAGATAGCGATCCTTGGTGATCTTGTTCATCGCGACGAGATACTTGCCCCATGGCTTTTTGGAATCGCCACCGGGTATCATGAGGTGTCCGATCGAGTAGTAGGTCGGAATGCGATCGACCACTTCCCAGGTGCCGAGCTTCCATTTCACGACTTCAGACGAGATGAACATCGACGTATAGGCGTAGCCCTTTCCGTCGAACTCGGTGTGAAGAGGGCCCAGACCGGGCTTTTGAACTTCACCCGCCATTACTGCGTCGTACTTGAGAACCGGAATGCCGGCGAGCTCGCTCTCAAATGCCTTGTCACTGATTGCCTTCTGCATCTTCGTGAACGAGTGAACCGGAATCACGCTCGCAAGTTTGCCACCCGCTACGATGTATTCCCCTGTGGGATCGATATCGACACCGTGCGGCGACTTCGGAGTCGGGAGATAGTAGACAACGCCGGGGCAATCGCGCGGATCGAGCATTCTTACGCTCGTCTTGGTTTCCACTTTTGCCGAGCGCGTTGATTCATCCATCCAGTTGTGCATGTACTGGGATGGGAAGGCCTTTGCCTTTCCGTTCGCGACGCACTGCTCAGCAGCTTTCCAGTTGACTGCTGCGATGTAGTCCTTGTCGGCCTGCGATGCATTGGACTCGAGCTTGGTATTCGCCTGCTCGGTGTTGTATGTCGTGAAGAAGAACCATCCATCCGATGGTCCCTTGCCCGCGTGTCCCAGATCATAGTTGTAGCCGGGCATCATGATCTGGAATGCAATGTCCATCTTGCCGGGCGCATTGGCAGTTATGAACGACAGCGTGCCCTTGAAGTTCTGCTTGTATGACTCGATTGGAACGTCGGTGTTTGGAACAGGAACGCTGAATCGTGTCGCCGAGACGATGTATTTCGTGTCAGGTGTTGTGAACGGCGAAGCATGCCCACCCGCTGCATTTGGAATCTGGAGAATTTCATCGGTCTCGAATCTCGTCAGATCGATGCGCGCAATTCGCGGCGTATTGTTGCCGTTGATGAAGAGCCAGCGCCCGTCCGGCACTCCGTCGGTCTGCGAGAGCTCGGTGTGATGCGTGTCGTCCCACGGAATGAATCCGAACGTGGTCTGGAGCATCGGCTTCGTTTCTTCGTTGTAGCCCCATCCGTTCTCCGGATTCTGCGAAAAGACAGATATGACCTTGATCAATCTTCCCGAGGGCAGGCCATAGACGGCCACCTGTCCGCTGAAACCGCCCGACATGAATGAGTAGAACTCATCATATGAGCCTGGTGCTACGTACACGCGCGAAGCAGCGTCGCCGGTGAGAACGCTCGCTGATTTTCCGGACGGACGCGAGCATGCGTGAATCGCCAGTGCGGCCACTCCGATGCAGACTGCTCCGCCGACCAGCCTGCGAATTGAAGATTTCATTTGTAACCTCGAGAACGAGTTGCGGGCAAAAGACATTTTGCGCCGCACGCATCTGGCGTCGGCGCCAGTGCACGAAACCTCATGACGATAGGGAACCCGAAAAATCGGTAAATCGCCGAAGTTCAGTCGGGGAATCCCTTACGTGTAGGCGTTACCCGTAGACTCTTTCCTCCCTTTCCCGACCGATTCGGTTGCAGCGGCGTGGTATCGTGGCCACAGCAATAGAAAGGAGGGAAATATGTCGACGAGACATTGGCTTCCGTTCGCCATCGCAATCGGCTTCCTGGTCCTGTCGCGGCTTCTTGCCTCTGTCATGACTGGCGCAGCGGACATCATCAGCACGTCGGTAGTGCTCATTACTTCTGTGGTCGGAATTGTCGCAATTGCCGAAGCAGTGTGGGGCATCATCGAACAGGCCGAGACAGCGCTCGACGAGCGGCGTCACACTCACCATCGTCTCACATCTGGAGGATCGCATCGATGAGATACGCACATGCATTGACACTCGCGCTCGCAATCGGCACCGCCGGCTGCTCATGGCGCAGAACACCAGTACCTATTTTTTCGGAAACCGGGTCCACCGCCCTGCTCGTTGGTGAGTGGGCAGGTGATTACAACAGCAAGGAGAGCGGACGCAGCGGAAGTATCAGCTTCTCGATGGCAAGCGAGAAGGACACGGCATACTGCGATGTCGTAATGGCTCCGAAAGTCCACAATGTCCGGGTCACTGCTGCCGAAAGACCGGACGTACCAATTGTAAAACCTGAAGCGATGGTCGAGCCGCTCCGGATCCGCTTCATCCGGCTCGGCGAAGGCAAACTGAACGGCACCCTCGACCCGTATACCGATCCCGAATGCGACTGCAGGGTCACAACCACATTCGACGGCCAGTTCGTAAATGCCGATACAATCGAGGGAACATACGTGACACGAGGCGCAGGACTGTCACGCGCTTACGACGGAACATGGAAGGTTGTTCGCCAGAAACAGCAGGCCAGCACGCAATGAGGATGAGGCAATGCTGAAAGTACAGGATATTATGACCAGCACCGTCGTCACGATTTCACCAGAGACGACGGTGCGTGAGACGATGGAAGCCCTCGCGACGAACCATTTGAGCGGAGTACCTGTAGTTGTGAGGGACAAGGTTGTCGGCGTCGTGTCGATGACCGACATCCTCAACTTCATGGTGACAGCTCCGCAGCGAAAATCCGGTGAAATCGAGAAACCGGTCGACCAGACAACTGCCGCTGATCTCATGACGGACGAGATCTTCAGTGTCAGGTCCACGAGCTCCATTCGCTCCGCGGCAGCGTTGATGCAAAAACGTGGAATTCACCGTGTCCTGGTGATTGACGATGGGAAACTGCTCGGAATTGTTTCCGCGCTCGACATTGCACGCGTCGTAAGCGAGAAAGGCCTGCCGGGAAAAACGGGCGTCAAGCGCGATCCCTGCGCCGACAAGCCGTCTCCGTGGATAACACTCTGAGAAGTTTCAGAGGCGGAGATAAACGACGCGCGCCTCTCGGCGGCTTGTAGCCTGTAGCCAGTTTTAGCGCCCAGGCAGTTAGCGTGCTAAAACGGAACTGCGCCGCTAGCTGTCAGTCGCCAGCAGCACGAAAAAGAACGGAGTCCTCGTGAGGACTCCGTTCTTCCGTCACCGTGTCGAGACAGGTGAAGCAGCTCGGTGCACAGGGTCAGAAGGTCAGCAGCGTCTGCTCACCGCCGTGGGAAACCGAGAGTGCAGTGTCGCGGCCATTGATGCTGAGGATCGCAACATTCTCCGGATTCGTGACTGATCTTGAAAGGTGCCTCTCCAATCCTCGCGTGTAGCCAAGTGCGATTGTAAGCCTGCCATCCTTTCTGTCGTAGTCAGCGCCGAGGAAGGGATATTGAGTCGCTTCTACAAGGGCGCCTGCTTCCGGATCATCTACTTCAAGATTCACCATCCTTCCGGCATTTCGCGAAGTGAACTCGCGCAGCGCCTTGCTCCACAGGGCTGGATCCTGAATGACGTGTGTGGCGCCAGCGGGCACCTCCATCGCCTTATCGCGCGGTGGCACATCGGGCAGCACCATAACACTGCACGACGCATGTCGAAGCACACGAGCGGCCATTCTTCCTCCGATTGCCCGCGCACGACCGCGACGGCGCCGCACTCCAACCACTATCAGCTCCGCCTTCGAGTAGCTCGCAAAATCGACGATCTCCCGTTCGGCTTCTCCGTGCAGTACTACGAGATCACCGCGCATGTTCACGCCGGCCAGCGCCTTCTCCACCTCGGCGAACCTATCCTTCATGGCGAGCTCGTACTCGCTATCGAATTCAGCCCAGTCGATTCCAAGAAACTCCGATCGCGGCTTAACGTGGACGCATGAAATGCTTGGCGATTTGTCGCAAAGAAGCTCGAGCGTTCGTGGCGCAGCACGCAGTCCCTCGAAATTCAAACCCATCGCGATCAGAATCCGCTTTGGCGCACGCTTTAGATCAGGTGAGGCGACTAGAAGTGGAACGTCACTCAGCCGCGCAATCTCGCTGGCTGTTTCTTCACCAACGAAGCGGCCAACAAGCCCGTGCTTGTTCGAGCCGATTATGATCAGGTCCGCAGCCTGCTCCCGCGCGAAACCAACAATTGAGTCCGCAGGACGCCCTACGGTGATATCGAGACTCCATGTGCATCCACGATCGTATGCCTTGATCTGATCCGCAACGAGTGCCCGTTGCGCTTCTTCGCGTGACTTCTCGAGCTCGGGAGACATCATCATGCCTTCGACTGCAGGAAACATGATGGGCATGGGCTCGATGACAGTGAGCACGTGGATTTGAGCTCCCGTCTTTGCGCGAAGCATTGCGGCCGCAGCAAATGCAGCAAGCGCGGTTTGGGAGCTGTCCGTTGCAACGACGATCGAGCGCGCCGTTGGTTTGGGAGAGAAGACTGTTCTGGTCTCCATCTCTTCGGTGATTAATTCTACCGCGGTCATTTGAGCACCCCCCTGGATGTTCGGTTTTCGGGTGATGCCTCAAACTGAATCACGACCGCAACATTTTCTGTCGGGAAGAGGACGAGATTCCCTCAGCGTTTTCCGTACAGCGGCGGACGGCTCGCGCGCAGCGCGTTGAGAATGACTGCGAGGTCGACAACTTCCTGAATCGCTGCGCCTGCAAGTGGAACGATCCTGCCCATAGCTGCGAACAGCATCCCGGCAACGCTCACCGCGAGACCGAACCAGATGGACTGACGCGCGATTCCCATTGTCCTGCGGCTGATAGTGATCGCGTCGAGCAGGCGCGCAGGCTCATCGACAAGGAGTATGACATCCGCGGATTCCGTTGCGATTCCCCGGCCGTGCGATGCAAGCGCGACACCAACGGTCGCGGTGCCGAGCGCCGGCGCATCGTTGGTTCCATCGCCAACCATCACGACTGATTCACCATCGTCGACGAGCCGCCTCACGACCTCGACTTTGTCTTCGGGAAGCATGTCGCCCTTCACCTCCCCAATGCCAACCATGGCTGCAACCTCACGCACGTTCTCTGACCGGTCGCCGGAAAGAAGCATCACATGGCGCACTCCTGACTTTCTGAGAGACAAAACGAGATCAGCGATTCCTTCGCGTATCTGGTCGCCGTATTCGACGACGCCTTTCAATCCACCATCAACCGCCACGTAGGCGCGAAGACCGGTACCGGTTGACGCATCAACCGCTTGAATTGCGCGCCGCGTTGCAGGAAATCGCTCGGCAATGAATGACCGGGCACCAACTGCGACCTGTGTTCCACCGACGTCGCCTTCGACTCCGCGGCCGGGCTGCTCGACTATCGCGCTGGCGAACGGTACCGACTGTCCACGGGCGATTGCCTCGTCAATAATCGTTCGCGCCAGCAGATGCCCTGAGCCCTGCTCTACCGCGCTTGCGAGCTCGAGAATCCGTGACTCGGCCAGTCCGTCGAGAGACACAATCCGAGTGACCTTCGGTTTGCCGATTGTGATCGTCCCCGTCTTGTCGAATAGAACAGCCGTTGTTCGAGCAAGCGCTTCCAGAGCACCACCGTTTCGCACCAGGATGTGTCGCTGCGCGGAGCGATTCATGCCGCCGAGTATTGCGACAGGGGTCGCGAGAATGAGCGGGCAAGGTGTCGCGATTGCAAGAACAGCAAGAACGCGGCTCCAGTCTCCGGAGACGGCATACGCAACTATGCAGACAATAACGGTTGCAGGAGTAAACCAGATTGCGAATCGATCGGCGACGCGCTGCAGCGGCGCCTTACTCGCCTGAGCCTCTCTCACGAGAGCCACAATTCGCGCGAACTGGCTTTGCTCGGGGATCGCAGTCGCGCGCACAGTGAGCGGGCTTTCGACGTTTATGCTGCCGCTCATTACGAGCGAGCCAGGTGATGCTCGCAGCGGAACCGGCTCACCTGTGAGTGTAGAGGTGTCGATGTGAGAGCTTCCCTCGACAATTTCGCCATCACATGGAATCATCTCTCCGGGCCGCACGAGAAGGCGGTCAGCTACGTTTACATCGTCGACATCGATCTCCTCAACCGTCCCGTTGCTCGAGACGCGACGCGCCCGGCGAGGTGTAATGTCCTGCAATGCACGAAGCGCATTGCTCGCGCGACCCTCGGCGTAACGTTCGAGCGCCTCACCGCCCGTCTGCATGACGACAATCACGAGGCCGACTACAGGATGGCCGAGCGCCAGGGACGCAACGACTGTCATCGACGCAATTACATCGGCAGCGAACTTTCCGCGAAGCAGTCCGCGCACCGTTGAGTACACAACGGGGGCGCCGGATAGAATGAGACCCACAAACCAGATCTGGCGCGCTGTCGTCGAGCCGCCGGGCAGAAGAAGCGCAATTGCACCGAGCAATACTGCCAGTACCGCAGCTATCGTAGTCGCGTAACGCGCCATGATAATTCCCTGGAAGACCTTATTTACCGATACATCCGGACAATCGCGAGATTCAACAGCTGAATCAGTCGGGATTCCCACGGAGCTGTGTGGGGGTTTTCTTGACTTACACACGCAGCGTGTCCAGCGAGCTTTAGCGCTCCAACGCAACTCCAGGCAATTCATCGATGAGCGAACCCACCGAAGGACAGGACAACACAAGATCAGTTGAAGCTTTCTTCCACCCGCGGTCAGTAGCTGTCATCGGCGCATCGCGAAAGCTCGGCACGATTTCCGGAGAGCTCCTTCACAACATCATGCAGTACGGATTCAACGGGCCGGTATATCCCGTCAATCCCGTTTCTCCTGTAGTGCAGAGTATTGTTTCGTATCCAACCGTTGAGGACGTTCCCGGGCCCGTCGATCTTGCAGTGATCGTCGTGCCTGCCGTGTATGTCATCGGAGTTGCAAAACAGTGCGCGCGCAAAGGCGTCCGCGCGATGGTTGTCATCTCGGCGGGCTTTGCAGAGGCCGATGCGCAGGGACGCGAGAGGCAGAATGAGCTCGTGAAGATTTGTCGTGACGCTGGAATTGGTCTCATCGGGCCGAACTGTATGGGTATCATCACGACGGATCCCGACGTGCACTTGAATGCGACGTTTGCACCGATGCCCGCGCCTGCCGGCGGAATCGGATTCATGTCGCAAAGTGGAGGGCTCGGTCTGGCGATCATGGATTACGCGGGATCGCTTGGCCTGGGCCTCTCCACATTCGTGTCAGTCGGGAACAAGGCGGACATTTCGGGCAACGATTTGATCACTTTCTGGGAAAGCGATCCCCGCACCGACACGATCCTTTTATATCTCGAATCATTCGGCAACCCGCGGAAGTTTTCGCGAATTGCGAGACGCGTTGCGCGGAAGAAGCCGATTATTGCAGTGAAAAGCGGGCGCTCACCTGCGGGCGCGCGAGCGACAAGCTCGCATACCGGAGCGCTCATCGCCGCGTCGGACATAACTGTCGACGCGTTGTTCAAGCATTCGGGCGTTATCCGCACCGACACACTCGAGGAGATGTTCGATGTTGCCGCGCTGCTCGGCAGCCAGAGCGCTCCAAAAGGCCGGCGCGTTGCGATTCTCACCAACGCAGGCGGACCAGGAATCCTGTGCGCAGATGCATGCGCCGCCGAAGGACTCGAAGTGCCGTCGTTTTCTCCGAATACTCAGCAGGCGCTGCGAAATCTTCTTCCTGCAGAAGCGAGCATCGCGAATCCCGTTGACATGATCGCCTCGGCGAGCGCTGGCCAATATCGAAAGGCGCTCGAACTGCTGGGGAATGATCCAGGCATCGATGCAATCATCGTGATCTTCATTCCTCCACTGGTCACGCGCGCCGAGGATGTTGCGGCTGCAATTGTTGAGGGAACGCGCGCGTTAAAAGGCATGAAGCCCGTGCTCACTGTATTCATGCAGTCGCGCGGAGTGCCTGACGAGCTGCGCGGTGCGGACATCAGGATTCCTTCGTACTCGTTTCCGGAAAACGCGGCGCGAGCTCTCGCACGAGTATCGACGTATGGGGAATGGCTCGTTAAGCCGTCGTCAGAGCCTGTATTTACAGGCATCCAGCGTGAGCGAGCGCGCGATGTGATCGACCATGCGATTAAACGCGGCGGCGGCTGGCTCGAGCCGGACGAGGTGTGGACAATTCTTTCATCGTATGGACTTCCGGTGCTCATGCAGCGAACTGTTGCATCGGCACAAGATGCCGAAACAGCAGCGCGCGAATTCGGCTCGAGCGTAGCCATCAAGGGGATCGCCCCCGGGCTGGTCCACAAGACAGATGCAGGAGCAGTTCAGCTCAATGTCTCGCCGGAAAATGTTCGCAACGTCGCCGCAATGATGGCATCGAAGATTGGAAACATCACCGGATTTCTCGTTCAGGAAATGGCGAAGCCGGGAGCAGAGATGATAGTTGGTGTTGCGCACGACAGGCAGTTCGGTCCCGTTGTCGCATGCGGTGCAGGTGGCGTCATGGTCGAGCTGATCAAGGATGTTTCAGTTCGCCTGACTCCGCTGTCACGCGAAGACGCATCTGCGATGGTGCGGGAGCTGAAAACTTTCCCGCTGCTCGAGGGATATCGCGGCTCGCCAGCGCGTGATATTGCAGCACTCGAGGATGTCATTCTCAGAATCGGTGCTCTCGTCGATGACATCCCATCGATTGCGGAGCTCGATCTCAATCCGGTTCTCGTTCATGAGAACGGTGCGACGATCGTGGATGCAAGAATCCGCATCGAGTAGCCCGATCAAGTGAAGGAGAGGAGTCGCGAGGTGCGTTCACTCGCGACTTGAATTCTTTATCCCTGCGACAGCGCCTGATAAAGACTGGGCAGCAATCCGACAACCCACACCATGATCGCGGCGATCATCGCGCGCGACCGCGGGATTTTCGCAACAACTGAAAGTCCGATTGCGAGCAGGATCACGACCCAGATCGTGAACAAATCCAGTCCACCCAGAAGAGTCTGGAGAAACGGATTTGCATCAGCGCCGAGAAATCGCGCGGGCCCGATCTGGACACTGTATCGGCCGGTGATCGACTCAGGGGAAAGCAGCAAGCCCTGAAGCGCGTTGAGAATCATCTCGACGATACGTGGAAACTGCGAGTATGTCGCGATCATCATCGCTGCTGCAAACGCAACGCTCGCACTGATCAGCTTGGATGCGAGCCACAGCAGCACAGCGGTAATGATTATTCCGATCGGCATGAACAGCACGTATCCGATTACCGCAAACTTTTCCATCATGCCCTGCTGAGCGGCAATCTGGTCCGGCGTGATGTTTGGATTCTTCGCGGCCATCGCCGCAGCCTGCTTTGCCATCTCGGCATCCATGATCGGCGCAATGCCATTGCGGAGGGCGAAGAACACAACAGCGCTGATGATCATCAACATCAGGAGCGCTATTCCGAACTTTCCTTCACGCCTGCGCTCGAACACAGCGGACGGATTCACGAAGATATCGACGAAATCCTCCCAGATACCGGGAGATGACGGCGGCTGACTGGTCGTTGCTTCGGTCATTATCTCGGGCCTCCTCAAACGGAATTTGGATGGAGCTGCACCGACTCTTTCCGCAGCTAACCTATCACTCCCGCCGCGTTGGCGCCCGTTTTTTCTGGACAGGCACGCTGGTTGCCCAAAACAACTGGAAAGGAGACGACAATGGGAAAAAACAAGGACAACCAGGGAGCTCAGCAGGGCGCGACGGACCATCCGCCGAGCCTGCACGGGAAAAAGACCGTTTCACTCCTCCAGGCGACGACCAATACCAGCAATCCCGAGGGCGAACAAGTCGGGCCTCAGCACGATCCTCAAGACATTCGAGCCCACAATGACACCGGCCGCGACAGGTTATTCGAGGACCGCGAGCAGCATGACGATGCCGAAAGCGCGAGCGAAAAAACACGTCGGGCGCGCGACATCGACCGTCACGATCACGGGCCCGATACCGAGCTCGCTCATCGCGACGTTCAGTCTTCAGCCAAGCGAAAGAACTAAATAGGACAACAAGTCAGTTGGCCGGTGGCACGACAACCACCGGACAACTGGCATTTCGCACGATCCCCGTCGACACACTTCCGAGAAGGAATCGCTCGAACCGTCCGTGACTGTGCGAGCCGGCAGCGATCAGATCCGCTCCGACGCGATCTGCGAACTCGATCACACTCGCCACTGCTGTTCCACCGAGCACGACAGGCTCGACCAGAATTCCCTGATGCGGTCCCAATGACGTTGTCAGTCTCCTGAACCAGACAACGATATCGCCAGGGAATCTTGTCTCCGCAGGCAGCATGAACTCGTTCGCCAGCAGCTCGGCCGGCGGTTCGACAAAGACCAGGTAGAGGCTTCCAGTGCCGGATGATCGAACGAGATCGAGCGCCACCTTGGCCGCTAGCACACTCGACGGTGAAAAATCCACTGCGACAACTGCCGTTCGCACTCTCTGAATCTCGGATTCAACTGCAAGCACCGGGATGGTGCTGTTTCGCATGATCTGCAGAGTTGTCTCGCCGCCGAGCATGCGATCCATCGGCGAATGCTTTCTGCGTCCGACTACGATGAGGTCGGCGCCGCGCTGCTCTGCAATCGACGCAAGCTCGCGCGCCGCTCTGCCGATTGCCACTTCATGAGTCCAGTTGTAGCCCGCCTCCAAAGCTCGGAGAATGTCGGCGAGCTCACCCTCGCGAAGCGTTCTCCGAAGATGATCGACATTATCTCGGCTCTCGTCGCTGCCGGGATTGATCTGATACGATGGATATGGCGGAAGGACGGAGACAGCGTGCAACGAACAATGCTTCACGCGCGCGATAGCCGCTGCAGTGTTCAGTGCGGCAATCGACTGGGTCGAGCCGTCGACTCCGACCACAATTCCCCCGCAACTGGGCTTCTCGTATTCCCACGCCTGGTCGGTTGCCGCACCGGGAGATGTCGCAGATCCAATCATGATTGCCCCTGATCACCTGTTAGGGAGGTAAGGTCGCTGCGCGAGGGGCAAAAAGGCGTCAGCGGTATCCGGAAAGCATGTGGTGCGCGAGGGCGGGCACTGTAAGCAATACCCCCACAAATATTGGTCAAAACGGACGACTGTTCACGAATCCCCGTGGCGCGACCTTCAATGCATGAAAACGCCCGCAAAGAATCAGCATGCCATGGCGGTCTTTCGTGACCTGACAAGGACGGAGTGCGAAGCACTTCTCTCGGCAGGAAACGTGGGCCGCATCGCGTTTTCATATCGTGACTCGGTAGACATCAGGCCGATTCACTACGTGATGTCGGACGGATGGCTTTTTGGCCGCACGTCCGATGGGGACAAGCTCATCGCGATCCGCCACAACCAGTGGGTCGCGTTCGAAGTGGATGAGATCTCCGGCCCGCTCGATTGGCAGAGCGTCGTTGTCCGCGGGACGTTCTACGAGCTCAAGAACGAAGGATCGGTTCACGACAAGCAGCTTTACGAGCGTGCTCTCAAGGCAATTCGCCGCACCTCGCGCTCTGCTCTCACAACGCGCGACCCGCTCGCGTTTCGCACAGTGCTTTTTGGCGTTTCGATCGACTCGATGACGGGGAAATCCTGCTCGTCGAAGACCGAAGCATGACTTCTGGAGGAAATATGTACCGCAACATCATGGTGCCGGTCGACGGCTCACCGTTTTCGAGAGAAGCTGTGCTTCACGGACTTCGCCTCGCCTCGCAAAGCGGCGCGATCCTGCGTCTCGTCCGAGTTGGAACCGCTGCAACGATCACAGGTGCGCCTGATGGGTTTGCCGCAGAGAATCAGCGCCTCCGTCAGATCCATGCGGCCGAGCTGGGCGAGCTGTACTCGATCGCTGCTGAATGCCGGGCTCACAGCACAGTCAATGTCACTGCATCGCTGCAATACGGACCAGTCGTCGACACGCTGATTGGATACGCAAAGCGTCATCGCGTCGACCTGATCGTAATGCGCAGCCATGGCCGCAAGGGATTGGCGCGTGCCTGGTTTGGCAGTGTCGCGGATGCGCTCATTCGCGAGAGCGGCATTCCCGTTCTCGTCGCGAAAGCGTCGTCAGTCGCAACAGCGCTCGAAGATGGATTTGCGGTGAAGCGAATCCTGATTCCACTCGACGGATCGCTGCTCTCCGAGCAGTGCATCGAGCCGGCTATCGCGCTTGCCCGTATCAATGGGGCGAGCATCACATTGCTCAAGGTCGTGACACCAGACCGCAACGCGAATGGTCACCTCCAATCCGCAATCGGGCCTGCGCCTGCCAATGACGTGGCTCGCGATCAGCGCTATCTCAACTCATGCCTCGGCGATCTTGAAAGGTCGCTCACAGTAAATCGCCGCGTTGTGATTGCGGATGATGTTGCGGGCGCAATCCTCGAGACAGCAGAAGCGATGGAGGCGGATCTCATCGCGATGTCGACGCGCGGCCGGGGTGCAATCAAGCGCGTAACGAGTGGAAGCGTTGCCGACCTGGTGGTGAAAGAGTCGCCGGTTTCGACGATGGTAGTTCACCCTCACCTTGCGATTGCGGATTTTCAGCCGGCAGTCTTCAGAAACCTGGCAGTACCCGCGTAAGGTCGAGGTAAAACACAGAAAGCGTGCTGCTGACAGATCACAGCACGCTTTTCTGTCGTTATTGAGTGAGCAATCCGAGCTTGAGTGCAAACGCGACGTAATCCGATCGATGCGTCAGCCCCAGCTTTTCATTGATTCTCTGCTTGTAGGTATCGACAGTCTTCGGGCTGATGAAAAGCTTCTCGCCGATCTCAGGCGCACTGTAACCGCCGGCAACGTAGCGCAGCACATCGCGCTCTCTCTCGGTGAGCTTCTCGTACTTCTCACGCTCATCGGCATGCTCTGACTTGCGCTTGATTCCCTGCGCGAGTGCGCGAGCCGCAGTAGGCTGCATGTACATGTCACCGTGCGCAAGCGCGCGCACTGCATCGACCAGCTCGCGATCTGCAGCGCTTTTCACGAGATAGCCGCTCGCTCCGGCCTCGAGGACCTTTACGAGATAAGCGTCTTCAGCGTGCATGGTGAGAATGAGAATCTTTCCGCGGATGTTCTTCTCGACCATTTCCTTCGTCGCCGTGATTCCATCCATTTCACCCATCGACAGGTCCATGACGATCACGTCGGGGTTCACCCGCTCCGCGAGTGCAACGGCTTCGCGACCGTTTGACGCCTCGCCGATTACCTGGATGTCTTTTGCGGCACCGAGGACCGCCTTTACGCCGGCGCGCACAACCGCATGGTCGTCGGCGAGAATCACCCTGATCACATCGGTGCTCATGATGCTGCCTTCATTGTTCTCAGCTCGGCAATCACGCGTGTTCCTCCGTTCCGGTTTTCGATCTTCATAGTTCCACCTGCAAGCGAAATCCTGTCCTTTATCGAAGCAAGACCTGCACGTTCCCCGATACCCTGTGCTGCCGACCCGTCGTGCCATATTTCGAGCCGGGTTATCCCGCCCATTGTGTCGACCTTTACGGTAGCTGTTTTTGCGTCGCTCTGCACCTCCACATCGCGAAGGGCCTCCTCGGCAACCTTGAAGAGCATGGCGGAGTCCGATGACGATATCATTTCGGATCGCGGCGAAACACTGATGTCGATCGATGCACCTGAACGGTCTTCGACCTGTCGCGCCAGAGTCCCAAGTGCGGCATCCAGGCCCAGATCCTCGGCCACGCGGGAGTGAAGCGAGTATGACACGCTCATGATTTCTTCCATCGCTGCGGAAACCATCCCGTTTGCGGCAGCGATGCGATTCCTGATGTCGTCTGTTTCGTCCGCGCGCGATGCTGCTGCAAGCTGAAACCGCACCGCCGCGAGAGTCTGCGCAATGGAGTCGTGCAGCTCGCGCGAGAAGCTCGCCCGTTCAGCGTCCTGAGCCCTCACAACTTCGACGCCGAGATCTTGAATGCGCTTTCGTTCCGCGGCGAGCGAATCGAGCAGGTCGTTGATCGTAATTCTGAGACGTGCGAGATCCTTGTCCGCAAACAACGACGGAACTCCGCGCGCGTCGAACTCACCCTTCGAGACCTTGAGCGCGAGATCTTCGAGGTCTTCGATCGGACGCAATGCAACGCGCACGAGAATCAGATTCGCAATCAGCGCGGAAGCAAGCGCAACGATTACCGTCAGCAGCTCGGCGCGACGGCCTGTGAACGCGATTGCGTGCACGAGCAACGCCGACGCAACGATGATCACGTTTGCGCCAATGAGCTTGGCAATCAGCGGAACGCCGAAGATGCGCCGGAAAACCCGGCGCATCCATCCGGCATCAGACTGCACCGGAACAGTCAGGACTCTTTCCATTTGGCCGCTATTACGCCTCGACTATGAGAGCAGTGACCATGCCGAACATTCCATGATCCGACTCGGCATGCGGAAGGATGTGACAGTGGAACGCCCATACACCGGGATTGTTGCAGCTCACGATCACATCCCAGCGCTCGCCCGGCGCAATGTTGAGCGTATCGCATTTCCATGGCGCGGGCTGTTCCCATCCATCCTTTGCAATCACGGTCATGTGCATTCCGTGCAGGTGCATGGGATGAATCATCATTCCTTCATTCATGAAACGAAGGCGAAGCTTCTGTCCTTTCTTTGCCTTGACCGGCTCGGTTGCAGGGAATCCCTTGCCGTTGAGCGTGTATCCATGCATGCCGTCATTGAGAATCATGACGTAATCGACATCAGCTTTCTCGATCGCCTTGGGATTGCGCGGCTCGACAATGAATGCGCCGAGCAGTCCAAGACCAACCTGCTTTGCCGAGTTGTGATGTGAGTGATACATGTGCGACCCAAAATTTCCCTCGGGGACCGTGAACTCGTACGTGAATGACTCACCCGGCTTGATGGGCGGCTGCGTGATGAACGGCACGCCATCCATGTTGTTGGGCAGCTCGAGTCCGTGGAAGTGAACAGCGGTTGATTCGGGAAGATTGTTCTTCACGATCATCTTGACGCGATCGCCTTCTTTCACTCTGATCTGCGGGCCGGGGACCTGTTCGTTGTAGGTCCATGCCTCGACCTTCGTTCCCGGCGCTGTCTCCCACTGAATCACCGAAGCGGTCATCTCGAAGACCTTCACGCCTTTCTCGACGCGCGTTGGCGCCATCAGCGCGTTGCCCTTCCCTGCAGTCTTTGCAGGAAATGCCTTGATGCCTGCTTCATGCATGGCATCCATCGCTGCTGCTGCTGCGGCCGGTGATGGCGGAGTCGGGTTCGGCGCGTTGGTTCCCCCGCTCATGTCATGAGCACTGAGCTTTGACTTCTGAGCCTGTGAATCACTGCACGCGGCCAGCGCTCCCCCTGCGATTGCAGTGGCAGCAGCCGTCTTCAGGAAGGAGCGACGCGACGCAATACTATGAAGAAACTCCGCCGTGCCGGCGGGAATCGATTTATCGGACACCTTGCATGCTCCGGTTTCTGGAGGTTCGAATTGGGTTAACCCAAGCTACCGGTGGCCAGGGGCGCGCTCTGTCGGGAGGAGGCGGGAATTGGTGTGGGGGATTCCCTGATGTCTTCGGCGGGGGCAGATTCGGGGCGACCGCGAGTTAACTTGCCGTGAAGCCGCTATGCCTTCTTCCGAACAGATAAAGGAATCGATTACCGACGCTGTGCTCGCTGGGATCGTGACGATCTCCGCCGACGCGATCATATGCGTCGACGAGGCGCAGAGAGTGATCTTCTTCAACGAAGGCGCTGAGTCGATTTTCGGATATTCGCCTGAGGAAATACTCGGCAGTCAGCTCGAGCTGCTGATCCCGCAGCGGTATCGTGCAACCCACGCTTCTCATGTGAAGAGATTCGGAGATTCCGAGACGCGCGCGAGGCGAATGGGTGAGCGCGGGCAGATTGTCGGTCTTCGGAAGAACGGTCAGGAGTTCCCTGCGGAGGCAGCTATTTCGCACCTCGGTGTCGCGGGGAATCGGGTGTATTCGGTTGTGCTCCGCGATGTAACCGACCGCCGGCGTGCTCACGAGACCCAGTCGTTTCTGGCAGAGGCGGGCGAGACACTCGCGTCGTCACTGGGTCACGAGCAGACGCTGCGCAATGTCGCGAAGCTCGCTGTCCCGCGCCTTGCCGATGCGTGCATTGTGCATGCGTTCTTCAACGGGCACTTTCAGGGCGTCGCGGTCGAGCATATCGATCATGAACGAGGCCGGGCGATCGAGCGCCAGCGCACTGAGCACCCCGTCGATCCCGCGAGCATGCATCCCGTCGCTCAGGTGATTCGCACTCAGCGCGCGACGGTGTGGTCCATTGCCAATCCATCGATTGGGTCGGAACGAATCCAGATCGATGAGCTAAACGACATTTTTTCCGGACAGCCCAGCAGCGGAATCATCATGCCGCTGCTCGCGCGAGGACAGCTGCTTGGTGTGATCGCGCTGTATCGCGAGAAGAAATCTTATGACAGCGATGATCTCTTTCTCGCTGAGGAGCTCGGACGTCGCGCAGCGCTAGCGATTGATAATGCGAGATTGCATGATCTCGTGCACACCGGGATACGCGCGCGTGATGACATGATTGGAATCGTGTCGCACGATTTGAGAAATCCGGTCAATGCAGTGAAGATGCTCACTGGTGTGATGCTCGACCGGTCGAACGGAGAACCTCTCTCGCCGGAGGTTGGCAATTACGCATCTGTAATTCGGCAGGCGGCGGAGCAGATGGACGAGCTGATTCAGGATCTGCTCGATGTAACGCGTGTCGAGGCCGGACGCCTCGCTGTTTCTGCAAAGCGCGAGAACACCGAAGAAATGTTGAGTGATACACTGCGCATGCTCGCTCCTGTCGCAGGGGAGAAGGGGATATCACTCAGGCTGAATGCGCCTGATGATCTCCCTGATGTGATGGCAGACCGCGACCGCTTTGGTCAGGCCATTTCGAATCTCGTCGGCAATGCCGTGAAATTTTCCGTGCCGGGGAGCGAGATTCTCGTGCGCATCGCTGTGCTCGACAAGGAGCTCCTGTTCTCGGTGAGTGACAAAGGACAGGGCATGACGGCCGAGCAGCTTGCGCATGCATTCGATCGTTTCTGGCAATCGTCAAGGACCGATCGGCAGGGTGCGGGCCTCGGCCTCGCAATTACCAAAGGAATCGTAGATGCTCACGGCGGTCGCATCTGGGCTGAATCTTCACCAGGCCGCGGATCCACTTTCTATTTCACTCTGCCCGTCGCTCCGCCCGGTTAGTCATGCGACAGTGTGCGCGCTTATTAATCAGGGAGCGCGGTGAGCACAGTGAGGTTTGGAGGTTGTGTTCACTCGCGCCGAGAGCGACTATCGGTTTGGCAGCCAACACAGCCACTCGGACCACCCTCCAGACCTCACTGTGCTCACTGCGCTCCCTGTTAAATAGAAAGAGCCGGCCCTTTCGGACCGGCTCTTTGACTGAGGTGAAAGTCTCTGATTAGAAGGAGACTGCGCCCTCGATCATGAATCCCTTGAACTTGCCGCCGCTGCGGATGTCAGCAACCGGGAAGTCGTTGTATTTCTGGTTGACCCACTCTGCCTTCGCCATCACGTTCGGGGTGATGAACCAGCCGCCGCCGACGTTGTAGCGATCGA
>DATEDH010000251.1:0-4413 GCA_035281765.1 Gemmatimonadaceae bacterium
GTGACGTATTTGAACTTCAGAACTTCCCCACGCTCGCTGTATCCACGCTGATCGATAAGCACTACGTCACCAATCCCGCGATACAAATCCATACCGGGCATGGGATGCCTGTTGCTGCCCGGTCTCAATCCTTCCAGAAAGGACGCGCCGGGACCACCGTCGAGATGAAACGTTGGAGGGACACCAGTAGGATGCGATGGTCGAAAGCGCGCGAACCCAACACCAATGATCCGGCTTTTTGGATCAGCGCGATTCTCAGGTACGAACAACGTCCCCAGCTCGAACTTGATCGTTTCGCCGATAGGTGTTCTCAGCGACGCCGATTCGATAATGACATGGCCTGGTTTTCGAACACTGGCTTGCACGGCGACTGCCTGCATTAACACAGGATTCAACATCGGGATGAGGCACATCATAGCTGCCTGGTTCATTCCTCGAATCCCCCTTTCGCCAAAGCTCGTCCTCTTTGGCGTGATCGTCATGACGCCGTTTTTGTCTCCAAAGTTTCGCCCATAAATCCGATTTGGCGCGGCCGGCGTACCCCGCATATGCGCCCACAGCGTAATGCCGCCTCACCCTCCAAACCGGAGCAGGATATGAAGAAGTGGAATCAACCGCGAATGCGTCTACTCGCATTCGGCGCCGCCGCCCTGACGGCAGGATCAGTAGTCGCAGTTCGAGCAGTGACCGCATCTGATCACCAGGACACACCCCTCGTCGAGCTCTCCCCACGATATGACGTCAACGACGTCTACGCCTTCCCCGCACCGGGCAATCCATCCAACACTGTCCTCGTACTCGGCACAAGCTCACCGATCACCCCGGCACAAACACCGAGCTTCACATTCGGAACGCGAGATCAGGAGCTGTATCAGATCAAGATCGACAACACCGGTGACGCACGCGAAGACCTCGTGTTCCAGATCACGTTTACGGGGAAAGCCGGAAAGCAGAAAGTCACGCTGCGCGGACCAGTTGCTCCAAACAGCGTCGGCACTATGAACACTCTCGTTGGTGGAAAGCAGATCAAGGGATACACCAACACAATCATCGAATCAAACGGCATCAAGCTCTTTGCAGGGCCGCGTGACGATCCGTTCTTCATCGATCTCGAGGCATTCTTCCGGATTCTTCCCGATCGTAAACCGGAAACAGGTCCTCTCTCCACCATCACGCAGGGAGCCCTCACGTTCCGGGCGGTTGGACAGGCCGTCGATTACGTTCGCGGACTCAATGACATGGCAATCGTGATCGAGCTGCCAACTTCGATGATCGCCAATGCATCCACGAACGGCCGCTTCGGCGTGTGGGGAACAACAAGTCGCGCCCGCAACTGATCCTCTTTCAATCAACAGGAGCCTACATAAATGCTGGTACTCAGAAAGGTCGCGATCACTGGTCTCTTTGCGAGCATACTCGCACTCAGTGCATGCAGCGACGCCAACCAGAAAGACATTGCCGGCCCGGCAGCAGGTCAGATCAACGCGGCCGATGACGACGAAGGCGATGACAACACCGTCTACGAGCAGGTCGAATTCCTTGGAAATCCGCTCGTGAGCGAAGTGACTATCACGAAAGCGAATCACGACGCGTACAACCGCACGCAGCCATACAACACCGCTACGTTCGGTCCGCAAAGTCTGGCGTTCATCAACGCATTCCGCGCCGGCCAGCCGGAAGTCGCCAACACGTTAGGCGCAGTTCTCTATCCGGACATGCTGATCGTCGAGTCATCAAAGAATCCTGCGACCGCCGGATGGCTGTCATGGGCACTCGCAAACGGCTGGGGCGGACGCAAGCTGTCAGATGATGTGGTCGATGCTGGACTCACTGCAATCTTCGGAAAGCTCATCAGCGCGACTGGCGCATACTGCGACAACTTCACGCTGCCGCTCTGCACCGACAACGTTGGCGCGAACGACAAAGCGTTCTCGAATACGTTCCCGTATCTCGCATCACCAACGCTCTGATCGATGATATCTCGGCGCGTACTTTTCCTTCTTCTGGTTGCGGTGATCGGCTGCACACCTGATTCGAGGCCGGTTATCGAATCGCCGTCCATACGGTACGACGAAAGTGAAGTGCGCGATCGAGACATCGATTTCTATTCGAAACGCGTTAGCGAAGACCCGGAGAGCGCGATAGATCGCTTTACACTCGCCAAGCTTCTTTTCGCACGATCTCGCATGACCGGCTCGACATCAGATATCGACCATGCCGAGCGGTTGGTTAAGGAATCGATATCGAAGCGAACGCAGCGCAATTATTCTGCGTTCGAGCTCCTCGCCAGTCTCCTAATGGCGCGACACGAATTCCGCGCAGCCCGCGACGTTGCACTGCGTGCAGATTCGCTCGACCCGGGAAACTCGTCGCATTTGGCGCTACTCGGCGAAATCGAGCTGGAGCTTGGCGATTATAAATCAGCTGCAAAACATTTCGCAGCGATTCAATATGACGGTAGAAACTTCACTACCGGCGCACGACTAGCCCGATGGTACGAGCTTACCGGCCGTATCGATGTCGCACGCGAGTTCCTGAAAAGAGCGATCGTGAGAGTCGACCGTCGTGACGATCTTCCTCGTGACCAGGTTGCCTGGTTCTACTATCGGCTTGGAGATCTCGAGCTCCGTACAGGAAATGTCGCAGCGGCTGAATCTGCATTCGTAAGCGGACTCGCTCGCAATCCGGATGACGTACGTGTACTCGGCGGACTCGCTCGTGCTGCTCTGGCACGTGACGCGTGGCAGCAGGCTGTCGATTATGGAGAACGCGCAACTGCAAACCAGCTCGACCCTGCAACACTCGGAACCATCAGCCTGGCATACGCAAAGCTCGGCGATTCTGCGCAGGCAGCGAGCTATGCACGCGCGATGTCAGTCAGTGCACTCAAGCAGCCCGGCGCAATTCATCGTGCCTGGGGACTGTTTTTTCTCGATCATGGAACTGCCGCGGACCGTGCGGATGTGCTGAGACGCGCGCGGAAGGAGCTGCGTGATCGCAAGGACGTGTACGGTCACGATCTCATGGCATGGGCGCTTTATCGCAACGGACAATTGGACAAATCCAAACAGGAAATGAAGCTGGCTCTCTCGCAGCATACCCAAGATGTAATGCTGATCGAGCATGCACGCGCGATTGGGGTTTGGCCCGCTACACAATCCCCTTCTGGACCGCGATAGCAACAGCGGCCGCGCGCGATTCGACACCAAGCTTCTGATAGATGTTCGCGAGGTGTGCCTTTACCGTGCGCTCGCTGATTCCGAGACTGCTCGCGATCTGACTGCTTCGAGCACCGGTAACCGTCAAACGAAGTACTTCGATCTCGCGTGCGGTGAGGTTCGTAGTTCCGTTATTGACTACTGACGGCTCCGGAACCTGATCAGACGTCACAGCTCGTGGCTTGCGATTTACGAGCGCGACAATGGCGTGCGAGACAATGCCTGTCACAGCGAGAAGCAGACCCGCCGTGGCTCCCTGATAGAGGTCCCGCGCCGCCATCGCATTGATCGCGAATAAGACAATTGCGCCCAGGGTAATTACGATCGATCCCCACTGCTTCTCGGCAAGAATGATCGTCTGCGCAGTCATCGCGATGTACAGCCCGAGGCCCAGCGGAAAAAGCTCACCGAAGAAAGCAATGCCGAATATCAACACGGCTTGCAGCGCTACATAGCGAGCGATCCCGAACCGCGCGCGTATCGATGAGCCGAACCAGTACGCGGCCGCGTGTGCAAGCAGGAGAATCAGGACCAGAGCAACTGTGAGCGCGTCCGGCTTTCGCGCGCGCACGGGGAGCGAGATAGACGCCAGCGTGCTGAACGCGGCTACTGCTATGATGCCGAGCGCGAGTGTACGGCCGAGCCTGTCCGATTGCATCGGCGCACAATGTCGAGACAAACCCCGCTGACTGCAACAGAAAATCGAAGTACTAGAACAAACGTACGATGCGGGATCGGCTGACTGAGACTACCGTGCCGCGATAACGACTTCTCCGGAGGGCCCGTGCAAAATCAGTCCTTAGTAAGGATCGTGAAAGTCATCGGCAAATGGATTCCTGCGTTGCTTCTGGTCCTAATTTTCGCACCGCAGGGATATGCAAAGTTTTCGGATACGAGCGGCTGGGCAAAGGCGTTCCACGCCTGGGGATACCCCGTCTGGTTCAGGGTTACAATCGGGGTAATCGAGCTTCTGGCGGTCGTTCTTCTTCTCCTAGGCCGTACCGCTGCCATCGGCGCCATTCTCATTATCTGCGTAATGCTGGGAGCCTGGGGAACTCACCTCGCCTTCGATCACGGCAGACACATGACCAGCGAAGTGGTCCCGCTGGTGCTCGCCACGATTGTCCTGATTGTCAGGCGCCACGATCTGCGGCAATTAGTAGCAAACAGGTACTAAGTGCAGGTAATGGTAAAG
>DATEDH010000252.1:0-3893 GCA_035281765.1 Gemmatimonadaceae bacterium
TTCCGATATCGTTTCCGCCGGCTCTCCAGTCGGCCGGTATGAAATACTCTCGCTCCTGAGCGCCGGCGGTATGGGCGAGCTGTATCACGCCCGTGACCCGGAGCTCGGCCGCGACCTCGTCGTGAAGCTGCTCCCGCGTCGTGGTGTGTTCCATCCCGATGCAGTCGAGCGCTTCGTCCGCGAAGCGCGCGCAGCGTCCGCGCTGAATCATCCCAACATCGTCACTGTCTACGAGATCGGTGAGTCGCCTTCCGGTCACTTCATCGCGATGGAGCTCATCGAGGGCCGTACCCTGCGCGAGCTTCGCGCGGAGTCCCCATCGATACCGGCAATCGCGAAGATCGGCGCCCAGGTTGCACGCGCGCTCGCTGTTGCGCATGGCGCCGGGATCATCCATCGCGACATCAAGCCGGAAAACCTCATGGTTCGCGATGACGGATACGTGAAGGTTCTCGACTTCGGAATTGCCCAGCTCAGCGCCACCGATTTTGGAGGTGGCGGCGACATGGCCCGCATCACGCAGCCGGGAGTTGTCGTCGGGACGATGCGATACATGTCGCCCGAGCAGGCGCAAGGTAATACTGTCACGCCGGCAAGCGACATCTTCTCTCTCGGCATTGTGCTGTATGAGCTTGCGGCAGGCCGGCATCCGTTCGATGCAAGCTCCGACATGGCGGTGCTGAGCGCGATAATTCTCCGCGATACGGTTGCGCCTTCACGAGTGAACTCCCGCGTGCCCGTTGTGTTCGATTCTCTCGTCATGCGGATGCTCGCGAAAAAACCGGAGGAGAGGCCGACAGCATCCGAAGTGGATGAGATCCTCGACAGCATCGTCGCTCTCCAGACGGCAAGTCGTCACACCAGCACTGCAGTCGCGACTCAAAGCGGAGTGATCGGGCGCGACATCGAGCTCGACGCTCTTGCCGAGGGATTCGAGGCCGCGAAGTCCGGTCGCGCGTCGTTGATCTGCGTGTCGGGTGAGCCCGGTATCGGAAAGACGACTCTCATCGAAGCGTTCCTGCGCGGGCTCTCCGGATCGCAGGCGCACAGCGTCGCACTCGGCCGATGCTCCGAGCGCCTTGCCGGCGCAGAGGCATATCTCCCGCTTCTCGATGCAATCGATGACTTGCTGCATGACGACCGGTCGACGGAAACTGCGCAGGCATTTCATCGGCTCGCGCCAACATGGGCACTCATGCTGAGCGGACTTTCATCGAGCGAAGTCGATCTCGATGTGACACCGGCGCAGTCCCAGGAAAGAATGAAGCGTGAGCTCGCCGCATTTCTCGAGCGATGCTGTGCAATTCAGCCGCTGGTGCTTCTCATCGAGGACATTCACTGGGCGGACATTTCCACAGTCGACGTACTCGGCTACGTCCTGACAAGGCTTCGCGATTCGAGACTGCTTGCAGTTGCGACTTATCGACCCGCTGAGCTGCAGCTTTCGTCGCATCCGTTCCTCGCGCTCAAGCTGGATCTCCAGACGCGAGGGGCAGCGCGGGAAATTCCCCTGGCGTTTCTGACAGAGGAATACATTCAGCGATTCATCGATGATCGCTTCCCCGGAAACAAGTTCCCCGACGGATTCGGGAAGCTCGTTCACTCCCGCACTGAAGGAAGTCCGTTGTTCGTCGAGGATCTGCTTCGGTATCTGCGCTCGCGCGGAGACATTGTGCCGTCAGCTGGCGGTGGATGGGAGCTTCCCGGCTCGCTGCATGATCTCGATCCGGACATTCCGGAATCGATGCGCAGCATGGTCGAAAGAAAAATCACGCAGCTCGATGTTGCCGATCGCAATCTCATCGCTGCTGCTTCAGTTCAGGGATACAGCTTCGATTCCGCGATCCTTGCGCGCGCGCTCAAGACGGATGTGGCAGACATCGAAGACCGGCTCGAGAACCTCGACCGCATTCACGGCTTTGTGCGTCGAGCAGGCGAGCGGGAATTTCCGACTGGAGAAATTTCCGGCCGCTATCGGTTTGTTCATGTGCTCTATCAGAACTCGCTTTACGCGTCGCTGTCAGTTTCACGCCGCGTTGCATTGAGCAAAGCAGTCGGCGAAGCGTTGCTGCAACTTCATAACGGAATTCCCGGCGCAGCATCAGCCGAGCTTGGATTTCTGTTCGAGAATGCGCGCGAGTTCGAGCGCGCTGCGAGTTATTTTGCGATTGCCGCCGAAGCCGCGGTTGGAGTGTTTGCTTTCGACGAAGCGAGCCGCCTCGCGCACCGCGGCATAGCGATCATCTCACGGCAGCCGCCGTCGCCACAGCTTCAGGGAACCGAGCTCGGTCTTCAGCTGATCCTGGGATCAGCAGCTGCTGTGCTTGGTGGATATGCCGCAACAGAAGCGAACACTGCGATGGAGCGCGCGCGAGTTCTGGCCGAGCAGTTTGGAAATGCGCCGCAGCTCTCGCCTGCGCTCTGGGGCTTGCACGCATACAACCTCGTGCGGGGAAAAATTCTCAAGTCTCTCGAGATCGCGCAGCGTGCGCTCGCGATCGCGAATGAGCACAAGGGCCCGATGGCGCTGATGACCGCTCATGCAGACATGGGAATCACACTTCGGTTCACCGGCAAGTACGGCGAAGCAATCGAGCACTTTGAAAAGGCAGAAGAGATCTACGACCCCGCGCGGCAGCGTGAGTATCTCTTCATCTACCACATGGATCCCGGCGTCTTCTCGCTTTCGGAGATGACGCGAACGCTGTGGGCCGCAGGCGATGTCGATCGGGCGCTATCCACTCTCGAGAAGGCGGTTGCACTCGCACGCTCGAGTCCCGACCCGCGCACGATTGCCTTCTCGATGCTGATGGGAGGTGTTCTGCATCAGCTCATGCGCGAGCCCGAAGAGTGTCTCAAGTACGCGAACGAAGGCATCGCAATCGCTGACGAGCACCAGATCGTTCAGGAGCGCGCCTGGATAGCAACCAACCGGGGCTGGGCTCAGGCCATGATGGGAAATATCGACGAAGGCCTGGCCGAGATTGAAACGAGCCTCGCTATGCGCAGGCGCATGAACGCCGATCTCGATCTTCCCTACGCATTGACTCAGCTTGCCGAAGCGTATTCGGTAAAAGGCGACCTCGACCGCGCGCGCACGACATTGCACGAGGCGCTCGAAGCGGCCAACCGGAACTCCGATCTCTGGGCGCAGTCGGAGCTCTATAGAATGCTTGGCGATCTCGCGCTGCAAACCGGCACTGCAAGTGACAATGCTCTGGCCGTCGATATCGAGGATGAGGCCGAGGTTCGCCGCAATGCTGCCGAAGGTTTTTACTATCGCGCACTCGACGTCGCGCGTGAGCAGGGCGCAAAATCCTTCGAGCTTCGCGCTGCAGTGAGCATCGGCAAAATCATGGAGCGCGATGGACGCATCGCCGAAGCAATCGAGCTCGTCGAGCCGCTCCGCACTCAGTTCACACGTCAGCGCTCGACGCCCGACTCCGTCGATGCCGACATGCTTCTCTCCCGGCTACGCAGTGCGTCGCAAAGCCAGGCCGAGGCTCATTAACGAGAGCAGGACAGCCACAATCGAGAGATAGAGACTCAGGCGACCGGGCCCGTTCGGTGCTGCGGGCGCGATCGCCGTCGAGGATGCGGGCTTCTCACTTCCCTCCGGTCCCGTCCAGGCTACCCGTTCGTTATCGCTGTAGGTCTGAAATACGGGCCAAGTAAGAGTTGCCGTTTCCTTTGGATTCACTGCAACGAAGGGAAACTCCACAAATCGCTCCGGTGCAAGGCTTCCTGTCCACACAGCGCCTATGATTGCGTTGGAGCTGTCGCGAATCTGTTCCAGTGTCCATCCGTCGACATCGCTGAATGACACGACCTTAATATTCGACGGAAAACGAATCTCGACTCGCGTTGTTGGAACACCTTTCTCGTTAGGAACG
>DATEDH010000253.1:0-10341 GCA_035281765.1 Gemmatimonadaceae bacterium
TGCAGGAGAGTTCGTGAAAAGCTCGCCGGATGACCTGCTTCGAAATCATCGATCGAATTGAACGTGAACGAGCCGAGACTGTTCGCGATTCCCTCCTGCTCGAGACCATCTGCGCGTCCCCACAGCAACGTCTTGAACCGGTGACGGCGCCCGCGCGCATTCCAGATTGTTTCGTTGGATGCTTCCGCGGTCCATCGCGAATCGTCGGTCGACAGAAATGATCCGCCGCCGAGAGTAAGCGCCGTAACGTCGGGACCATCTGATGTCGTGGAACGCACGAGCACATTTGCACCCGGCACGTTCTGATATGGAGCGACTTCGGTCTTCACTGCGCTCGCGGCCGCACGGGTTTCAGTAAGGATCCGCTGACCGGGGCCGACGGATTTACCGAGCGTAAGCTGTGCGCCGAGTGTGCGCTCGCGTCTCTCGCCAGATGATGACGGAGCGGAGAGCGGGCCAAATCCTATTGCACCATCGCGAGTGAAGCCGAGATAGCTCGTAAGCGCGCGCGTCTTCATCGTATCGGTCGTGATGTCGAGCCGTCCGAGCCACGCGACGCCGCTATGCTGCCGCGCCTCGGGAACTCCGGATGCAGCAACGGGCAAACCGAGTGGAGTCGAGATCGCGATCAGCCGCGCGACGGAATCGGGGGAAACGCCAGCGAGTCTCAACGCATCCGCATTGGCGCTGAGAAGAGTCGCCGGCTCACTCGAGCTCTTTGCGACATCCATCGCGACGTTATAGGTCAGCGCCCGCCGAATCAGCTCACCGTCAGCGCCGAAGCTCGCCCGCACTCCGCCACTCGGTGCGCCGAGTGCGCGGCCTATTACATCGGAGAACTGCCATGCCTGCGGATCGAGAGTGACGAATGCGTTGCGCCGCTGAAAGTTTCTGCTTCCCGGCCCGAGCCTCACATCCACGTTTGCGCCCGCAAACCCGCCACGCGTTGGATCGAACGTCGCGCCCGTAACTCGCGTTTCAGTACGTGCTGCCCGCGGAATCGAGGATGCACTCATCCCCATTCCATTCAACGTATTGAGATTCGACTCCGATCCCGATCCAAGTATTGAAGCGCCGCCCGGTCCCATTGTGACGTTGGACATCGTTCCAGCAAGAGCGTTGAGATCGCCCGCAATGGTTGGCGCAACCGCACCGCTAACGCCGTCGTTCCATTTCTCCGATGATCCCGGCTCGTTCTGCTGCGTCGGGGTGATGTTGTTGCTGGCACGCACGGGCCGGTTCGCAGAGACACGCACGGCATCGAGTGTCGTCACTTCCTGCGCGAGCTGAAAGTTCGCGACGAGTACCGTCTCGTTTCCTTCACGCTGAACTCTGCGTCGCGCAGCCTTGTATCCCGGAGCGGATACATACACGAGATAGTCGCCGGTTCCCTGCTCGAATACTGTGCTGTAATTGCCGCTTGAATCTGAGGTTGTCTGCTGCGTCAGGCGGTCGGGGCCGCGAGTTACAGCGATAGACGCGACAACCGCACGCGACGAGTCGTCGGTAATCTTTCCCTTGATGGTTTCGGGACCATTCTGCGCGCCTGCGGTGCTGGCGGCGGCGATCGCAAGCACAACGATCAGTAATTGCGGGCGATTCAATTTCATCTCTGGGGGGAATCGGTTTCTTTGATCGACAACTTCGACAGCTCCACAAGGAGTTTGGTTCTGTCGAGAATGTTGACGCTATGAACCGTCCTGTCGTTTACCGGTTTACAAAAGCCGAACAGCAGCTGCCCTGGCGCGCAGATAACAGAGAGGAGGCACCGTCTCTGCTATCCGGGCGACAGAGCAAGTCAGCAGGGAATTATCTGCCGAGCCAGTATGTGGCCTTAACCTGAAAGACGTTGGTTGGACGATCCCGGAAAAGCGCTGAACGGTCGCGCGAGAAATCGAACGTGCCGAAATTGTCGAATCCTTCACGCACCTGCGTCCATACAAAGTACAGTGTCGATCCCGCGCGATACTCCCAGCGCAGAACCGCGGTGCCTCTCAGCGAGCGCACGTTGAAATCAGGATTGTCGACGTTGAACGATTCCGCAGGCCCGTTTCCATCGGGATCTACGCTGTAGGTCGTGTTGCCCTCGACGTCGGTCTGTTTCGATATAGTGCTTCCGTTGTCCCGACCATAGTAGATCATCGAGCCGGATCGCGGACGGGCAAACTCCTTGAAGCTCGTGTAGTGACCGCTCGCGAGGAACGGCTGGGCGAAGAGCTGAAGCGTAAGGTTCGGAGTGAACGTCGCGTTCACACGAGTGTCGATCGAGAAAGTTTTCTGCTCGAGCCTGCCGAACACGTAACGCACTCCGCCAAAGCCCTCAGGCGCATTGGGATCGTTGAATGACGTAACGAACTGCTGCGCCGTCTTGTCGTGATCATAAGAAGGACCGATCTGCACACTCGTCGACGCAGTCGGCTTGACCGTGATCGACGGGAAATAACTCTCACGTCCGCCTTCATTGTTGTCGACAGGCCTGATGTAATTCCCGTTGAAGCTCCACACTACACGCTTTCGGCCGTCACCGCTGACGTTGTAGCCGAGCATGTTGTAGCCATATCGCTTTACCGTAGGACCGCCGCGCGTCAGCCGCTCGTCGTAGTTAGTAGGGTGATAGATGTGGAACATGCCCCAGTTCCAGAAATTCTTCAGAGTTCCGGAGAAGTTTCCGTGGAAGTCGATATCGGTGCGATCTCCCTCATAATTGAACTGCTGCTGCGCGCCGTAGCTCGCCCAGAGAAAGCGATACCAGCTCCCAGGCGTGGTCCACTGGCGAGCGACGTTGGTGAGCATCCACTTGTAATCAGCCCTTCCGAGAACGCCCATGTCATTGGCTTCGAATCCAGGGCTTCTCCAGTTCTGCGTTGCCTCATAGAGCCAGTTACCTGTCTCCTTGGCAAAGCGCGCATAGAAGCCGTACCCGTTGAGGCTTGTTCGCGTCGGATCGTAGTCGACATCGAACAATCCGTCGCTCGACTCATCGCGCCCGATTCTCTGATAGTATCGTGCACTCGACTCCTGAGCGCGCCTGATCGCTGCCGTGTCCCCGGCGATGTTGGTAAATGCAGTCTGCAGGTTGAAAGAGTAGGTGCGATTCTTCCAGCGATGATCGATGTCGAATCCGACAGCGCTGGCGCGCCGGCGAAGACGCGCTTCCTCATCGGGATTGGACAAGCTGCGATTCACGAGCGTACCGATCGTTCCGATGCGGGTTGCACCGCCGCGGAAATCCTTGCGCAGCCTGCCAATGAAATAGTTCGTGAGCGGCTCGATCTCCTGCGACTCATCTTCGGCGCTTTCGGGAAGCCTGAACCTCGCCTCCTCCTTGTTCGTCACCGCATCGAGCAATCCAACAGTCAGACCACTTTTCGTGCGGCCGGTAATTTTCGCTGCGCCAAGAATCGTTGTCGCATCGGTTGCGTCCATGAACTGCGCGCGCGAGCCTACCAGCGGGGCAAGCTGTGGAGACCTGCCAATGCGACGCGTGTAGATCAGCGAAAGGCTCGAGACGTTGTTGCAGAAGTAGCAGCTGAATCCGCCGGTGGAGAAATACTGGGAGTTCGAGATGAAGAACGGTCTCTTCTCCGAGAACGTCGTCTCGAACACCGACAGATTGACAACGGCAGGATCGACTTCAACCTGGCCGAAGTCAGGATTTACCGTCGCGTCGAGCGTAAGGTTGGACGTGACGTTCAGCTTGAGGTCTGCACCCGCGCGGTAAAGCATGTCGTTCCCATCGTGATACGGGTCGCCGCTCGCCGCGCGGTTAAACGTCGCGCGCGAGGTGATGTACGGAACGATTTCGACCTGACGCGGCTGCGACGCGATCTGCATTCCTTCCAGTGTTCCGAAGTATGCGGGACCGCCGAATTCGTTACTGCGCCAGAACGCCCACATGTCGAATTCGTTCAGGCGGTCTATCTGGCGCCACACCTGCATGCCCCAGAGCTGCGAGGAGTCGCGCGAGAAGCGAAGCTGAGATAGCGGAATACGAAACTCAGCTGTCCACCCGAGCGAGTCGATGTTTGTAGCAACGTCCCATACTGGATCGAACGACGCATCGCCGTTGGCGTGATCGCCCTTCACCCCCGACGGAGTGACCTCGAACCAGAAGCGTGTGTTCTTGTCATGAAAGGGGTCGAACACGAACGAGATCTTGTCCGATGTTAAATCACCCGTGTTCAGCAGCTGATCACGCCGTGTCAGAACTGAACGCACTCCTTTCTTTCCCTGGGAGTCGAACATTCTGGCGCCGAGGTAGATCGCAGCGTCATCGTAGAGAACGCGGATTTCAGTTTTTTCGCTCGGCGCCCTGCCTTCGTTGGGCGATGACTGAGTGAGCTCGCCTATCGGTGTGGCAGCTGCCCACGCAGCATCGTCGAGCTTGCCGTCGATCGCAACCTGCCCGTTCCTGCGCGCCGCCTGAGCGGAAGGCCGGGGATCGTTTTGCGACTTTGTGGTTTGCTGAGCGAGGGCGGGTAATGATGCGCTGGCAGCCAGTGCGAGCGCGACGGTAAACCGACGAACCAGGGACACGGGGGATATCCTCCAGACAAGCAGCGTGTGCGCGAAAGTGATCGATCATGGCTTAGACGCAGCCATTCGCGCCGCGGTTTTGCCTCTTACAAATCTTTTTCGAATGAGCGTTAGCCCAGACGATGAGAAGGTCGCGGTCTGCTAATTTCTTAGCAATAACAGCGGTGTAAGAGTTTTGTCAGATTGGAGTTATCGATTTTTGAGGTACCGCGCGAAGCGCGCGGTCAGGGGACGACGGTCGAGCCCCCACCGCCGGGTCCACCACCGCCATTGATCGGGCTCTGCAGCGTCAGGTCGCTCAAACGCGGAAGCTGGTTCAGCGCGGGGACAATCCACTCGCGCTTTGATCCTGCAAGGCGACTCTGCTCAGACTTCAGGCGGCTGCTCGTTTCTTCTCTTTCGATCATTCTTCAGGACTGTGGTCGTTCGTGGGGACAGAGGCTGTAAAACATCCAACCTTATGACGCCCCACAACCTTTGCCGTTTCAACCTTTTCTGCAACGAAGGAATTGTTGCGATTTTGTGTAAGAGTTCTGTCAACGGCTCGCCTTTTCGGTCGCGACAGGAAACCATCACGCTGGTCGAGTACGTCTATATAAGTATTCGTTTCATTATTCATCGCGGCGGCGCCCCCACCTTCCGCAAGGAAGTGCCGCACGCTCGTCGCATCTCCACAACTATCGCAAGGCGGGGGAAATGAAAATCAGCGTGTCGTTGGCAGCTGTCGCAGTTGTAATTGCAATGAGCGGCGCAGCCGGCTGCGCATCGAGCGGGGCCACAGCAGGCGAAAGCACCGCGAGCACGAGCCAGAAAACATCGTCGCGTGACAAGGTCACGAGTGAAGAGATCCTGAGTGTCCCCGGCTCAACGGCTTATGACCTGGTTTACAAGCTTCGCCCCGACTGGCTGCGCTCGAGAGGAACTGCGACAATGGTCGGCGGATCCCAGAATGGCGGCACGCTTGTGTATCTCGATGGCGTGAAGATGGGCGGGCTGGATGCTCTGCGCACCATCAATTCGCGTGGCATCAACGGGATCGAATGGGTGCCTGGCAACAAGGCGGCAATGATCCTGAGCGATGTCGGCAGCGCAGCGATCGTCGGAGCGATCGTCCTGACCAGCCGCTGAGTTTTATCGGTCGCGAAGAATTCGCTGAAGCCGCTCGCGATATCCGTGCGTGGATATCACGCGATGACCATTCCGCATCATGATGGCCCACTCACCGTGCGACCATGGCTCGAGATGCGCGACATGCTCGATGTTGACGATCGCCGACCGGCTCACCCGCAGAAACTTCGCGGGGTCGAGCCGGTTTTCGAGTGAGTGCATGGTGCGACGAATCAGGTGCTGGTCGCCGCCTGTATGAATGCGAACGTATTTGCCATCGGCCTCGATCCAGCTCATGTCATCGACTTTCTGGAGAACCACGCGCTCCTTCAACTTGATCGGGATATAGCGGAGATAATCCTCCCGATGCGCGCGGAGCGCCGAGATCATTCGCGTGATCGCCCCGGGCTCGGGCTCGCTTTTTCCATTCCGCGCCCGGCTCATCGCGCGATCGATTGACCGGTAGACGCGGTCTTCGTCGAGCGGCTTGAGAATGTAGTCGATCGCCGCAAAGTCGAATGCCTGCACTGCGTACTCGTCGTATGCGGTAACGAAGATCACCGGCGGTGCCTCCTCACCAAGTGCATCGAGAATGGCAAAGCCATCGCGGCCCGGCATCTGAATGTCGAGAAAGACGACATCCGGCTTTTCCTTTCGTATGCCGGCGATCGCCTGACGACTGTCACCGAATACTCCGGCGACTTCGATATCGGGCCGTTTTCCCAGAATCTCCACGAGGAGCTCTCGTGCAGCGGGCTCGTCATCGACAACTATGCTACGCAATGTCACGCGCGTCCTCCGTCATTATCACTTCGTCAGAATCGCGGGCAGGAATACTGATGACGACTTCGAAGCCTCCACCCGGCGGCTCGTGAATCGTGAGATCGTATTGATCCGGATACAACCGGTCCAGTCGCTCGCGTGTGTTTGTAAGCCCAAGACCTTCTTCGAATCCGTCGGCTGGAATTCCACGGCCGTTGTCGTACACGCTCAAGCGCAGTACGTCGTCCTTGCGCGCTATCCGCACGTGCACGACGAGGGCATCTGCTCCATCGCGCATTCCGTGACGAATTGAATTCTCCACGAGCGGCTGAAGAAGCATTCGCGGAATCATGGCCGTCATCGAGAGCGGGTCGACATCGCGCGCAACTATCAGCCGGGTCCCGAACCTCGCCTGTTGAATCTCCATGTATGCATCGAGAAACTCGAGCTCGCCCTTCAACGGAATTTCGTGTCGGGACGAATCACGCAGCGACCGGCGCAGCAGATCACTCAATCGGGCGAGTGTTCGCCGCGCGAGAAGGATGTCGCGGCTCATCAGGGACGACACGGTATTGAGCGTATTGAACAAGAAATGCGGCTGAAGCTGAAGCTTCAACGAGTCCAGCTGGGACCGTGCAAGCAATGTCTCGAGCTCACGCGCGTGCAACTGCGAGGCAACCATCGCCCGATAACTCGCTATGGCCTGGTGCAATACCACGCCCGCGTAATAACAGAAAAGGAAGAAGAGCCAGTAGGTCCTGAAGCCGCTTGTAGCCCGATGGAACAGGCTTATGGTCTTTGCAAACTCACGATACTCGATCGCCTCTTTGGTTTTCGCGATGTCGAGAAAATTGACAATCGGGTAAACCACAACCTGCCGCGACAGCTCGACGATAAAAAACATCGTGAGCAACACCAGAGCGGCAGGCGCAAGGTGCGCAATGCTGTTGCGAAGCGGATGCGCGCCGAGCAACGGGAGTCTTCGCGCGAAATAGAAAATCACCGGCGAGAGCGCGACGATGGTGCACCACACCGGGAGCTCGAATAAAAACAACTCGAGCCATGGTATGCGTGGCAACGCGGCCGCAAGCTGGAAAGTCTGCGCACCGGTGTATACGAAGGCGACAGCAAACCCGATCGCCCATGCCCGGCCAGAACGCGTGATCATTCGATGCTCTAGTTAGCGGCTCGGCAGCGCACGAACAACGCCCCGTTCGCGAACGTGCACTTTTCGGGCGCGAAACCGCGCGGCCGGAGTACTAGTCGGGCCTGCGTTCGGACTGCATGCGCTCGAAACTGACGAACGAGCTGTCCAGATGGTTGAGGAGCCTGGCCTTGGT
Organism: Gemmatimonadaceae bacterium; assembly: GCA_035281765.1. Classification (GTDB taxonomy): domain Bacteria; phylum Gemmatimonadota; class Gemmatimonadetes; order Gemmatimonadales; family Gemmatimonadaceae; genus UBA4720. The sequence goes on from DATEDH010000253.1 coordinate 7,746, forward strand.
TGGATCGTCGACAAACGCATACACTATCGAATTGCGAACGAGCGATTTGAGCGTGCGATAGCCGAGATTCTGCTCTTCGACGGCCCGCTTGAATTCCCGCGTAATGTTGGAGCGAAGAACGCCTTCGTCGTCAGTGGCAAGCGCAACAGGAACACCAGCCGCGAGATACGCAGTAATGGGATGCTGCTTGCCCCGGATTCCAAGTATTGCATCGCTGCTCGAGAGAGCGATCTCAACGAGAATTTTCCGATCGGCCATCTTTTTCAGGAGATCGGCTGCATTCGTCTCATGCAGCACGGCGGTTCCATGCCCGATGCGAATCGCGTGTCCGGTCTCTATCGACTTCGTGATGTGAAAGCGCAAACCCTCCGGGGGAACGAGACCGTCCGCGAGCTCACCTGCATGCAGCGAGATCTTTACGTTCGGATACTGTGCATGGAGGTAGTCGATCATGCGCATGTGCAGATCGAAATCGCGCATTGGCACGACGTTGTCTTCCGGCATGACAAGATTGAATCCGACTACGCGCTGATCCATTCGCGTCATCTCAAAACCGGCGAGGATCTGCGCGAACACAACCTGAGGCGGAAGACCGCGGAGAACCTGATACAAGTATCTCACGGTAACGGCGCATCCGGCATCGCCCGGCGGCTGCTCGCACTTGAGAAGCATCTTCTTACGCTGCTCGGCAGCATCGAGCTCTCGGCGGGCAATTTGAAGCGTGTCCCGGAGTCCGCGGGCAAGGAGGCGGTCCCGCAACGCTCCGAAATTCATGTCGAAAGGCATCGCAAGCGACATCCCGATGACGCGCCCTTCATCAGGTATGTGCATCAGCTCCATGTAACTCACGTGCTGTTCAGCCGCGCGACTTACAACCTCGGCAAGCATGTCGCCGGTTCTGCCGCGTTGAGCTGCACTGAACTTGCTGAACGACTCGAAGAACTGATCATGACCGTTCTGGCGCGCCGGGTCCCAGTTGCGCATCGACCACGCGTCGATCACATCGCCGTAAAGATTGTCATCCCGCGGTATCTGCGACGCTTGGATTTCGCCTGATGACTGGCGGCATGGCGGTGGCTTGAGCCGGAATTCGCGCTGAATCAGACACAGCCCGTCTGCACCTGCCCAGGCAATCATGCTCTCAGCGTAAATGCCACCTCCGAGATGATTGTGGAGGTCGCCACCCTTCGGCATTTCTCTGAGAAACAGCGTAAGACGCGCCGGATCGTTACGAATTGAATCCATGTACGCGGCAGTTGCGCTTTCGCTGCCGCCCGTTGCCGGCGGCGCTGTTCCTGACGCGGGCGGTGTTCTGCCTGCGCACGCAGTGATTGTCAAAACGAGCAGAAACAGTCCAGCGGCTTTTGATGGCATCGATGTCATTGTCGAAGTCGCTCCACAATCGCGCGGACGTGGAGCTCGGTTGTATCGAGTGTCGGTAATCCAGCAAGAACGTCTGACTTCAGAAGAAGTGGAAGCTCCGTCCCGCCAAGTATGAGCGCGTCCGGATGGTGCTCGTCCCGGAGCTGAGCAATCAAAGTTAGAAACCTCTCGCGGGTTTCATCACGAAAATTCCCAACGAGCAGCTCTCCAATGTACTTCTCGTGAACCCAGTGGCGATCGGCTTTTGCGGGAGCGATGACTTCAAGTCCGCGGCGGGCGAATGTCGCGGGATAAAATGGCCCCTCCATCGTGAAGCGTGTGCCGAGTAACAGGAGTTTTTTGTATCCGCGCCGTTGGGCTTCGTCGGCGCAGACTTCAACGATGCTCGTCATCGGAATCGCAGACCGATTCGCGAGCTCATCGAACACGATGTGAGGAGTATTCGCAGCCATCGTTATGAAATCGACCCCGGCGCGCGTCAGTCTCTCGATCGAGGAAGAGAGATATTCGATCAGTGCGGGGTGATCGTTTGTGACAAGTCGGATTCCGGTCTCGACGTCGAGACTGTCGATCATGATCGAGGGATAGCTCGATGAGTCGGTCTCTCGCCAGACCTGAATGATCCGCCGATAGTAATCGATGGTTGACTCCGGACCGAGACCGCCGATGATTCCGACGATTGTCATTGTGTGAAGCGCTTTGACGGCCTGACGCCGGGTATCGGTGGCGGCGGGCTTTCGGGAGGAATCATCGAAGCTTTGATCGCGCCGCAGTCGCGCAGCTTGTCGATGATGTGAGAAGAAAATCCTGCTTCTGATTCCAGGCTTTCCTCGAGCTCGGACTCGGTGAGCAGCTTCGCTTCTACTCCGGTGGATGACTTCACGAAGTGACGATTGCCGGTGATGACAAGGACGGAGTCGGAGAAATTACGCCGAACGTAGACTCGCTCGTTGAAGGGGCTCTTCGTGCGCGAGACTTCGTAGCGATCCAGATAGAAATCGTAATCGACGTCGTAAGGCAGAAGCCGGCACGGTATGAATTCAGGTGCGGGCACTGCATCCCACCAGATGATATGCGTGCCATCGGTGTACTCCACCTCCCCTCCCCAGACGGGATCACTTCCGATGTGCAGGTCGAATGAAAGTGGAAGGGGCTGGCGCGTGAGCATCGATGAATCAATGAGCCAGTCAGTGCCATCGATGTGCGCTTTCGT
>DATEDH010000254.1:0-24363 GCA_035281765.1 Gemmatimonadaceae bacterium
TTCGCGAGGCATCGGTCCAAGCCAGCCTGCGCTCCGAATGTGCACCGCCTTCGTTGTCAGCTTCGTAAAGCCGTAGGTCGTCGGGCCGATCTGAAAGCCTTCCCTATCGCGGCGTCCCACCATCGGAATCCCGCCGGGTACGCAAATGAGCCAGGTAGCTCGATAAAGCTCGTGTTCTTTAAGGGGAAGAATGAAGCGACCTTTTGAATCCGTCACATAGCGTTCGATTGCCCCATTGCCGCGGTTAAGAAAGACGGGTGCGCCCACGGCGGGCGCGTCGCCAGAGCCGAGCACAATTCCGCTAGCACTGCCGTCGCTGACGTAGTGGTGTACTGTGAAGCTTACGAGGCTTCCGAGCAGGGTAAGTCCGCCGACAACCGCGAGCATATTGATCAACATGCGCCGCATACCCCCTCCATCGGTGAGCAGGTCGTCTCACGCCTTTAGCTAAGCTGCAGGAGAATGAAATAAATAGCGAGCAAAGCGAGCATACCAGAGATGTCCGTCGGCTTCAGCGAGTACTCGGCGGCCGGCGTCGCGAGGCGGGCTTAACCCATCGGCTGGAACGCGCGACCTGATCGATCTCCCTCTCGAATTCCCTCAAACCCTCGGGAGCCCATTTACAACCGTGATAATCCTCGACGGCTTTCACTCCCGCTTTCATAAAAATGGTGATCGTCGCGGTCGGGTGATCGGTCCATTTGGTTGGACAAAACAGCGGGTTATCAGATATCAGATCAGGCAACTTCAAGAACTCAATCTCCTGAGCTTTCCCCATTATTCGCTCAAAAGAAATGACGTCGATCGAATCGCTGGCCGTAGTGCTATCTGTTGGATTGCGAGACTCGAATGACACCTGCCCTGCTTTGGTGACACTTAGTCTGTAAGCTGGACAAATCCCGAAACAAAGCGTGCGCTCGAGTACGACGCTGTCGGCTGATCGGAGCGGAGATGTTTGTGCACCAGCGCTCGCTCGAAAAGATGCGCTTAGAGCGACGACAATGAGGAGCGACAGGATATCCGCATGGATAAATTGCGTTTTCATTTGATTGTCCCTCTGACGCCGTTATCAATTTCTCACTGACTTAACTAATCGCAAGGTTTAGCGCGACTCACATAATGTGAGCTCCGGCATTTTGCGCCAGTGCAGAATATGTTTCCCGGACTCTGCTTCAAATCAACAGCCTCCGTTATCCATGCACCGCGTCCTGATACTTTCGGTCTGCTGTCTCCTAGCCGTCACTTCACGTACATCCGCACAACAGCCCGCCGACTACGAGCGGCGCGAGCTCACCATTCCGGTGCGCGACGGTGTCACACTCTCGGCAATAGCGCTCATCCCAGGAGCTCGCACGGCTCCGCTGCCCATCATCCTCATTCGTACGCCGTTTGGCGCTGATCGCGAGCTGCGATCGACACAGCTTCCGCCGATGCTGAAGGAGCTCGGTGAGGATGGTTACATCTTCGTTGCCGGGGACATTCGCGGTCGAGGCAAATCGCAGGGCAAGTTCGTGACAATGCGCGCTCAGAACGATCCGCGAAGCCCGAAGGGTACGAATGAATCAACCGATGCGTACGACACAATTGACTGGCTGGTCAAAAATATCCCGCACAACAACGGAAGAGTCGGAGTCATCGGACTTTCCTATCGCGGCTGGCTTGCTGCGCTTGCAGCTGTCGGAGCGCATACGGCAGTCAAGGCAATCGTGCCGCAGGCACCTGTTGCCGACGTCTGGATGGGCGACGATTTCTTTCATCAGGGCGCATTCCGACAAACGCAGGGAGTATTGTACAGTGCGTTCATCGAAGGAAAAGGCATCGAGTTTCCTGTATACGATCAATACACCTTTTACTCGCGCATCCCGACTCTCGATTCGCTCGCGCGCGCGACTGGAGTCAGCGCTCTGCCATTATGGAGCGCGATACGCGATCATCCCGCATACGATTCGTACTGGCAATCCCGAGCGCTTCAGAATGTTCTGACAAAAGCTCAAGTACCGATGCTGTTTGTCGGTGGGTTCTGGGATGAAGAAGACATACTCGGCGCCCAGCTCATGTACCGCTCTCTCGAAAAGAGCGACACGAAAGGAACGAATCACGTTGTACTCGGACCATGGTTTCACAACGGCATGCTCGCCGCTGCGTCCGATTCACTCGGACCGATCGACTTGGGCAGTAAGACCGCGTTGTATTTTCGCGATCAGATTCAGCGGCCGTGGCTTGCTTATCATCTTCATGGGACAGGCGACGGCAAATTTCCCGAAGCATGGGTATTTGAAACCGGAGCAAACCGGTGGCACACGTACAAGTCGTGGCCGCCGACAAATGCGAGAGCGCGCAACATCTATCTCCGATCGAACGGTAAGCTTTCATTCAGCGCGCCATCATCGGCCGAAGCTGCCGATGCGTTTATCTCCGATCCGAAGTTCCCCGTTCCATATATGCCGAGGCCGGATGATGGAAGCGGTGCGCACTGGATGCAGCTCGACCAGCGGTTCGTCGACGGAAGGCCTGATGTTCTCATGTGGCAGTCGGATCCACTCACTGAGGATGTGACAATCGCAGGGGACGTGATTGCACATCTCTTTGCATCTACTACGGGAAGCGATGCCGACTGGGTAGTCAAGCTGATCGACGCATATCCCGACACCGTTTCAGAAACACCGGAGCTCGGTGGTTACCAGCTCATCGTTAACGCGGATGTAATGCGCGGACGTTACTGGAAATCGTTTTCAGCACCGTCACCAATTCCTGCAAACACCGTCACTCCCTTCGTTGTGGACATGCATCAGCAGCTCTATCGATTCAAGAAAGGGCATCGACTGGTTGTGCAGATTCAGAGCACGTGGTTTCCGCTCTATGATCGCAATCCGCAGACATTTGTGCCGAACATATTCCAGGCCGCTGTGCAAGACTTTCGCGCGCAGACACACAGGGTCTGGCACACGAAGATGTATCCGTCACACATCACAGTGTCGGTTATTCCGGAAGGCTGAGTCGATTCTATGCTACGAGTGGATCACCTCGTGCCGCTCCAGCATGCCGATGAACTGCTCGATTTTCTTCGCGCGCGTCTCGGCTCTTTTCACCGTCTGCACGCGGAACAGGATTGCGTATCGGTTCGCACTGTTCAGCGTCGCGAAAAAGGCCTTCGCTTTCGGGTTTGCGTCGAGCGCGCGCTGAAGATCTTCCGGTACACCGGCCGTTCGATGTGAGTCGTAGGCGGAGTCCCACTGCCCGTTTGCTTTCGCACGCTCCACAGCCTCGAGGCCGGACGGCTGCACGCGGCCGCTCTCGATGAGACGCTGAACTTTCTCGCGATTGATCTTCGACCAGATGCTGCGCTTGCCGCGCGGCGTGAATTTCTGGAGCCACGTGTCATCGTCGAACTTATTCTTCTGTCCGTCGATCCAGCCGTAGCAGAGTGCGACGTCGAGCGCCTCGGCGTACGACACTGATTTGACATTCGAGGCGTTCTTGGCAATGCGCAGCCAGAGGCCGGCAGACTTGGCGTGGTGTTTGGCGAGCCACGCTTCCCATGCCGCGTCATTTTTGAACAGCCGCACGGGCAGCTCGGCGGGTTTCTGTTGGGTCATGGCTGGAAGCTATCGAAGGTGGCCGCGGCGCGACGACCTGCGCAATCGTCTCGATGTCTGGTTCATCGAGTCCCGCGGCTGCAACTTCACTCCCTGTGTATTCTGCAAAGCGCGCCACTGCATCCTTCACGCGCATCTTCTCGGCTCGCTTGAGCTTGAGCATTAGATGGAACTTCAGCATCGTCCTGCCTTTCTCGTGAAACCGTCTCCATGTTCCCGCGAGCTGGCCGTCTACGATGACGACGTGTGTTATGAGCCCATTTCCGCCCGTGACAAGAGCGCTGCCCATAATGCGCTGGCCATACGCGCTTCGATCCTTCAAACCGATGAAATATTCATCGTAGTTGGGAAGAAGATGCGCAGAAGGAGGTAACTTTGACGGAAGCTCAAACTCCGGCGGAACGAAGTACTGCTTCCCATCCAGATTGACCTGTTGCAGCTGTGTACCCGCGATGGAGATACCGCGTTTACACTCGGCAATCGTCAAACCAGACCACCACGCAAAATCGTGAACTGTTGCCGGCGCGCGTGACGCGAAATACCGCACGGTGAGCTCGTGCAGCGCTTCATCACGATTCAGGTCGCGAGATTTCTTCACGCGCTCGTCGAGCAATGCGTATGTCGATTGTTTTCCTCGCTGAGGCCCACTGCAAACGAGCGCATCGACCTCGGCCTGCATTACAAGGTGTGCAAGGCGCTGAGCTCCTGCGGTGGGAATTCGAGCGTCGTCGAGCTTCGACTTGAGCTCTGCTCGCGTGAGCGCACCATTTTGTGAAAGCGCCCGCTCGATAACACGATGACTCTTGCGCAGCACAGCCGGCGTAAGTCCCAGCTTCGCGTTAGACGAAGCCAGCAGCCGCGAGACACGATGGCCTGTCAGCTTCTGCATCCAGCGCAGATCCTCCGCTGCCACGAAATGCCACGTCGGCCGCAACACATGCGCGCGAACTATCTCGCCGCGATCGAGCGCCGCATTTACCGCGGCCTCCGTGCGCCCGTTGCTTCGCATCGCTACTGCCCACTTTGCACCGGCCACATCCTGCGATTGCACAGCGCAAAGTGCACGAACTACATCGACCGCCTCGTCATATGGTGATTTCCCGACAAGCAGCTGGCGATGGAGACGCGCCGCCGCGATGCGCCGCGGATCAGCGGATGATTGCAAAGATGTTTTCATCGAGCAAATGCACCGTACGGCAGCCTATGTGTGAGACCTTGGGACATCGCGCCGATGCAGGAACCCGGCGAGACTCCCATTCGGCGTACGCGCGGTGTACGCGCGCTTGATATACGGCCGCCCACCATCTGCGGGATGAAACGGCGTCGCGAGATACTCCGCCTCCTCCGACGTGATCTCGCGGACCGCTCCGTCTTCCTCGATGTACACGAACTCGCTTCGCGCTGCGTCCGCGCTCGCGGCGGAGCTAAACTCCACGGGCTATCTCTGTAATCATGATCATGTTCGGATAACGCCTTTGCTAAGTTGCCAGCGAATACTATAGATAGCGAGCGCAGCGAGTTTCATTGAATCGCTTGTCAGCTTCAGCGTGTAGGAGCCAGCGGGCGTGCACTGTGGTGGCTAAGGTCGCTCCCAACGCACGCGACCTCCCATCCGAAACTACTGAAAGGTGTTAAAGAAGTCGTGCGCCGGCCACTCGGTCACCGCCATGATCGCCTGCTGGAGGACGCCGGCGGCCTTGGACTGGAATTGGGAATTGCCGCCCATATCGCGCGCGTTAAAGAGCGCTACCCAGGCGAGTCCGTTCGCCGTGCGCATCATTACCGAGTATGTGCCCGGAAGGGCGCCATCGTGACCCCATATTCCTTGCGGTGGGGGCGCAATCCACATCTTCTCGAAGCGCAGCAGGTCGACTACCGACGCCACCCAACCGCCGTGCGAGTCCATCGCCTCGAGGTTGAATCCGCCGTATGGTGAGGGCACCGGGCTGCTCACACCCGGAAACACCGAGGGCGCAGCGAAGATGTCATAGTAGCGCACCTCGTCCGGAAGGCGGTCAGCATAGAGCGTGTGTCCGAGCTGCATACGGGTGACGCCGGCCGGCGCGAGGACGGTCTCCTTCACGAACTGCTCGTAGCTTTTTCCGCTCACATGTTCGATGATGCGGCCGAGTACGGCGTAACCGAAGTTGGAGTAGGCGAAGCGCGATCCAGGAGTGAAGTCGAGAGGCTTTCCCATCATGTAGCGGACGATTGCCTCGGCGCTCGCAGGTGCCGGCGTGCTGGTAGCTGCGGCGATTTGCAGAGGGAGAAACATCGGGTCGCCCGACATATCCCTGTCCCAGCCGCCGGTGTGCTCCAGCAAATGGCTGACGGTGATGAAAGCGAGAAGCGGATCCACCGTCGCACCGGGAAGTGGTGTGAGGTTCGGCAGCAGTGCAAAGGCGGGCGCGTCGAGCGAGAACTTGCCCTGCTCCACAAGCTTCAAAATCGCGGCCTTGGTTACCGGCTTCGACACGCTCGCGATGCGGAACAGCGCATCGGGTGTGGCCTCTTTCTGTGCCTCCATATCAGCGTAGCCGAAGCCTCGGGCGTATACGAGCCGCCCGTCCTTCATCACGCCGACCGCGCCGCCGGGGATGTGCCATTCGGTCATGAGCTTGGACACTGCAATGTCCACGTTCACCATGCTCGGCACTGCGGTGCCCGTGATCGGCATCGGTGGAGGCACCGGGATTGGCGGCGTTATGGGCGTATCAGATGGTGCGTCGCACGCCACCAACGCGGCCATCATCAATGCGGCGGCGATCGGCGAAATCGTTCGAATCATAGAGGATCCAGACCAATCTGTTGTACTAACCACTCGTGCCGATCGAGCACAGCTTGAGTAGTGAGGTTATGCCCCGCGTTGTACCAGAGAAGCTTCTTCGGCTCGGGCGCAGCGTTGTGCAGCAATTGCGCGTCGGACTCCGATATGAATTCGTCCAGTTTTCCGTTTTGCAGCAGCAGCGGCGTCGGTTTCGCAAACGCAAAGAAGCGGATCGGCTCAATGGGAATCATTTCACGAAACCACGCTGCACGCGTTGCGCAGGACAGGGTCGCCAGAAAGAGCAGATTACCCGGTTGGGTGGTGTGCATGACGTGCCCGCCGTCTCCGACCACGAGCGCCACGGCCTTGATGCGATGCTCGATGGCGGCGAACTGCACACCCATCGCGCCTCCATAGCTGACACCCACATAAGCGATGCGATCCTTGTCGACGTTCGGGTCTGCGCGCAACACGTCGACAGCGCGCTGCAGATCCTTCATCAGCTGGATCTGCTCTTCTCGATCCTGTGTTGTCATTCGGAGGCTCGCTCCCCCGCGCCGCGCAAACGGTGCATCGATCGCAATTACGACCGCACCGGATTTTGCGTACGACTGCGCATCGTTAATCAGCCATGTGTCGCGGGAGCTGCCGGGCGCGCCATGCATGAGAATGATGGCGGGGCGCGGCGACGGGCGATCGAGCGGAATGAACAGCACTCCAGTGACCCGCCCACCAGCGGGGCTGTCGTACGATATCCCACTGACCTCCACGCCGCCGGCCGTTGTTTCCACCACTTTCTGCAGGTTGAGCGGCGCCGTCGCGTGATACTCGAACAGGGCGAGATCTCCCTGGGTTGCAGGTCCGCCGAGATCCGGCCGTGCGACTGCGCATGAGTCGAGAGCGACAGGCTTCTGTTCGATCGGCTCGGTCGATCCTGTGCAGGCAGAAACGATCGCGGCAACGAGCGCTACCGAAGCTTTCATGAGCCATCGCCGCGACGTGTGCATCACGAGCAGGGGTGAAGATTGACCAGCGTGAATTTTCCGTCGGGCGGATTCAATCGACTGATTACGATTATGTTGACTGTCCCTGCCTGCAGGTTGAGCGTGGCATCGGCACCGGACAGGAGCGGTTCGGTCTTGGTGTTATAGGTGATGGTGTATGTATTGTCGCCACTCGTCACCACGCTGAACGGCGTTGCATCGCGAAATCCCATGTTCGTTTGGACCACGGTCGTAGTGGTTCCGGCGGTGCCTTTCGACACATCGATGGGGCCTTCACTCGCCGCAGCCAGATTCACAAAACGCACTGCTGCCTGGTTGGCGCCGAGCGTGCCGGTAAACTTGTTGTCGACGAGGACCAGTGACGGATGAAGCAGGTTTCCACCCGAAAGGACGGTGTAGTTTCCACCGGCGGTCATGATTTGATTCTCCAGCATTGCCAACGCGTTGCTGTTCAATCCCGTACCCGTCGCATTGGCCAGGCCGATGGCAAATGAAGCAGTTCCTGGATCGAAACTCGCGCACGTTTGCGTCGATTGCAGATATGGGAGTGAAGAACCGGTTGCGAACTGCGTATTCATCGTGAAGCCGATGTTATCCTGCGCGTTCCACACTGCGTTGAAGAAACGCACTTTCGCCATCGTATCCTGTGCCGTCGGACCGTCTGAGCATGCGGTGAAGAGGACTGCCACAACAAGCGGCAACGTTGACATGGACGCGAGGTACTTCACCTTCATGCGAGTCTCCTTGAGAGGTAGGGCGGGCGAAGCTCGCTGCTTTACTCGCCGCGGCTGCCTCATGGACTCAACGCGTGGCAGCCGCCGGTTCTGACATTTCGCGAATATTGTCAGAATCACATCGGCTCAGGCGTTGTCCTGTAGATCGCATATCCTCTTTCGACATCTTGCCCTTGATGCGCGTGCCCACTCTCTCGCTGCGAACAGCCGCAACATGTGGCCTCTGGACGCTGGTTGCGTTAGGCGGCCGCGCGGAAAAACTCCGTGGCCAGGACGACGCGGCAGCCACCATCGTGCAGGGCACGGTGATCGAGGCACAAAACGGAGGCGCAGTTGAAGGTGCAACCGTAGACCTCCGCGCGAAGGGAGCTGCATGGCATCACTCCGATCGCACCGGCGAGCGCGGCGAGTATCACTTCACCGACGTGAGGCCCGGCATATACGAGTTACGCGTGCGCGCCATAGGCTTTCAGCCGCGCGCACTTCAGGTGACTTTAGGTGCGACCTCCGCGCAGATCTCGATTGGCGTTGAGCCCAGCGCGGTTTCGCTCGCTCCAGTGACAGTCGTTCGGCAAGCGCCGAACATGTTCGCTCGTGTGTCCCCCCGCGGCTCACGCAATGTCACGAGCGCTCCGCGCTCGAACGCTGCGTTCATGTCGCTCGATGCACGCGCGGTCGACTATGACGAAATCACCCGCACGATTGCACCGGGTGAACCTGATCTCATGCGCACATTGCTGCGCCATCCGTCAGTACAAAGCCGGGACGACTACAGTACCGCTCTCTGGATCCGCGGTGCGCCGTGGGATGAATCGCTTGTGACTTTCGATGGGGTTCCGCTTTTCAATCCGTTGCACGCAGCAGGCACCGTAGCCGCAATAAACGTTGATGGTCTTGGCGGCGTCGCATTTCTCCCGACGCCATTCTCGAGTGAGCACCCGGGATCCGCATCCGGGCACGTTGCTCTCACGTCCCGCCGCGGCACGAGTGATTCGACGACTCCGCACGTGCTGAGCGGCTTATCCGTTTTCAGTGGATCAGCTGCGCTCGATGGCGCGCGGAGCGATGGTCGCGCCGACTGGATGATCGCGGCCCGCCGCAGTCACATCGATCTCGTGACGGCCGTTGCTGCGCGCATGACGGACGCAACCATCGGGCGCATACCGTATTCTTTCTCCGACATCGTCGTGCGTGGAGGAGTCGAGCTGCCGGCGGGATGGCGCGCCGAAGTCAGCGCGCTGGAAGAAGGTGATCGGCTGAAAGCACCCATTGAAGGAATCGTCGATGGCGGGTCAGGTAGCTGGGGTGGATTTGCTCGACGGGTTTCCGTTACGGGGCAGCGGCCGCATGGGACTCTCGACTTTGGCGTCATGTGGAGCGGATTCTCATCGCACCTCCTCACCAAGCGCGGAGCCCCGACACTCGATTCAGTTCTTACTATTGCCGACAACGTGCTCTTTGCGGTGCGCGAAACTCTGTACAAGCCGCAACCACTTTCGAATGTGGTGTCGTTCAAGGCGCTTAATGCCACATGGCGACTGCCTCATTCGGACGACGGCGGTGTCGGCGCGCAAATCATCGAGCAGAGCGCATCAGACTCCACAACCGGCAGCTGGCCGCATTCGACACAGGTAATAAACAGCACCAACATCACGGGAACGCTTCGATACGTTGCCCTGTGGGGTGATCGTGTGTGGACTCCACTCGACGGCGTAGCATTTCGCACTGGGCTTCGTGTCGAAGCAGGCGGCAACCCTGACGGTTCTGCTGTACCCCGGATTGTGCCATCGGCATCGATCCGCTGGAAGCCTGACGTGTCCACAGCATTCAGCCTGGCAGCTGCACGAACATTTCAGTACGCCCAGACGCTCGCGCCATCGGGGCCGGGACGAAATGCGATTGCAACAACCGGTGCGTTCTGGGTTGTCGCAGGTGATACAGTTCCAATGGCGCGCACGGACATGGTGACTATCGCGAGCGAACAGCGACTTGGCGCGGCGACATCTGCGACGATTACAGCCTACAAGCGCAAAACGAATGGAGCCGTGGTCGCTGACCCGCGTCCCGGAACGCTCAGCGGGCGGTCGCTGTTTGTCAGAGGCGTACGCGCCGCACATGGCATCGAGCTGTCCGTGCGCCATTTCGGACCCCGGTTTGCGGGCAGTACGTCGTTGACTTTTGGAAAGTCCACAATCGATGCGTCCGGGCTTCGATATGACGCACCGGAAGACCGGCGAGTTGCGTTCCGTGCCGATGGAATGTTCAGGATAAGCTCAGCACTACGAGCAATGCTCGCATTCTCGCACGTCGATGGTGTGCCCTTCACTCGATATCGTGAAGGAACGGTCATCGCATCTCCCTCGGGCGAGCTCATATGGCGGACGCCGCCACGGATCGAAGAGCCGTCCGGCGCACGTTCGGGCGCGTATCGCAGCATCGACCTGGGACTCGAAGGCGCCAGACGCTGGGGCGCACGCGAGATCACGATGTATGCGCAGATGAGGAACATTGCGGGCGCTCGCAACGACGCGGCGTACCTCAATTCTGTCGGTCAATGCGCGCCCTCGGCTGAAGATTGCAACCCGGTGCTTTCACCCACTTACGTGGACACCAGGCTCACGCCACTGCGATTCTTTCCCGCAGCGGGCGTGCGCATCGCATTCTGAGATTGTGGACATTGAGCGTCTCTATCGCGACCACGCGCGCGCACTCTATCGCTATGTCGTCTCCTTCACAGGAAGTCCCGATGTCGCGGAGGATGTAGTGCAGGAAACGTTCATTCGACTCATGGAGCGTGAGCCCGAGGATACAGCGATTCGAGGCTGGCTGTTTCAGGTTGCTACCAACCTGAGTCGCGATGCGCACCGTCGTGAAGTGCGGCATGCCCGCTTGCTTGCGAAGGCGCCGAGTGATGCGACGCACGGAGACGGGCCTGCCGAGACGAGTGCGGCCGCGCTCGCAGCGGATGCACGTCTTTTTGCAACGAGCGCGTTGCGTGCACTGCCCGAGCGTGATCGTACCGTGTTGCTCATGCGCGAAGAAGGGTTCAGTCACGCCGAGATCGCGCGTGCTGTCGGCACGACAGAGAAAAGCGTTGGGACATTCATCGCGAGGGCGATGACGCGGCTGGCCACAATACTCGAAGAAAGGAAGGTGACATGAGCCCCTCTTTGGTGCTTCACCCTGACGCAGGCCGTCACCTCAACGACGACGATCTGGTCAGCATTCTCGACGGTGCATCGTCGACCGTCGCAGCCTGGTCAGATCACTTCACCTCTTGCGTTACCTGCCACACGCGAGTGACAACGCTGTCCAGCGCGGCGAACGCGCTTCGAGTCGCTTATCAGGAGACGCATATTCCGGAACATCTCGCGGAGCTGCCACCGCGACTTCGCGTGCGGAAACAAGGAGCTTCGTCTGCTCGCTCGGTATGGACGGCAGGCCGTGTCACGAGACGAGCAACAGTGATTCTAGCTCTTGCAGCGGTTGGTACTGCTGCGGCAGCAACGATCCGCCGCCTTGCTCGCGATGCCGGCATCTCAGCGCGTGACGCTTCCCCGTCCGCGGCTAGTGCTCCGGTTATCACTCGCGTCGATACAGCGTCGATTGCGTTCAGCGTTTCCAGCGGTGTGATCACACTCGACTTCGCATCCGTTCCCGCGACGCTGCGCGCGCGCCTCGGCAGCAGTGATACACTTCGTCTTCAAGTCACGTCGTCTGATTCCCTTCACCCGGCGACAGCGGCATCACTTATCGCGCTTCCGGACGGCATTCGTATAGTGAACACGAACGCTTCAGGAGCTGCATATGATGTGGTTCTGCCGTCAGCCGCACAGGAGCTGCGCATCCGCCTCGCTGGACGCCAGGTGAGCGTACTGCATCGGCCGGGAATGTCGTCGGATCGAAACATCATTGTGCCTGTCGAAGTCGTTCAATGAAGTCAATGGTCATCCACGGCGGATGGACAAGGCGCACATATCAGGTCGTCTGGGGAGCACGCGCAATCACGATGGTGATGTTATCTGATCCGCCGCGGTCCAGTGCAAGCTTGAGCAGGTCACGCGCGAGCTGCTCAGCGTTCTGCATTGTCGCGCAATGATTGGAGATTTCCGCGTCCGTGACATGTTTGGTCAAGCCATCGCTGCAGAAAACCAGTACGCAGCCACGCTCGCTGACATCGACGCGCGACACAACAGGTGCCGCTTCGTCTCCGCCGATTGAGCTCACGAGAACGTGATTCAGTGGTGATTTCTGCCTGTCTTCGGGCTTGATCAAACCACGCTCAACGAAATCTTCGGCCAGCGTTTGATCGCGCGTGATCTGATGCAATGCGCCGTGCGTGTAAATGTACGCACGACTGTCGCCGACTTGAACGATATAAATCCACGGCCACACTCCGATGCCGAGCGTTAGTGTCGTGGCCATAATGCCCTGGCCGGCAGCGACACTTTCGGAGCGCACACGATCGTGAGCCTGGAATGCGGCGGTGCGCAGCGAGTCGAGAAAGTCGCCGTCGCGTCCCGCGCCTGCTTCATGATATGAGCGGAACGACGCCGAGATGTAGTCGGCAACCGCCATCGTTGCGAGTCGCGCCGCAGTCCCGCCGTCGGCGCTTCCACCTACACCATCAGCAACCATCAGGATAGTTCCGAGTCGGCTGCCGCGAAGCGGAAGACCGCAGTCGGAGGGGAGACTGGTACCTACGACGTTTATCTGCGGATGGACCATCGCGATGAAAAAGTGGTCCTGGTTGTCCTTCCTCACGAGGCCGGTATCGGTAATTCCGAAGAGATCGATCTCGTCGTCGGTCGGCCGCACCGAGCGCAGCGTGCCATCGTCATCGCGCTCGACACGCGCGGGTGTTTCCGGGCGTACGTGAGGAGGTCTATTCATGGTCAGTCACCAAAGTGTGGGTTGACCGTATTGCCCTCGGCGAAAATGCCGAATTGAAGGCGCGCGTGCAGCTCCAACGAATGTCACATCAGCTTACTGATATTGGATGTAACTCAGCTTCGGTCGCAGCTGCAACAGTTCCTGTGGCGTGAGCAATGCGCCTCCCGCCTTCGTGTCGTTGTGATAGAACAGCTTGAAGCCCGTAAACTGTACCGGGTGTCTCACTATGTAGTGATTGTACGAGTCGAACTTGAGCCATGCCGGCCCCCATCCGTCCATGTGCATCACGACCTGCACGTTCTTCGTCGGTCGAATCTGTTCTGCATCGGGCACCATGTCCTCGCGAAAGCGATGCACGATGAGAATCTTGGGCGGGAGTTTCTTTTCCGTCACGAGTCTGTCGAGCGTATTGATCACGTAGTTCACGTCCTTCGCGTACATCTGCCCGACCTTCGAGCTGGGTCGCAACCCTTCGCGCTTGTAATGCATGTAGAACTCGGGATCGACGCCGAGGTGCACATCGGGCCGCTCGAGATACTTGAGGAGCGGCGGGAGCTCCTGCTGAAGAGTGCTGTGGCTCGCCTGAATGTCGAGAAAGAGTACGCCCTTGCGACTCTGCGCCCACTTGTAGGTGCGCTCGATCATCTCAGGCGTTTCGCGCCGGCGCCACATGTTATCGGGACCAGGTGACCCCTGAGCGACAACGGTCACAAGATGGATCGCCGGTATTACAGGCGTCTTCGGATCGGCGGCCTTCCATTGCGCAACGGTGCGGTCGAGCATCTGCAGCATCTGCTGTTCGGGATACTCGCCGATCACGCCCATCTTCTTCGAATGCGGGTTACCGTAGTAGGCGATGATCCGGTTCTGTGGCAACAGCGCACCAGCATTGGCAGCCGGCCCTTTTGGCCAGCTCGCCAGCGCCCGCTCACCCGCCCGGATCGCAGCGTTGAATGTCGACTGGTCCTGCTTTGACCGTCCCGGTATCAGGGTCCCGACAGTTTTACTGTCCGCGCCACTCGCGTTCTGTATAGTATCGGCCGCGGAGTTGGAGACCGCCGTCGGAGATGCGGGCAATGAATCGGCCGACGCACCGGAGCCTGTCGTGCCGGAAGCACTTGCGGCCGTTGCACCAGTCGCTGTTCCGACATTTGGAGAACCGGCTTCGACAGGATCGGTCTTCGGAGCAGCGTCGGTGCGGGCAGTCTCAGCTGAGCAGCCTATAAGTCCGACGAGGAAAATGGAGGAGGCGAGAAAGTGTAAAGGGACCGGCATTGGCTGAAGAGGTGGCTGATTACGATGAAGAGGTTCGCGCATATTTGCCGCTCATCCCTCTCCGGGGGCGGAAATCTAGCAAGTCACACCATGCGAGGCGCGTAAAATCTCGGAATGACCTTGAGCTTTTTTCATCCGGGAAGAGTCATCCTGGGAGAGTTGTACACCAGCATCTGCCCGGAGGTTATCCCTCTTACGAAATCCCGATGGTTCGCCGAGCTTAAAACACGATGCATTCGGCTGAACAGGACACTCTGCCGCCTGTCCTTCGCGCCGCCCTGAAGGGGCGTTACACTCTCAGCCGAAGAATCGGCGAGGGCGGCATGGCCACTGTGTACCTCGCGGAAGACTGCCGTCACGGACGACCCGTCGCGCTCAAAGTCCTCTCCCGCGAACGGAGCGCCGCATTCGGCGCCGAGCGGTTCGAACGGGAAATCAAGCTGCTCGCGAAGCTGCGTCATCCCTTCATTCTTCCACTGCATGACTCGGGCGAGGCCGCCGGCGAGCTCTACTTCGTCATGCCTTACATCGACGGCGAATCACTCCGCGCGAGAATTCAGCGCGAAGGCTCACTATCGCTCGATGTTGCGGGCCGCATTATAAGCCAGATTGCAGACGCGCTCGATTACGCTCACGAGGAAGGCGTTGTCCACCGCGACATCAAACCGGAGAATATTCTTCTCTCGCGTCATGGCCACGCGCTGCTGGCCGATTTCGGTATCGCTCGTGGAACGTCGCTCGCGAATGCGGGCGCGGCGCTCACTGAAATCGGTCTCGCCGTCGGCACGACTGCCTACGTGAGTCCTGAGCAGGCGCTCGGCGAGGAGAACCTGGACGGCCGGGCAGATATCTACTCGCTCGCATGCGTCGCGTACGAAATGCTTGCAGGCCGGCCGCCATTCACTGGTCCGACTCCGATGTCAGTCGTTGCGCAGCACGTCAGCAAGCGCGCACCGGGTCTTACTGGCATACGCAAGGATGTGACAGACTCGGCCGCGCATGCCATTGCACGCGCACTCGAAAAAAATCGAAGCGACCGCTTTCCCACCGCGACTGCATTTGCGGATGTTCTCCTTCATGTAAATGTCACCGCGGCGCCGAGCGAAGCGCGTGAGACGTCACCGCGGCGTCTTTCGATTGCAGTACTTCCGATTGCAAATCGAAGCAGTGATCCTGAAACTGAATTCTTCAGCGATGGAATAACGGAAGAGCTGATCAATGCTCTCGCGAAGGTCGAGGGTTTGAGAGTCGTTTCACGCACATCGACGTTCGCGTTCAAGAATGGTGATGTTCCTTTGCGCGAGATCGGCGCGAGGCTCGACGTGGGCTTCATTCTCGAAGCGAGTGTGCGACGTGCATTGAACCGCTTGAGGGTAACAGCGCGGCTTGTTGGAGTCTCAGAGGACTCGACTGTGTGGTCGGAGACTTATGAGCGCGGTCTCGAAGATGTTTTTGCAGTACAGGATGAGATCACGCATGCAATTGTTGAGACGATCACCGCAACGCTCGAGCTCGGGCATCTCGACAAACCTGACTCCATCGCGCAGCCGCAATCGCTCGAGGCATACGACCTCTATCTCCTCGGCCGACATCACTGGAACAAGCGCACTCAGAGCGAGATGAGCCGTGCGCTGGATCTTTTTCGCCAGGCAGCTGAAGTGGATCCGTCATATGCGCCTGCATACTCCGGCATCGCCGACGCGTCGGCGCTTCTCGCATCGTGGCAGTTTGCGTCACCGGCAGAGATGTATCCGCAGGCTGTTGAGGCCGCGCGTCGGGCAATCGAGCTCGATCCGTCATCAGCGGATGCGCATGCATCGATCGGGTTCACGAAGCTCAACTGGGAATGGGACTGGGAGGGCGCCGAACGAGAGCTTCGCCGCGCGATCGATCTCAATCCAAATCATGAAACAGCTCATCGGTGGCTGTCGGCCTTTCTTGCCGGGATCGGAAAGGATGCAGACGCGATGGCGATTGCGAAACGTGCGATCGATCTCGATCCGATTTCGGTGTTACCGCGAATGAATCTCGGGATCATCCATTTTCTCGCTGGTCGCAATGAGGACGCAGCGTCCGAGTTCAGGCGCGTGATCGAGATGGATCCAGGTTTCGTTCGTGCATACATCTTCCTCGGTGCCGCTCTCTCATTCCTCGGACTTCATGACGACGCGATTGAAACGGGAAGGAAAGGCGCCGAGCTGGCGAAACAACTTCCGATTACACTCGTGCCGTTGGGCAGCAGTCTCGCGCGCGCCGGGAGGAAGGATGAAGCACATGCGATGGTTGATCCGATCGTGATCAGCGGCATCGATCCGATTTACGCAGCCATGGCCTACTCGGCGCTGGAAGACGATGACGCAGCGCTTACGGCACTCGAGCGCGGTGTCGAGAAGCGGTCGGATTGGATGTATTCGATCGTCACTCAGCCATGGTTCCGTAAGTATCATCGACATCCGCGATTCGTCGACTTACTTCGCCAGATGAACCTGTCCGGCAACCGTTAGGCGGCTACTTCGCCGGAAGTGGAGTGTCTGTGGCGAACGCATCGCGCGCGACTCGCCATTTACCATCTGCATCATGATGATATATGACAAGTCCCCAGCCCGTATCCACAACGGGGGCACCTCCGGTTTTCGGAGTATCGGTCGACTTGTATGAGTATCGTTCAAAGGCCCAATCGCCCGCCACCTTGAACTCTTCGGAAGTCTTGTCCCAGTGTGTCGTGAATGCCTCGAGATAGTCCTGAGCCCATTTGCGAACCGCAGGTTTGCCGATGATCGGCGGCGCGTGTGCAGCGAGAAACACGACATCTTCGGTAAACATGCCGCTGAGCGAATCGAGATTGTTCGAGTTTATCGCGGTCGTATAGGCTTCGTGTGCCAGATGGGCTGTCGTATCTGCAGCTGCGTTCGCGGCCGGGGCAGGCTCCCCACCCTGGCGACCGCACGCTGTGAGCAACATGCAGACTGCAACGCTTCTCAATACTCGCACAGGTAACTCCGCGAAGAGTGTGAAAACTCGGAAGCAAGTATACAGCAGAAATGCCGGCCACATATCGTAGCATCACATCAATCGTCGCCAGTCCTTGCAAGCGTTGAAACAGCGTCAGTCCGCACAGTCCAACCTAGCGCCATAAAGTAGCCAAGAAGCGGTGAGAGACCGAAGCCGAGAACTGGCACGGGGAATGGCGCCACGAGCGGTGCGATGCAAACTGCGACGAAGTAGACGGCGAGGGCTATGCCTTCATGATGACCGCGGTTCTTTACCCAACTCAAGACGAACGGGACAGGCAGCAGCACCAAAGCGACGACCGACGCGACCAGCCACGTGAAGCCGATGCTCGCTGCGAGGTGAACAATTCCTTCGACGTGCGGCACGGGCTCGAGCGGGTCGCGCCGCAATGCGGCCACAACGGAGGAGACGATGCAAACAGCAACCGTAATCCAGTCGATTCGCGACGCGGCGCTCCTCTGAAGCACAACAATGAGGATTGCCGTCGCGAACGCGATTGCCTGGGACGCGTCCGGTTGGAATGCGAGAGTCACCGCAGTTAATACGATGCATGCGTCAGCGATCGCGCGAGCACGCGGACTCCGGCTTCGCCCGAGGACCCCGGCAACAATGATTAGAACCGGTAGTGCGACAAAGCCGGCATGCAGCTGAACTGGACCTGGCGATATCCATCGGTGGACACCGTCAACACCCTGGTGTAGCAGCGTCAGGACCAGTAAGACGACAGACGCGGATGCAGCAATGATTATCGAGCCGGGAGATATGACACTCAAACTGCGACGCCGTCTGAGACATACCACCAGACAAGCAATTGTGAGGATCAGCCCCGTGCCGAGTTGCTGTCCCACAATGCTGGAGCTCACACCACTGCGCCGCATGATAAATACGCCCAACACCAATGCTGGCAGCGGAGCCAGCAAGAGCAGAATGGGCCGAAAGGCAGATGACACGAGATCAGTGTGTGCGAATGCGACGTGTGTTAGGGTAGCACTCGCAGGGAGTCCACCCATCGAATGCTACGAGCAACCGCAACCAGTTGCTCTTGAACCCTGCGATTCTCCCCGGCTCCATAGAACAACAATTTTGACTTACCTCGGCCAATAAATTCTGCGTACACCTGGAAAGGCTGAGTGAAGGCAAGATCCCCCACGTCCTGGCGCAGGTTGTATGTGACTATTGTTGCCGACAACCCGGACACACGCTCAACGCAGCGTCGGTATTCAGGTTTACCCTCCGATGGCGGCAACTTATCGAATAAGGGTTCGTCATCTCCCGTTGAGATTTGCAGCCCCAGGTAACTGTCGCCATCGCCCATCCAGGTGAACCGGCTTTCATCGGCGTACTCTTCCTCGAATTCGTGTGGAAGACGTAAGGTCAGTGCCAGGGATGGATTGGGACGCTCGAGCCTCCAGTCGGGTGAGATACGTGACGCTGAACACTGATCGCGATGAGGCAAGCACGATGCTGCCATCGAGGCTAAGACACCGATAAAAAGATGCCGCGCTGAGATCATAAGATCGTGTGCGGCGTAACGCCTTTAATTTGGCAGTTGCTGGGGAAAGCGACTCTATCGGAGTTCGGGGGCGAATGATCAACTCGCATCCAGACTCATGCCAAACGTGATCCAAAACCCATTGATGTCCCGGATAATGAATTCACTATGGAACAGTAACGTCATCACGCGCCGCGAGTTTAGCACTCTCTCCGCCATTGGTTCTATGAAAGACCTCGACGTTATACATGCCGCTTTCTAATCCGAGCACTGTAGCGTCGTAAGCGTATCCAACAAGTGCGGCATCGCAGACATCGTTTTCACGTCGGGGGCCAACTGTCAGGCGGACGGTCGATCCATCAAGAGTCGCAATTGCTCCGGCAGCACCACAGGCAGCCGCGGAATAACTACCAACAATCCTCAGAGATGCCGGCTGCGACGTGATCTTCACTATCTCGAGAACGGCACCGGGGTTGAATGACTCAAATTGCAGGGGAACCTGCTTAGGGCCGGTGGCATCCGTGCACGCGATCCCACCCAATGCAATGGCAGCAATCAATGATCGGTACAACTTCCGCATGTTAATCTCCTGCAATGGTCGGTGAAAAAGCCGCTGTTCCCGTGCGCTGCACATTCGCAGTGTCATTGGCTAATTACGAATGTCATTGGCGCTGACCAGTAGTGCGAGTATCCACCATGAACTGTGTAGGTGCCCGGTGGAGGCTCCCCATTAAAGAGATCGCTGCCAATCACGAAGTCAAAGATTTGTTTCTTTGTTTCCCCAGGAGCGAAAATCCATTCCGACGGATCGAATCGGAGCTCGCCACCCTGTAGCCCGCCGGTCACACCTTGCATAAGAAACATGAACGTGTGAGAGCTGTCCGTACGTTCAGGAAAGATTGTCGAAAGAAACGAGGGGACAGTCACCCAATGTTTAGACACGTTGCGGACGGACACAATCACCGAAAAGAATCCGTCATCAATGAGTGTGCTTGGCTGCCTCGGATTCACGTCTACAGTAATGCTGATTGAGTCTGCGGTGACATGGATCGGCGTCGTTGGAGGTTTCAGATAGTTTCCGGCATCGTGAATACACGACCCCTGACAATCGACTGTACCAAGACAGTTCCCGAGGAACTGGTCTCGCGGATGGCCGCCTCTTCCCAATAGCGAATGAAGCATCTCGTGACGAACTGTGCCGCCGTGAAACATCACATTGTCACGCAACACGATCCTGTTGGATCCAGAACTCCAATAGCCAGCAATGCTTTGCCCGGTTCGTGGATCGGTTAGTGGTTGGGCAGTCTTGAACCAGGTAACACTTTCCAGCGACGCTTTCGACCCGGAACATGCACTCGCCATTTTCCACCAAGTTGAATACACCGGAGGGGGTACAAACTGTTCTGCATCTGAGGGCAACATTGGAGCAAACATGTCGCATGCAGCGACGGCAAAAGCGGCAACACAGGCTGCCACTGTTCTTAATCCTCGATTTCCCAAACTACCCATGGCGGCATTGCGCATTTGCGGTGCGTTAACGGAACGCCTGCGATTCCGTGCCTACCTCACGCCTTTAGCTAACCTGTAAGCGAACTATATAAGAGCGCGAACGAAGTGCGTGCAATCATTAGATTGCTTGTCAGCTTCTGCGTGTGTGAGGTCGTCGTGAAAGATGACTCTGATTCCCTCGCCAGACAAAAGTGCTCAGGATTGCCTGGTATAGCTTTCGCTGCTTTTCACGGTCCGCTGAACTACTGACGTCATCAAATACATAGCTCAAAACAACAATGTGGCTCGCGTCGGTTACGTAGATTTCTTCCGGCGCACAATCGCCACAAAATGGTCGTAGCCGGAGACCTCGTAACCCGTTTATCGAGATGGTATCCGGTGGCCCGAGGAATTCCAGACTGTCCGATTGCAACTGGTGATTCCAAACTTGTCGAATGCTGTCGACCCACTGTTCGGCTGTCTTTCCTGAAGGGTTTGGAAAGACTGAAACGATGAGTTGGAACTCCGGTTCGCCGGACGACCTTCCGTTTTGAGTATAGGCTTCGGCAATGTTGCTGCCTCGGATCGCGATGCCAGGATAATTGCCTGGATGCGAAGTCGCTGCGTGCACTGTCGCGTATGCTGGGTATCGGAAGCGAAATCCATCACCTTCGTAGAATTTCCAATCTGGCATTGGCGCCGTTGACACTGCCGGTGTCGTATGTTGCTTGACAGCTTGGTTACAGCCGAGAATAGCGGTGACGAGAATGGCAAACCGTTTCATAGTTACCGTGTGCGTCGGTCAAACGCCCTTATCAAAGCTGCAAGCGAATTAAATAAAAAGCGAACGAAGCGAGAATCACTCGATCGCCTGTCCGCTTCAGCGTGTGTTAGCACGCACTGGGACGGATCTAACTGTTAGTGCCGCGCTACCGATGCCAACTCCAACAACGACGGCGTTGGGACGGCTACCTGAGAACGTGACCTCTAGTTCGTACCTGTGATCACCTTTTGTCACAACATAGCAGCCGGAAAATTCCTCGCTCCCATTACAATCTGGCGGACCGAGTGAATCGAGAACCTGATTTCTCGTAGCATCGTGGGACCATGTTTGCGTCCATGCTAATGCCTTTAGCTACCTGCAAGCGAATCAAACATACAAGCGAGCTTCATTAGATCGCTTGCCAGCCTCAGCGTGTATAAGCGGTCTGTTGGTGTGTAGCATGTCGGTTCCCGAAGCGTAGCAATTGGCCGGCGACTGCTCCAGGAAAGAGCATCATTACAATAGCGAGAGGCCTGGCGAGCCACTCAGACATTCCGATGAGTGGGGTGAAGAGGACCGCAAGCACCCCTACAACCATTGCTGTAACTATTACCGCGACGATACTCGCGGCGAGAATCTGCGAACTCGTCAACGTTGCCCAGTGCTTTCGCAACACGAAAGCAGAGACGAGGAAGCTCAAGGCATTGGGCACTAAGTACAGCGCCAGACTGTATTGAGCGCCGAGCGCAGCTCGTATTTGCGAGCTCGACATCACCCGGGTCGGCAACGAGATAATCACCGCAACTAAAACGGAGAAAAGTACGCCGAGGAACAGGAATCTCAGTAAAAATCGCAGTCGAGACATGATGTCCGCATAACGCCTTTAGTTAAGCTGCACGCGAACTATATAAGAGCGCGATCGGAGCGAGCGCAATTCCTAAGATCGCTTGTCAGCTTCAGCGTGTGTTAGGCGTCTTCTGCGACGCTTTGCACCCGGTGGAAACTCACTCGCGATACTCAACGGGAATGGGATTCGAGTTCACTTCACTATCCTTTGGTAGTCGACTCTGGAAATACACCTGGAGTGGATGCGCTTTCTTAAGTCGATCCAGCATGTCTGATTGCCGGAGAACAAGAATTACAGAGTTGCCGTGAACTTTCGCCGATAACTGTGGCTCAGGGCTCGTCTCCCACCCCGCAATCATTCGAGATGGAACAAAGGATTTGCCAACTCCTGCGCTAATCAGTTCAGCTAGAGAGCCTCTACGCAGCTCGGCCTTTTCGGGTTGTAGTAGAAGTAGTCCAACTCCTTCTCCCTGCCAGATCCCTGGCGGGTTCCATGAAACTTTGAGTGAGTACTGCAGATTGGCGGGTTGAATTGTATCAGACGTATTCCACTCCCAAACCGATCCCGATGAGACAGGCATGACAAAGACTGCACTGTCGCGCATGACGACAGCGCGGAATTGTAGATCGTCCATTCGCTCTGCGTACGAGCGAGGGTGACAACCGACTGCAGATATTCCGACCACTAGAAGGAGAATCAATCGCATTGTGAAACCTGCTTGTCCGCCCAACGCCTTTAGCTAGCTGTAAGCGAATTCAATATTTTGCGAGCGAAGCGAGCATACAATACATCGCTTGTCAGCTTCAGCGAGTGTGCGGCAACGGAGATGCTCTGGTCTGTAAAACCCGCGGCTCTCTGAGATACCCGTCACAAACGATAACCTTGCCTCCATGCTTTTTGTTTAAATCCCGCTGAATCCACGTCCCGTCCGGCAAAGATTTTGGACGCCGCGCCACCGCTTCGCACCAGGGAACGACTACGTACTCAATAGGTGGTGGTCCCCGGCTTAGCAACACGAGCCCAAGATTGATTGCGCCGTCGCTGTTGATTCGCCTTTCCAGCGAGACAGGCATATAGAAGCCGTTGGAGAATTGCGCTTTTAACACACCGTCGTGAAGCACCACTTGAAGATTCAACTGTCCCGTAGAGTCGCTGCGCGCGAACCGGTGTCCGCGAATCGAGTTGAATTCGGCAACTACGCCAAAGAGTGGAATCGTATCTTTTACGTCGGCTACTCTCGCCGTGACAGAGATGTGGATCGGGCGCTGAGATCCTGACTTAACAGCACGAGCGCAAGCTGACTGCGCAAGTGCGATTGGAAGGAGATTAATTAAGACGAATTGATGAAGCCGCATGGAATCGCTGCATAACGCGTTAGCTAGCTGCACGCGAACTATATAAGAGCGCGAACGAAGTGAACGCAATTGGTAGATCGCTTGGCAGCGTCAGCGTGTGTTTGGCGACGCCGTTATTGTCGCCGGACAGCAACTTTCCAGAAGCCGGTCCGGTTGCCGTGTGGAGCATAACGTTCGAGATATATGGAATCCGGAATTACAGGGAATAACCGCTGGATCGCCGCGCTTCCTTTGACAGTAATCACTACCCGTCCGTCGATTGCTGAAGCGGTCACTGCGGCGTCGGTTGTCGGAGTATAGGCGGGTATGTCGCATTGCATGCACGTCGTGTTGACTGTGGTCTCCGCTTCGGTGAGCATCTGAGACAGTGAACCCTTTCGATTCACACCGTTCTTAAAGCGCACCGCTACGCTTACTCCGTCCGGATCTTTCCCGAGGCGCTCTTCGGATATCTCCCAGCTCGCGGACCAGACGTGCTCCGGACTTCCCTTATAACTGTCATGCGTTGGAATGTCCCAGGAAAGAACAGAGGTTGATTCGCGAGGAAAAATGAAGCGCGCGCTGGTTCTCCCTATAACAACACTTGGTGCATCAGATACTGAAACGGGAATTGACGGCACCGTAGCGCAAGCCATTCCAAGCGTAGCCAATGCGAGGCCGATCTGGAGATAATGTCGCAATGGCCCTACCGAGAGAAGTCGCCTAACGCCATCAGGCATTCAATTTAGACTGCGAGTACGCGAAACGGAGGCACAACGCAATCTCCGCACAAATCGCATTGCGCCCCTAACCAAACTGCTTCGCCTCGTGTTCTACCACCGCAGCTCTATTTGATCCGTGTCAGCGTGCGCTCCTGTCCATTCTGACTCATCACCATTGTCGTTGCGCGACCGTCTGACCCGGCCTTGAACGTCACCGTCACACGGGAATCTGCGCCTCCAACACCAAACGTTGTTCCATTGACAAGCACGAGCGGACGCTTTGGCCCACCCGTTGGCTGACCCTGAAGCTGACCGTTCTCCAGCGTAACGACGATCGTGCGGCCTGGCGCAATTTCATATTCGCCAACGAACCCCTCGAGGTTCGAAGCAGCGCCGACGGGAGCTGATGGAGCACCATCAGCCCTACGATCACCCG
>DATEDH010000255.1:0-14748 GCA_035281765.1 Gemmatimonadaceae bacterium
ACGTGGAATGCAGCTCCACAGCATCACGTTCACTCCGGCAAGCACCTGCCATGGAAGCTCTGATGCAGGCGGAGCCTCGAGAGAAAGTCCTTCGATGAGCTTGTGAAAGAGATGCGTGTGCACAGCGTGATCACGTCCGCGTCCCATCTCATCCCAGTAGTTCGACGCCATTTCCATCTTCACCTGGCCGCGCGTTCCAACCTGGCCGAGTGCCACGAGATCGTCGAATGCAGCTTCGCCGGCGCATTCCATTCGGAAGAACCACTCGAGCTGCGCACGCGATGCTTCGCTGGCCAGGAACGAGTAGAGATCGTGTTCGTACAGCGGATGTGCGAACGCTGTCGCATTGAACCATCCTGCGAACTCATCCGGATCAGATGGCAGCGCAGACTCACTCAGATCATGAGTCGCACGCATGCGTCTCAGCATGTCCGCTTCCCACGGCTTCTCCAGCTCGTGCATGAGACGAACCGCGAGCGGATGAAACTGATTCGAAAGCGGCGAGTCTACAGGCAGCCGCACATGTTGCTGATATAGAACTGTAAGCGCGCGGTGCAGCTTGTCGCGCGAGTCGTGATCTATCCATCCAGCCGACTGGCGATCAGTCGTGCGATTGGATGGATAGGCTTTTCTGGCTGTGATCCGCGCGGACTCGATGAGTTTTTCCTCGAGCCCGACCTCCTCCTCCAGCTTCCTGTCCAGATCCGGCAGCTCGAGCAAAGTCCGGAGCGAAGCGGCAAGATCGTCATCTGCCGACTGCGGCGTGAATTCAGGGAGCAGGGCAACTGACGGCAGCTCTATGGTTTTCAACATTGGCTCATCCGTTACATGGAGCGGTGCGACGCTTGCATTTACAACGGCCATAAGTGCAAGACATGAGCCCATTGCATCGGACAGTTACGACGCTGCCTTCGTTCATCGACGAAGCCCACCGGCTGCGCGCATTCACGCCGCCGTTTGCGTTCAGCGCATTCTTTTCACCCGAGGATACGCTGCTTTGTGTATGCGCATCGGAGGAAGCGCTCGATCAGATGGACGTTGAAGAGCCGCGTATTGCAGAGCTGACCACGGGCAGTGGACTTGTCGGGCTTCGCATGCTGCAAGTGAATGAGTCAGCGCGTCTCGCTGCACTAGATGTCGACACAACGGCAGTAAGCGTTGCAACGACGAACGCGGTACGACTTGGACTTTCGGATCGTGCCCGGTTCACACGCGCGGATATCTGGTCGAACTCGACGCTCAACACGCTGCGCGCATTCAATCCGGATCTTCTGATTTGCAATCCACCCTATGTGCCCGAACCGCAGGAGCAAATTCTCCAGATAGAAGCTGGCGCGGGGCTCGACGGCACAGCGCATCTGGAGAGAACGCTCGAGATCGCTTCGGACATAACACCGGAGATTCTCGCCCTCTCATGGTGCAGCCTCTCGGACCCTGCCAAAATCATCAGGCTGGCTTCGCGCGCCGGCTACGCTCTCGATTCCCTTCTTATAGTAGTGATTGCGGACGGTGAATACTCCGGTTCCGTCCACGATTATCTGCGCACGCTGCCACACGCGTACATCAATGAACAGCGTGAGACGCTCGATGCGCTTGCAACCGATGGATCGGTGCGATTTGCATATCTCCTGATGGCGGGAGTATTCACAAAATCGGATGATCGCGATGACCATACCGATCTCGTTCAGCAAATCTGCGAGCGCTTCTCTTCAGAGGGACTGATATCTCTCGCATCGGTTCAAGCGGCCATACCTGTTAGAGCATGGCTGTTGAATCGCCGCGACGAGCTCGAGCTCCGCGTCATTCTTCACGGCAAATGAGAATCCTCGGCGTCGGTGAAACGAACGACCTTGGTGACATGTACCTGCGCCTGATGGCAGCAGGTCATGAAGTGCGGGTGTTCATGGGTGATGAGCATTCGCACGACGTAATGCAGGGAATGATCGACTTCGTTCCTGAATGGCGTGGCTCACTCGAGTGGATTCGCGAAGCCGGCGACGAAGGCATCATTGTCTTCGAGACAGCAACGCTCGGTGACGAACAGGATTCGCTTCGCGCGGATGGCTACAATGTCGTTGGTGGGAGTGCCGTTGGTGACAGACTCGAGAACGATCGCAAATTCGGCCAGGAAATACTCGCCGGGCACGGAATGCAGACTGCGTTCAGCAGAGAGTTCTCTTCGTTCGATGAAGGGATCGCGTTCATCCGCGCCGAGCCTCGCCGATATGTATTCAAGCTGAATGGAGCGAACTGGCTGTCGGCACGAAACTATGTCGGGCAGATGGATGACGGCAGGGATGTAATTGCGCTTCTCACTGCTGCGCGCGACAGGTGGTCTGCCGAGGAGTCCGCGAGTTTTCTGCTGATGGAATTCATCGACGGGGTCGAAGTTGGCGTAGGCGCTTTCTTCAACGGCCGGAAGTTTCTCGAGCCGGCAAACCTCGACTGGGAGCACAAGCGCTTTTTTCCCGGCGACATCGGTGAGCTCACCGGTGAAATGGGAACGGTCGTGACGTATCGAGGCGCACGGCGGATGTTCGAAGCGACACTGTCTCGACTCGCGCCGATCCTGGAGGAGTCGGGATACTGCGGCTACATCAATCTCAACACGATCGTCAATGAGAAAGGAATCTGGCCGCTCGAGCTGACTTCGCGATTCGGATATCCGGGATTCGCGATACTCGATTCACTGCATGACGACGACTGGGGAACGATTCTATACGGGCTCACTCGCCGGAACATCGATTCGATACGAACAAAGGATGGATTCTCGGTCGGCGTTGTTCTCACCGTTCCACCGTTTCCCTATTCCGACGGATACGATGAGCTCGGAAGGCGAACTCCCATCTGCTTTCGCGAGACTTTAACTGACGAAGACAGAGACTCGCTTCATTATGGTGAAGTGACCATGCAGGACGGCGAGCTTCGCACGGCAGGAATGATCGGCTACGCTCTAGTCGTCACCGGTATTGGTGCTACAATAGAGAAGGCTCGGGCAGATGCATATGACCGGGTGCACAAGGTCGTGATACCGAACGGGCGCTACAGGCAGGACATAGGCGTAAAGCTCATGGAGAAGGATTGGGCACGACTGAATGCGCTGGGATGGATCGGGTGAATCAGGATCCTGAGCTGCCTGCGGTCGAGCGACTCGTTGCGGGTATCGAACCGGAGACTCATCGCAACATCCTGACGAGATGTCTCTCGGGTTCGCTCTCACCGGCGGTGGCTCTCATGCAGCTCATCATCGATACAGAAGACGCTGCCCAGGTTAGAGCGGCAGTCGATGAAGTCACACGCCGCGCCGCAACTCTTTCGCGCGCAACAGATAGTCTGCTACGCGATCGCGTAGACGATCTCACTCAGCTCGTTGTGGAGAACGAGACGGGATGTGAGAAAATTGCAGAGATGCTGAGAGCTGATGTCGATTCTCCTCATCAGGCACGCACGGTCGAAGAAGGAATCGCATTCTGTGAGCGGCTCTTCGACTGGTCGGTGCAGCAATCAGAGGAAGCGAGCGTTGCTCTCTATTCGCTGGGAAATCCACAGCTTCTCGAACGCGCGACCAGAGAGATCATCGCGCAGCTCGAATTGTGGAACGTCATCTCCGCTGATCGAACAGTTCTCGATATTGGATGTGGAATTGGCCGGCTTGCAGTAGAGCTCGCGCCGCGCGTAAAGGAAGTCTATGGAATCGACGTCTCGGGCCGCATGATTGAAACCGCACTCCGCCGCTGCGCTGCACTCTCGAACGTGAGACTCATGAAAACGAGCGGACATGATCTACGCGAGATCACCGACAGCTCGATCGACGCAGCAATCAGTGTCGACACGTTTCCGTACCTGCACCAGTCAGGTGCGCCTCTCGTATTGACGTTCTTCAGCGAGATTGCGCGAGTTTTAAAACCCGGTGGCGATCTCGTGATTCTCAATTACTCGTACAGCACTGACGATGACACCAGCCGCCACGAAGTCGCGCGATACGCGGCACAAAACGATTTCGAGGTAATCACCGCCGGTGACAGGCCGTTCAATCTCTGGGACGGCCTCGCATTTCATCTGAAAAAGCGCAGCTAGATCTTCGCTTCTTCCGGAGGAGCGGCCTCGTCCTTCCTGATTTCCGGCATCGAGCGCTTGCTGAATCGCTGAATTGCTTCAAGAGTCGCCATACAGAACGCAGCCCAGCCGAGGCCGATTATTCCGCCCGCGAGAACATCTGATGGATAATGGACGCCAAGATAAAGCCGGCTTGCCGAAATCAGGATGATCACAATCGCAGCTATTGAAAGAGTGATCCATCGCTGCCATCCATGTTCGTGCAGTCGCGCTGCAAGATACGCGACTGTGCTGTAGACAATCGTTGCGCTCATCGCATGTCCTGAAGGAAATGATGAGCTCACTGCGTGCGTGCCCCACACAATTACGTCAGGACGCGGCCGGTCGAAGAAAAGCTTGAGCACTTGATTGAGTATCAATCCGCCGAATGTTGCGACAAGCAGCAGCAGCGCCGAATACCGATGTCGTGTCAGCGCGAGGAACAGAGCTGATATCGAGACGATCATCATCACAACGGTTCCGGTGCCCAGCGCTGTTATCTCTACCGCGGCGCTGTCGAGAAATGGCGTGCGGTGCGCACCGAGCCAGCGTAAGACAGCCTCATCGAAAGCCTGTGTCTTTCCTGCAACGACTACCTCGGCGAATTCACCAAATAACCATGTCGCGATTATGCTGATGACGATTCCGGCAACGAGAAAGAGCCCGAGTCCGCCGATGACCGTATGCGCGCGCTGAATGGAAGCGCGAAGAAATGCTGCGACCGGACGTGTGAGGGTAACTGCGGAGCGGCTCATGGTGTTACCGCTTGCAGGATGAGGGCCGGGATTTAGTCCTCGTGGCCCCGGCGGTCGTCACGCTGCCTTCTCTCGCCCTGCCGTCGTTTGCCCATTCGTGAGCGGAGTGCACGGCCGGTAATTATTGCGAGCAGCACTCCTATAATGAAGTAAACGATCTTCACGATGTCGTGAAACGCCGGCATTGCGCGCTCGAACATGTAGACCAGCGCCGCAGCAATGAGACATGCGATCC
Source organism: Gemmatimonadaceae bacterium (assembly GCA_035281765.1). GTDB lineage: Bacteria > Gemmatimonadota > Gemmatimonadetes > Gemmatimonadales > Gemmatimonadaceae > UBA4720. The sequence continues at coordinate 5,086 of DATEDH010000255.1, forward strand.
ACGGTCCGATGAGGGGCGTCAGAGCGCGGCCGTGAAGGAACCGTTTCATTGTCGCGGCGATGATACGGCCAGCTTCTCGAGTGCATCGCCTGTGAGGCGAAACACCGTCCACTCGTTCATTGCTTTCGCACCGATGCGCTGGTAGAAATCGATCGCGAGCTCATTCCAGTCGAGCACTGCCCATTCGAGTCTGCCGCAATTTCGCTCGATGGCAATTCGAGCGAGCTCGGACAACAATGCGTAGCCGACACCTTTACCGCGCGCTGCCGGCTTCACGAAAAGATCCTCGAGATACATTCCGCGCTGCGCAAGGAACGTCGAATAGTTGTGGAAGAAAAGCGCGAAGCCCATTGGCTCACCGTCGAGTCGCGCGATGATGACTTCTGCATCAGGCCGCGCACTGAACAGTGTGTCGCGCAATTTTTCCTCCGTCGCGACGCACGAGTCCCGGAGTCTCTCGTACTCGGCGAGACCCTGAATGAACTCGAGAATCAACGGAATGTCCTTTTCCTGCGCCTTGGTGATTTCGATCAATCGTATTCGTCCGAACCCTGGACCCAGATGAAGCCCTGAATGTCTATGAGGTCCTTAGGGTGCAGATCGCGGACGTCGCGCGCAACTCTTTTTCCAAAGTCGAGCAGGCTCGCGTAGGTCTCCCAGTTCGGTCGGGAGCGATATAGAAACTCCACGCCGTATTCCTCTGCCGCTCTTTTCGTGACCATCGGCTTGAGGAAGATGTGAGTGTCGGGCTGCGCGATGAATCCAAAGACAGTTACCACTGGCCAGGTGAGCACGCGGGTCTGTTTGCGCGGAAGCGTTGCCACGACTTCGATCCACCGGTTGAATCGATTTTCAACCGTGCCTCTTCCATGGAGGAATTCGTACAGGCCTTCCGCGAATGCAACCGCGCCCGTCTTCGGCTTGACTGCATCGCGCATTGCCATCTTTTCGAACGAAAAAAGGAGATTGGTACGCGACTCGATCGTTACTGCGCGACGCGCTACTTCAGCGTGATCGCCAGTGTCGATGAGCGACCGGATCTCCCTGGGGCTGAGCATCTCGATCCATCGTTCATGGGCTTCCCATTTATAGTCTCTTTCCCAGTCGATGTAGGTCTCGTCGCGGAACCCGTCCGGAAAGAACTTGAGGAATTTGCGGCGGCAGCGTTCAGGGCCGGAAAGTCGTGATGGCATACCGGGCCAAAGTGCAAAACCCGCGCTTGTACGGGCTAAAAGGTCACGATAACTTGCGACTCCCGGCGCCGTGGCCAAGTGGTAAGGCGGCAGACTGCAAATCTGCTATTCGTCGGTTCGATTCCGACCGGCGCCTCTCTCTAAGAGCAGCTACCTGCTACCTGCTACCTGCTACCAGCTAACTGCTACCTGCAAAACACAACCAGCAAAACACAACTGCAAAAGAAAAGAGCCCGCGAGGTATTTTCTCGCGGGCTCTTTGTTCCCTCGTTTGGATCAGATCACCTTGATCTGCTGAATCATTCCGTGCATGAAGTGCGGCTTGCCATCCTTTGCATCTTCGAGGAAGCAGACGACAGCGTAATCGCCGGGCTTGAGGTCCACTTCATAGTATGAAGGCTGACCTGCGGCCATTGCTGCAACTCCGCCGAGTGGCAGTCCGGGTGGCGGGCCCTGCATTCCGCCTTCGACGTATTTCGGAATGTCCTCCGCCTTCTTGCCGGGCTGAAGCTGGAAGAAAGTGAACTCGTGCGGTTGCCCCGGCGCAGTCACGAACTTGAGCGTGTGCTTGCCGGCCGTGAGAGGCTGCGAGAAATCAAACTGGTAGTCCTTGAGCGTTACGGTAATATCTGCGTTCGGCTCAGTCGTGTTTGCACTCGCATTCGGCGTGACCGTGAGGGCCTTCGCCATTCCGTGCGCAACATGCGGAACTCCCTTCGCATCCGGAATGAAGCAGACAATCGCGTAATTGCCTGGCTGCATCACCGTAGTGAGAGCCGACGAGCTGCCCGGAGCTGCCGCGTTCGGGCCGCCTGCAGGAATCACCCAACCCGGAGGCGGAGTGCCCGGCTTCATGTTTTTCATTCCTTCCATCAGGTCGGCAAACGTCTTACCTGAATCGAGCTTGATAAGAGTTGCGTGATGCAGCTCCTTACCGGCGTCGTTCATCTTGAACGTCGTAAGACCGGCAGGGATGGAATCCGGAGCTTCGAACTTGTATTCCGATGCAGTGATCTCGACGACGTTGGGCGATGCTGAGGTCGCAGCAGGCGCTGCAGTGGCGGCAGTATCGGTAGTGCTGGGGGCTTCCTTGGCGGTGCACGCAGCAACGAGTGTAACTGCGGCAAGCGACAGGAGCCGGGACTTAACAGCCATCCTGGTTTCTCCTTCTGATTGATTAACGATTGGGAACGTGAAATTGTCCCCCGGCAACGCGACTTGCAAGTAAGTTTGTCCGCCTCTACCCACAACGATCGCCCTTCATGAAATCGCTCATTCGCGCGATGGCCCTCATCGCAATCGCCGGCACCGTACACGCGCAGGAGGCGCCACCCGAAGTCTCGCGCGAATTCCGCGCGGCATGGGTTGCAACCGTCGCCAACATCGACTGGCCGTCGAAGCCGGGATTGAGCTCGTGGGAACAGCAGGGCGAGATGATCGCGATCCTCAACAAAGCGGTTCAGCTCAATCTCAACGCGATCATCCTTCAGGTGCGGCCGGCAACCGATGCCATGTATGACTCGAAGCTCGAGCCGTGGTCGGAGTTTCTTACTGCACAAATGGGGCGGCCACCTGAGCCGTATTACGATCCGCTCGCATTCGCTGTCACAGAAGCACACAAGCGCGGTCTCGAGCTCCACGCGTGGTTCAATCCGTATCGCTCACTTCATCCCGCAGCGAAATCGGAAGTCTCAGCCAATCACTTGAGTGTCCAGCGACCCGAAATCGTGCGCAGCTATGGGAAGTATCTCTGGCTCGATCCGGGCGATACCGCAGTGCGCGCGCACTCGATAAGAGTTCTCACCGATGTGGTGAAGCGCTACGACATCGATGGCGTTCACATCGACGATTACTTCTATCCGTACAAAGAGCGCGATTCAGCAGGGAAGATCATCGACTTTCCTGACAGTGTCACATGGACCCGCTACGTCGATTCAGGCGGAGAAATGAGCCGCGACAACTGGCGCAGAAACAACGTCGACGTGTTCGTGCGCGATCTCTATAAGGAGATCAAGAAAACAAAACCGTGGGTCAAATTCGGCATCAGCCCGTTTGGAATGTGGCGGCCCGGATATCCGCCGCAGATCAAGGGCTTCGACGCATATGAACAACTCTATGCGGACTCGAAGAAATGGCTGAACGAGGGTTGGCTCGACTACTTCACGCCGCAGCTCTACTGGCCGATGTCGCGACAGGACGCGAGCTACCCTGTTCTGCTCGACTGGTGGATATCGGAGAATACGAAAGGACGAAATATGTGGCCGGGGAATTACACGAGCCGCGTTGGCTCGAGCGGTAGCGATTCCTGGAAGTCGCAGGAAATTCTCGACCAGATCAGGACAACGCGACTGACCAATGGCGCGACGGGCAACGTTCACTTCAGCATGAAGGTGTTCATGCAGAATCGCGACAGCCTCGATGACCGGCTGCTCGCCGGTCCATACGCCGGACCAGCATTGGTTCCCGCATCGCCATGGCTCGACAGCATTCCGCCGAGGAAACCCGCAGCGTATCTCGCGAAGGATCCTGCGACGCGCGCGACAGTTGTAACGCTTGTCCCATCAGGAACAGAAAAAGTCTGGCTCTGGGTGCTGAGATATCGAAATGGTCCAGACTGGACGACGAAAATTCTTCCGGGAGCACAGACGACGCACATGTTCGAGGGCGGGTCGAAAATCGCTCCACCCGATGAAGTCGTCGTCACCGCGATCGACAGGACTGGAAACGAAAGCGCGATGGCCACAGCCCTTAATGGCAAACCACCCGCAGCCAGGCCGGCTCCCGCAAAAAAACCGGCGCCTCAGGGGCGCCGGACGGGGTGAATCAACCTGCTTTGTCGACTTTATCCAGCGATGCGGAGTTGATGCAGTAGCGCATTCCTGTAGGCGCGGGACCATCCTCGAACACGTGGCCCAGGTGCGCATCGCACCGGCTGCAGTGCACTTCCGTGCGCTTCATGAAGAAGCTCGTATCAGTATCAGTCTCGACACTTCCCTCCTCGGCCGGCTGCGTAAAACTCGGCCAACCGGTTCCCGAATCGAACTTGTCGTCGGAATCGAACAGGGGATTGCCGCAGCATACGCAGCGATAAATGCCTGGCTCCTTTGACGCGTTGTACTTGCCGGTAAATGCCGGCTCGGTGCCGTGCTTGCGGGCGATCCGGTACTGCTCGGGAGTGAGCTGAGCGCGCCACTCGTCGTCTGTTTTATGGATTTTGTCTGTCATGTCCTTTATACGCGGCAAAGATCTGTGCGGATTGCAATATTAGGCCTGTGATATCCGCAAAACGCGCGCTCGCCATTTTTGCCACCATGATCGTGGCCGGAACATCGTGCGGTCCGCCCAAGCCGGTTTTGTTTTATGTGCCGCCGAGTGTGCAGATCGATACGTCATCGCGTTCGGCGCGGCGTGTGTCGGCGATTACTTCGACGAGCCACTCGTTCTGGGAGGCAATGTCGAGCCTCGATACGGGATATGTCAATCGCCATGAGGTGAGCGATACGCAGCGTGATTTTGCGAAAGCTCTGTCACTCATAATGAACGGGCGTCACGACGATGCCGCTCTCGCACTCGATGAGATTCACGCCGCTTCGACTGATTCGACGATACGTGCTGCATCGCGTGTTCTGATGACAGCAATGCTTCAGTATCAGGACAACTGGAAATTACTTGCTGAGCTGGACAGTCTTGCGCGCGTAAGCAAAGACAATGACAGCTCCGACAAGGCAGGTGTCGAAAGCTGGGCGATGGCGTTCCGGCAGGTAGCACCGCGGCAGATAAAATTCGCAGACGCTCAAACGGTTCTTCCGCTTTCCCTGTCGGTATCGGGAGTCCCGATGATCGATGTGACGATCAACGGAAAGCGCCACACGTTCTGGCTCGATACCGGCGCAAGCATGTCGATCGTCTCCTCGAACGTTGCGTCGGAGCTGGGAATCCGCGCGCTCACGCGCGACACACTCGAAGTTGCGACAACGACAGGCCGCGTTCCCGCACAGCCATCTCAAATCGAGCGACTTCAGCTCGGCACAATTGAAGTTCGCAATACACCTGCTCTTATCGTCGCAAGCGAGCGAATGCTTATTCGGCTCGGTGATGAAGCGGGTGTGCCAGTCGTAACCGAGATCGAAGGAGTGATTGGATTCGATCTCATCAGCCGGTTCGATCTGAGAATCGATTACGCCAATGCGCGCGTCATCCTTGCGAAGCCGGCAACCAACGTGCGCCTGCCAGCGACGGGGAGAAATCTTTTCTGGATCGGTACTCCGATCGTACGACTGGTCACGTCGAAGGGAATTCCGCTGCACTTCAATCTCGACACCGGCGCGCAGGAGACGTATTCGACTGACGGTCTTCCCATTAAGACCAAGGCGCGCACGTTCAGTGGGGAGCGCCGATTGATCGGTGGCCTTGCCGGGGTGACGAGCGCGCACGGGCGATTCGTCGACGAGCTGCGCGCCAATATGGGCGGCCAGGCCATGGTTTTGAGGAAGCTCATGATATTCATTCCCCAGGTCTCGTCGTTTGTGGCGCTCGACGGGATCCTCGGAAGCGATATCGGGAAGGGCGGCGTTGTGCGAATCGACGCGACTAACGGGCTGTTCGTCATCGAGGCGGCTCGGTGGGGGTTGCGCTGACCCTAGTTAGACTGTTATCTAACTAATGGAATGCCTTATCAGACGGCAGTTCATGTAACTCCGAGATTCGAGATTTTCTACGCCCTCCATGCGCTGGAGAGCGGGGCAGGCGATTGGCATGCGGCATGGCGGCGGGAGATCGAACATCGACTGCCCGCACGCGCCCGGACTGAGATTGCGCGTGTCGCGCCGGCGCCGATCATGTGGCCGCTTCTCGCTGACGCGCTGCGCGACGAGCCGCCGGCGATTTCTTATGCTGAGCTCATCTCGGCACTCAGCTCGATGGATGACGCCGCCTTTCAGCGATCTGTTCTTGGCGGTGTGTTCAAGGTTGAAGGCGCGGTCGACGGACTGATGTCCGGAAAGGCGTCACTCAAACGCACCGTGACAAAGGAAGCTGCTTCGCAGCAGCGCATTTTAAGACTTCTCGGTCTCGAGCCATTCAACACCGAGAGCCCATCCACGTATGCGTTCGACAGGATCATCTCGCAGCCGGCGACATACCGCGCGGAGATGGTCACTGCACTGGAGATATTCTGGCAGGTCGGATTCAGTGATACCTGGTCAGCGCTCGAGGCGCAGATGCACAGCTCGGCCCGTCGGATGAAGAATCAGATTTCAAAAAACGGTCTCTCCGCATTGCTCGCGAATTCACAGTTGCCGGTGAACATGGAGCGCATCGGAGTGAGCACCTCTCACGTTCATCTCATGCCCTCCGCATTCAACGTTTCGAAGCTGTGGGCTGCGTATAAGGATTCTCACGAGCGTGTGACGTTATACATTCCCGTGCTCGACAAATCGCTCCAGATCGTCAGCGACCGGGCGAGAGAAGAAGCCTCGACGCGCGAGCATACTGCGCTTGAGCCCGGGAAGATTTTCAAGGCTCTCGGTGACACCACGCGCTACGCAATTGCAACCACGCTTGCACGCACACCAATGACATCGGTTGAGCTTGCGAAGCTGTTCAAGGTTTCCAAACCGACGATATCACACCACGTTGCTATCCTGCGTGACGCAGGCCTGTTGATGGAACGGCAGGCGGAGAACGGTTCAGTGCTTGCGTTGAATCGGCGTTCGCTCGAGCGGGCATCGGCGGCCGCAGCTGCGGAGATGTATTCCGAGGATGGCCCGGACCATGTAGTCAAACGCAGTCGACGGAACAAACAATGACCGCTGCATTCGGTTCACGAATTCTCGATGGGAAAGTTGCAGTAATCACCGGAGGCGGCAGCGGAATCAACTTCGCGATTGCGCAGCGGTTTGCTGAGCATGGCGCATCGCTGGGATTGATAGGCCGTACGAAGGAGAAGCTCGACAACGCAGCGGCGGAGCTCGAGAAATTGGGAGTGAAAGCAGCAGGCTTTCCTGCCGATGTGCGCGACTACGATGCTCTCTCTCAAGCGATCAAATCGGCGCGCGACCAGTTTGGAGAGATCGATATTCTAGTGTGCGGCGCCGCCGGAAATTTTCCTGCTCCAGCGCTTGGAATGTCAGCGAATGGCTTCAAGGCGGTTGTCGATATCGACCTGCTCGGCACGTTCAACACGTGCAGGGCAGCATTCGAGCATCTCAACAAACCCGGCGCGTCGATAATAAACATCTCGGCCATGCAGGCATTCATTCCAATGGCGATGCAGGTTCATGTGTGCGCAGCAAAAGCAGGCGTCGATATGATCACGCGCACGCTCGCGATAGAATGGGGGCCGATGGGAGTGCGAGTGAACTCCATCGCGCCGGGCGCAGTCGATGACACGGAAGGGATGAGCCGCCTTGCGCCAACACCCGAAGCGCGAAAAATGTTCGAGGGAATGATTCCGCTCCGGAGATTTGCAAAGAAGAGCGAGATTGCTGACCTCGCTCTGTTCCTTTGCTCCGACGCTTCGCAATTCATCACCGGAACAGTGATGGTCTGCGATGGAGGGCAATCGCTTGCAACACAGAGATCGGATCTTCTGACCGAAGCGACGTCTAAAGCTCGTCGATAGACCTGGGCCAGTCCTGTTTCAAAAGGCGTGAAAGCGCGCGGTCCGCGAGAAGACGTCCCTCGGTTTGACATCGCGCGCAGTAGTTGGTCTCGTTGCTTGCGTATCTGATGCGCTGCACAGGCAAGCCACAAACAGGGCATGGCTTGCCGTAGCGACCATGCACCGCCATCTCGTCGTGAAATGCGGTGACCTTTTTTGGAAACTCTCCGCCAGCTTCGTTGCGCAGTCGCTCGGTCCACTCGACGAGAACATCACGCGTTGCGGCGTAGAGCCGGCCTATCTCTTCTCCGGTCAAGCGCGATGTCAGTTTTATCGGAGAGATGCGCGCCCGATGAAAAATCTCATCTGAGTAGGCATTCCCGATTCCGCTGAACAATGTTGGATCAGTGAATGATCGCTTGAGCGTGTGGTTTTCTTTCCGGAGCTGCTCAGCAAATGTCGCTTCATCGACCTCGAGTGGCTCAACACCGCCGCGATCGATCGCAGCGAGCGCTTCTTCACCGCGAACAAGAGTGATCGATGCACGGCGCTGTGTGCCTGCCTCTGTAAGAAGGAAAGTCCCATTCCCGAAATCGAACGCAGCGAGTCCCATTCGTCCGGGGATCTTTGCGCCTGGCGCAAGCCAGCGAAAGCGGCCGGCAATCATCAGGTGGATGACGATCCAGATATCATCGTCAAGTCCGATCGCGATGCGCTTTCCAATGCGCCGCACGTCGCGCACTGTCTTTCCCTCTGCTGCATTCGCAGGAGGATCGACCGAGCGCACGACGAAGGGACTCGCAATGCGCACACGGTCGATTGTTCTGCCAACTGTCTTTGCTGCAATCAGCTCTACATAGACAGTTACGTCAGGCAGCTCCGGCATGCAGCGTCAGTTGCCACGCGTCATCGCAGCAAACAGGTACGTGAGGTTCGCCGTGCCATCCATGATCGGCTCATCGGTTGAATAATCGCCGACGTCATCGTGATATACGATGAACCCGGTGTTGAACGCTGCGTACTCATCCGGATTGTGCAGCGCGATGCCCTTCAAGTTCTCATAGATCGAGCGATACACAGGACCGTCGAGCATTCCGCCCGTAAGCTGCAGTCCCATCTTGCTCGTAATCACTGCATGTGGATCACGCGCGAAGTTGCCATGTGCCGGAACGCCGATGATCATCGACACTCCCCATGGGTTTGTGCCAAGCAGCCAGTCGAGTGCAGCCGCTTCGTATTCGCGGAAGCGGTTGTCGCCTGTCATCTTGCGATACAGATATGCCTGTGTCGCGAAGCTTGCCATCAGGTTGCTCGAGCACCAGATGAACGGAATGCCAACCTTGAAGCCGTTATCAGCTCGACCAATCACCGCTTCGAGTCCCTGTCTATAGAAGCGGGCCATCTGCGCTTTCTCGCCGGCGCTTCCATTGCGCCACACTTCATAGTGTCCGTTGTTGTGCCACGGATACCATTGATAGTGGTTCGCAGTGTCCTTGCCCATCCAGGGTGTAATCGGCTCGTTGCGCGCATGCACAAGCGCGTCGCCAAGAAAATGTTTCTGCCCGGTTGCATCGACGAGTGAAGCTGCGCCGAGCTCCATGTCGTCGTGCCAGTTGTCTTCTTCGTAGAAGTATGGTGATACGGCAGACGCCGTCTGACATACACCTGGATGCTGCCGGCCGAGGCGATAAGCAGCAAGCGCGCGGTCTCTCAGCTTCTCTGAGAATTCAGGATCGCTCTTCTTGAAGACTACCGATGCAATTCCGAATGCCGATGCGTACTTCCCGGCGGTTGACGCATATCCTGTCGAGCGGTTCTTGTACTTGTTAAGTCCCTGCGGCTTGCCAGTGCATGGATACACAGGCCGGT
>DATEDH010000256.1:0-9691 GCA_035281765.1 Gemmatimonadaceae bacterium
GTCGATGACGAACACGGACACTGCCGATGCCGCGTCTACCGCGGCACAGGTAGCCGCGCTCGCATCCGCCGGCTCGCAGCTCGTCCGCATCACGGTCAACAACGAAGAAGCCGCACGCGCAGTCCCTGAAATCGCGCAGCGACTTGCCGACCAGGGCGTCGACGTTCCGCTGATCGGAGACTTTCACTACAACGGGCACCTTCTTCTCGCGAATTATCCCGATACCGCGCGCACGCTCGCCAAGTATCGAATCAATCCCGGCAATGTCGGCAGCAAGCGCCGCGACGAGAACTTCAGCATCATCGCGCGCATCGCGGCAGAAAACGCGAAAACTGTTCGTATCGGCGTGAACTGGGGATCGCTCGACCAGGATCTGCTCACGCGCATGATGAACGAGAACGCGGTGAAGCCCGATCCCGTCAGCGCAAAAGAGGTTTACATCGAGGCGATGCTCGAGAGCGCGCTTCGGTCGGCAGAGCTTGCGGAAGAATGCGGCATTCCACACAACGCGATCATCATATCGGCGAAAGTTTCCGGCGTGCAGGATCTCGTGGAAGTCTATCGCCGCCTCGCTTCACGCTGTGATTATCCGCTTCATCTCGGACTCACTGAAGCAGGGATGGGAAGCAAGGGAATCATCGCGAGCAGTGCCGCGCTCTCGATTCTTCTTTCCGAGGGAATCGGCGACACGATTCGTGTTTCGCTGACGCCAAAGCCGAATGGAGATCGCACCGAGGAAGTCGAGGTCGCGCAGCAGATTCTGCAGTCACTTGACCTGCGGCGTTTCAATCCTCAGGTCACTGCATGTCCCGGATGCGGACGCACGACTTCTACTTTCTTCCAGCACATGGCAGAGGACATTCAGACTTACCTGCGAGAGCAGATGCCGGTGTGGCGATCAAAATATCCGGCCGTCAGTGATCTGAAGGTCGCGGTTATGGGCTGCGTCGTGAATGGTCCCGGAGAGTCGAAGCACGCGAACATTGGAATCTCTCTTCCTGGAACATTCGAAGAGCCCAAAGCGCCGGTATACGTCGACGGCAAGCTGATGGTCACGCTCAAGGGCGACAACATCGTCCCTGAATTCCTGCAGATTCTCGAAGATTATGTAGACCGCACCTATGCGGTCAGCGCGGAGCCGGTCGCAGTCTAGTCGAGACTCTCGAGGGCCGTCACGGCTTCGCGCAGCTCATCCATGATCGCGGCATCGAAACCAGTCTCGGCCAGTCGGTCATAGACATCACGATACCATTTCACGGTTGGCGCACGCCCGCCGCTCGCGCGTGACCATACTGCATTGCGATCGACGGTGCGGCGAAGATCGGTGAGAAGGGAATTCGCACTGTGCACCTGATGCGCGACTGTCACCCATCGCGCGGAATCACCCGCCTGATCCAGTCGCTGCAGTAAATCCTCACGACGCTCATCAGTCGAGAGCTCGATCCCGTCATCGTCGACCTTTCGCTGCGTGACAGAAAGCACAGCCGACAGCACATCGGATCCGAATTTTTCTCCAATCCGCTGCTGGAGCATTTCCCGCGTGAATCCGTCGCGCACCGAATCGTTCACCACATCGTAAAGGATTCCGGCAACAATTGTGTCATCATCGCAATCGTACTTCGACAGAATCACCGCGACATTTGCGGGCTGTGTGAAATAGGGAAGGCGCGCGCCGCCCTTCCACACCTGGCGATCATGGTGCTTCGCTGCAAACGCGAGCGCATGATCAACGGCGTCCGAATAGCCGCGCGTGCTCATCGCTCTTTCGCGAACCACGCTACGACACGCTCCAAGCCTTCACGATCCGCTTCGTTGAATGAAGACACATCTTCGGAGTCGACGTCGAGAACCGCGATCAGGTTTCTCTTATTATCAAATACAGGAACGACAATCTCCGAGCGCGACCTCGCGTCACAGGCAATGTGACCGGGAAACTCATTCACATCCTCGACGATCACCGTTCGCTTTTCAGCCGCAGCAGTTCCGCATACACCGCGTCCAAACCTGATCTCCATGCAGCCGAGTGTTCCCTGATATGGACCGACACGAAGCAGCTTCCCAGGCTCGACGACACGATAAAATCCGGTCCACAAATGCCCGAACGAATTGTGAATCAGCGCGCTTATAGTCGCCATCGCGGCAATCTCGTCGTCGATTCCCTCGAGCACGGCTTCAGTCTGGCCGAGCAGCTCGGCATATGCTTCCGCTGCCGGAAGACCACGTAAATCGATTGTTGTCTCAGCCATTACTGTATTCAGCGCGCTCCTGCAAGATTGAACGAGCCTGCGCCGCGCTTCTCGCTCGATTCAGTGCGCTCATCCTGAGCTTCGATCACCGGCATGTCGTCATTCCATAAGACGAGCCCGTGAATTCTCAGATCGAGCGAGCGCAGCCCTTCGACTTCTTCCTTGAGGCGCGCAAGTTTTGTGTGCGCTACTCTCGCACACAAAACTACATCCGGGGCAGGGATGATGCTCGCCCGCCCATGCTGAACATATGCGGTCGGCGCTGCAATCACGATGAGATCATAGCGCCGCTCCATGCGGGCAAAATCACCACGTATTCTCTGCGCAGCTTCGGTGTCCTGAACACCGCCTTGCTTTGCTCCACTCGGCAGAACGTCCAGCGTCCGATCGCGACCGACTATCACGGGGATGATCGACCCCGGCCAGTCCGCTCGTCCGGCGATTATCGCCGAGAGTCCGGGCTGCGACCGGATTTTGAAAATGCTTGCAATAGGTGAAGTTCCCGGATCCACATCGACAAGCAACGTGCTGCGCGCTTCATATGCCGCTGCTGCCGCGATGTTGGCGGCAACTGTTGCAACGATTGCAGCATCGTCGCCCGCGACAGTGACAATAGGCACATTGGCTTCCGTTGCAGCGAGATGCAGATAGAGTCGGCGATAACTTTCCGACATCACGTCGATGAGATGCGGCACCGCTACATCCGCCTGATGTCTGCTGCGCTCCGCAAGGACTACCTCCGGCTCGATCACGCTCAGCACTCGCACACCGGTCACCTGCTCGGCCTCGCGTGTATCGGCGACCGTGGGATTCTTGAGCTCCATAAAGAGTGACGCACCGAATCCGAGCGTGAGTGCGAGCACAACCGCTGCGGCAAGCATTGCAAGCGGTGGAGCGCCGACATTTGCCAGATCACGCGCGCGTTCTGTTTCCTTGTCGATGCGCTCGTTCACTGCACGCATCTGAGCGAGAGTCGCAGTTGCCTCGGCGTAAGCGCGCTCGCCTGCTGCGCGCTGCGCCAGGAATCTTCCGGTATCTACCTGCGGTCGCGGGGGCGCCGCCGGTGCGGCAGGTCGAAGTGACGCAAGCTCCTGTCTCGCTGCAATGCGCTTCGTCTCGGCGATTGCCTGAATTGACCGGCCAACTGCGGTTGCTCTCGAGGTGAGTGCGACATAAACAGGGTCGACGCCTCCGACGGTTCCGAATGCATCCCGCTCACGCTCGATGTCCGCAAGTGAATCGAGCAGTGCGCGCACAATCGGATCGCTCGCAAGCGATGGCGCTGTTGCAAGTGCGCGATATGAAGAGGGAAGGGGAGCGTTGTCCGCTCTGTCGATCAGGCGATTGAGAGTGCTGACTTCCTCTGCCAATGCCTGACGACGCGCAATCGCTTCCGGCGGAAACGTGTCTACGACAGCCAGGACCGGCGCAGATGCGAGTGGACGTCTCGCAGCGGAGAGCAGTGAATCGGCAGAAGCTATCTGTGCTGCTGCTCGATTTCGCACGAGAACGGTGCGGTTCGAATCGGGGCGCTCTTCGAGCGTCGACGATGCACGCACCGCTGCACGAGTCGCTTGGCGTGGTACGAGCACGAACGCAATGAGCGACGCGACAAAGACGAGGCCGCCCGCAATTCCCATGACGGCAAGACGTCTCGACGCATTGCGCGAACGCGATGACGTCCAGAGATAAGTCGCGCCTCCAAACGGCCGGTTCACAGCTGCCAGTTCTCCCGCATCGCTTCAGTCACTGCAATCACTGCGCGCTCTTTCTCCTTTGCTTCGACGTCGATTGTCATCGCCATTCCGAACCATTCGCGCGGCACATCCGCCGGGTCGATGAAATCTGCATGAAGCCGTGGATTCGATGATGTCCATCCATCCTTCGGCGACGAGATATGCATCCATGGCTCGCGGCCTTTCCATGTCGCTGCTGCACGTGCAGTCGCTTCTGCAACAGAAAGTCCATCGGGCTTACAGCGATGATGATGAACATCGTAAATGAATGGTATACCAGTGCGCTCGCAAAACGGGAGCAGGTCACCAGGAGAAAATGATCTGTCATCGTTCTCGAGCGCGAGAAGTCGCCGTGCCTTTTCGCCGAGCGCATCGACACCTCTCTCCAATCTCTCGAATGATGCTTCCTTTCCTCCCGCAGCTCCTCCAGCATGCAAGGTGAGCGCCTGAGCACCCACCAGGTCGGCAACCGCTGCCTGATGCTCCAGCTCCTGCACCGATGCTTTCACCACGCGCTCGGTCTCCGAATTGAGAACGACGAACTGATCGGGGTGAAAGCTGAGCCTGACATCATGCTGTTGAGACAGCGTTCGTGCCCGGGCAAGCTTGTCTTCGATCTCCTCCCATCCATCGAGCTCCTGGAACGAATACCCGCTCGCGGGATGAGTTGCGAGCGGCATGAACTGGCTTGTTATCCGGAAAGCACCGATTCCGAGCTCGCTACACCGGATGATGGCATCCTGCAGGGTCTGGGCATTCGACAGAACTATCGCCGACAAATAGGCGCGTCTAGCCGTTGGGGTAAGTGTTGCGCAGTAGCGATGGGTCGCCTGCCTGAAATGGATGGGTGAGTCGAGAAACTGGCAGCACAGTCCCCACCGCGGCTGGCGGACAGGTGCAAAAAAAACGGGAGCATCCTTGGATGCCCCCGCCTTCTTTTTCGGCATTACTTCTTACTGAACCGTGATCTCGCCCTTCATTCCGAGGGCAAGGTGCGGGGTGCAGTGGTAGGGGTACTTGCCGGCCTTGATGTTCGCGAACGAGACGGTGATCGACTCGCCGGGATTCATCTTGAGTGCGCTCGAGAGCTGTCCCATCTTCTCCGAGATGTTCGCGTCGAGCTGACCCTGAACATCGGTCGGGATGGTTGCAGGATCGAATGCAACGTTGTGCGGGCCGCCGCTCACCGTGGTGAACTTGATCCCGTCGCCTGCCTTGATGGTGATATTGGCTGGCTCGAAACGATATCCCTGAGCATCACCGACCATCTTGATCTCATGCGTGGTGCCAGTGATCGCAGCCATCGTGGCCGCGCCAGCAGGCGCTCCAGCAGCCGGTGCCGGTGTCGTGGCAGCAGCCGAGGTATCGACAGCAACTGCCGTCGTGTCGCCTGCATTCTTGTCACCGCCGGCGCATGCGCCGAGAACAACCGCGCTCGCAGCGAGCGCAATTCCATAAAACCGCATTTCCTTGTGGCCTCCAGTGCCGTACGAGTTACTTCTCGCGATTGAGATTTCCCTGCGAAAACATCACGCGCAGAGTTTGTGAATTTGTTCACAAAGCGTCTGGAAATCAACGAGCGCCCGTAGTTGCGTCAGGAATCGTGCCGCAATTTTCTAGAATCGATTTATCAGACTCTGGTTGATTCGCGAAGGATCACCCACATATGCGAACCGGATCCCTTTCATATAGAGTCTTGCCACCCTCTGCACCTGTTCCGGTGTGACACTCTCGAGCTCTGCCACGAATCTGTCTGCGAGCTTGTAATCCCCCCTATACAGCTGCTGGCGAGCCAGAAAGTCCGCCTGCGCGTCATTCGTCTCGTTGTCCAGGAAATACTCGGTCAAAAACTGCTGTTCGAGCTTCGCGAGCCCGTCCGGATCGAGAAGACCCTGCTGCAGCTCCTTCACTGCAGCTGACATCAGCTTGAGCGTTGTATCGGGCGAAGTCGTCGAGACCGTCAGCCCTCCTGCACTCGCCGCGCGGTCCAGAAATGGAGACTGGACATCATAGGTGAGGTTCCGTCTCGTGCGAATCTCCGAAAACATCCGCCCGGTCAGAACTGATGTTGCGATGCGAAGCGCCTGATAATCCGCCGAGCTCGCCAGCGGCCCGCTGAAATACCCGACGATGTAATTGGTCGGCAGTGAGCGCGACTCAACGACGAGCGCAGGCCGTCCCTCAGGCAGCCGCGAAGGCAGCGTCCATTTGTAATTGCCTTGAGGAAGCTTGGCGAGCGTCGCAGTGATCAACCGCTCCAGATGCGGTCGATCGATATCACCGACGACAACGAGAAGCATTCGCGACTTCACCATCTGCGACTGGTGATAATCACGCAGTGCTTTCGCGTCGATTGCCGACATCGACGCTTCAGTTCCAATGAGCGGTATCGCGTACGGATGTCCCTCGAATGCGAGACTGTCCGCGAGATATTCCGCAAGCGACTCGGGATCATCCCTGCGCTGATTGATGCCGAGCAGGAACTGGTTCTTGATGAGCGCGACGTCCTCTGCGTCGAGAGTCGGATTCATCACGCGATCGGCAAAGATCGCCCACGTCGAATCGAACACTTCGGTCGTCGCCCTGATGCCGAACATCGTCCAGTCGTCAGAGGGAACTGTCGCGATCTCACTGCCTAGTCTCGACATCTTTCGACGAAGCGTAGTCTTGGGATAATTCTTCGTCCCGCGATCGGATACTTCGAGAAGCAGCGGCTCTATTCCCGCATTGGCAGCAGTGACCTGCCTCGTGCCTCCCAGCAGATACAGGTTCGCAGCGACTACGTTGTTCGCATCGCTTTCCCTGAGAATCACTTTCAGGCCACCGACGTCGAAGCTCGACGTGGCGGTGGAAAGTGCCAGCGCAACTGATAGCAGCATTATTCGGATCCTCTCGATGAAAGCTCTGTCGTCGTGAGTCCGAGCTGTCTGCGTGACGCCGGATCGATGAGAACCCCGGTGATTCTCGGCTTTCCTACTATGTATTTCGTCGCGTAAGTGCGAAGGTCTGCAGTCGTCTGCCTTGCCATGTTGTCGACGTATCCCATGTAGTATTCGAGATCGGCAACGCTCCACCAGAATCCAAGCGTGTGCGCAAAGCCGGACGCGCGTTCTCTGTCGAATGCAGACGTGACTGCGCGATGTGCCTTCACGGCTTCGAGCTCCGTGGGGTCGAAATAATTGGCGCTCGTGAACTTCGCGATCTCCGCCTCGAGTGCGGCGATCGCCTTGCGAAGGTTTGCCGGAGATGTCTGGCCGCTGATCGTGATCGGGCCGACGTTATTGAGCGTGTAGTAGTTCACGCCCAGGCTTTGCCATAGTCCGCTGTCGACGAGTCGCTGTTGAAAATTGGACCCGGGATCGTTGAGGACGTCGGAGAAAACATCGGCCGCATAAGTCGATTTCGGATCTTTCCCGACACTTGGACCCTGCCACTGAAGGAACACTGTCACAGCACCAACGCCAGCTTCGACTATAACGGCGTCGTTCTTGGTCAGGGCAGGAATCGCCGGGACAGGATCGGCCACGAACGGGTCCGCTCCTTTCTGCCACTTCCCCAGCTCCCTTTCGGCGGTCGCGAAAACCTGATCAGGATTCACGTCGCCTGACACGATGAGCACCGAATTGTTGGGGACGTAATACTTGCGCTGAATTGTCCGCATCTTCTCCGGCGTCGTAGTGAGAATCACCTGCCGGTCGCCGATTACGTTCTTGCGGCTGAAGTTCCCGGGATAAAGGAGCTTGTCCATTTCCCGGTTGAGCTGAAAGAACGGGCTCGACTCGTTGCGATCGTATTCACCGATAACCACCTGACGCTCGCGCTCGAGCTCATCCTGATTGAATAACGGAGCCAGAAGCGCGGCAGCGAGAAACCGCACGCCTGCCGCCATGCTGTCGGAGGGGACGGTGATGTAATAGTTGACCCGCTCTTCCTGGGTAGTCCCGTTGAAGACGGCGCCAAGATCTCCGGCGCGCGCAACGAACTCCTCAGATTCAGGGAACGTTGCATTCGCGCGAAAGAACATGTGCTCGTACATGTGAGCGAGCCCGGCATATTCAGGGCTCTGCGTGAACGCGCCGTTTTTCACGTCCACTTCTATTGTTGCGAGCGGAACGCCGTGGTTCTCGACGACGATCACTTCGAGGCCGTTCGAAAGAACTTTCCTCTTGATGATCTTCTCGAGCTCGGCCCGCTGCGCATGAACTATCGACGGCACAATGGCGCATACAATCAAAAGCAGAGTAGCGAGCCAGGCCCTGGTGCGATTTCTTTGAGACATTCCGTTCAAACAAAAGCCTCGATGAATGACAAGCACGAAAAGTTAGCCGCCCGGTTGAACCAGTCACAGCTCAGCCGGAACGTGCTGCTCTCTGAATACACCACTTTCCGTATCGGTGGTCCTGCAGACCTCTTCTATACCACTAATACTGCAGAGGATCTCGCAACCGCTGTGCTCGCGGCGCGAGAATTACAAGTTCCTTACTTCGTCCTCGGGCTTGGCGCCAACATTCTCGTTGGAGATAAGGGCTTTCGCGGGCTCGTAATACGCAACCATGCCGGCCATTTCACATTCTCCGAGAGCGGTGAGCTGTGGGTCGAGAGCGGTGCAGTAGTCGGAGAGCTGATTCCGGAAGCTGTTGAGCGGGGATGGTCAGGGCTCGAGCACTATGTTGGAATTCCGAGCACGATTGGCGGCGCGGTCTGGCAGAATCTTCACTTTCTGGAGCCCGAGCCCGAGCGGAAACAGACGATGTTCATCGCCGACGTTTTCAAGTCAGCGGATCTTCTGACTGAGGAGGGTGAGCGAAGAACTGTCGGCTTCGATTACATGAAGTTTGGCTATGACACAAGCGTTCTTCATCATCGCAACGATGTCGCGCTTGCAGTCACCTTCCAGCTCGAGCGCGGTGACACAGCGCGCATGCACAAGATCATGCAGGAAAACCTGAGCTGGCGCGGCGCCCGTCATCCCTGGCTTCAGTTTCACCCGAGCGCGGGCTCCATTTTCAAGAAAATCGAGGGAATGGGAGCAGGCCGCCTGATCGATCAGTGCGGATTGAAGGGACACCGTCACGGTGATGCGCAGATATCACACATTCATGCGAACATCATGGTGAATCTCGGACACGCAACCGCACGCGACGTGCGTGAGCTGATTGCAATCGCGCAGGATGCAGTACAACAGAAATTCGATGTCCGGCTCGAGCCGGAGATTGGCTTCATCGGCGAGTTTTAACCTGCTGCTCCAGTCGCCTCCGCAGCTTCCGTAGCCTCTGTCCACAGCTCGATTGCGCGATCGAGCTGTTTTTTCAGGCGATCCAGCTCGGCGCCACTCCTGATCGCCTTCTGCTTGCCGTCATCGGTCGTGTAAAGCTCAGGGTCGGCCAGTTCCGCAGTGATCGCAGTTATTCTCGATTCGAGATCTGCAACGGCGCGTTCTGCATCCTCTGCCTTTTGTCTCGCGTTCTTCACGACGTCGCGCTGCTTTGTTCTGTCGTCTTCGCGCCGCTTGGTCTTCTGCTTCTCGTGCACGCGGCGCAGTGACTCCTCTTCCGCTGCCGCAACCTGAGCAGCATGCGCCCGCTCCTCGCTGGCAACCTCCCACTCAGCGAAACCACCGCCGAAATCGGTGACGTGCCGCTCGTGAAGCACCCATACGCGATTCACCAGAACTCTCAGCAACTCACGGTCGTGACTCACCAGTAAAAT
>DATEDH010000257.1:0-14067 GCA_035281765.1 Gemmatimonadaceae bacterium
CACTGCTCATGTCTGCAGCGCCTTCCAGGGCGAGCAGCAACATATCGGGGTCGTCGGTCACCCCGTATTGTGTGAGAGCCTGTGCCGTATCGCTGCTCGAGTGGCTCCTGCCAAGCTGTGCCTCGAGCGCATTCGAAAGCGCATCCTGTGCTCGACCAAGCGCGCCGACTGCAGCGCCAAGTGATTTTGTTCCTTTCGCGGGCCCGGCGGCGATTCGTGTGAGCACTGCCGCAAGATCCGATGGCGACGATGCGAGATAGTGCGATACGTGACGCGAAACACGATCGTACTCAGCAGAGCTGAGAGGTCTGCCATCGAGGAGTGCTTCGTAATGGGCTCGTCGCGACGAAGTGCTCCTGATTGCGGCAATGCGCGTCAACACCGCATCGACTCCTCCGCGCGCGAGATCGCGCGACACTCGCTGCGGCGCGTCAACACCTGCTTCCGAAAGAATCGCCGGCAGAAGCTTCGCGAGCCACGCACGCATGGAGTCATCGAATCCAACGGCTGATCCGTTGAGGCGCGGCGAGAATTCCATCGTGCCATTTCCACGACGAGTAATCCTGATCGACCTGTTGGTCGAAGGCGTCACTTCAGAAACTGTGACGAACGATTCCTCGTTGCCGAGTGAGATGAGCCGATCGTTTGCGAAGACAGTCGTCCCGACGAATGCTGCCTGTGTGCAGCCGGCATCAGACAACGACATGTACTCGAGCACGGGAATTCCATCTTCATCGCCGCTGTCAGTGTGAACGAGGTTCGACACCGTTCCGCGTCGTACGCGCATCGCTGAATCGCAGGCATTCTCACTGAAATTCAGATTTGGCCTGCCGTCGTTGACCGCTGCCTTTGCAACATCCGTCTTCTGATTATTGCCTCTTACTACTTCGGCGGAGGCAGCGCGTGCGCCGAAGGGACGCAGTGCCGCAAGCGGCAACACGAGAATTGCGAGAAGCATGCTGGCCGCAACGGTGCTGCGCCGGCTCAACGTGTGACGGTCCTGTCGTGAATCGAGAATTGCGAGCATCCGGCCCTCGAATTCAGAGCGTCTTGCCATTGCGAGCGCAGCAAATGCAGGTGCCGCGGTTTCACGGCTCGGTGTGCCGATGGACTGCACCATTTCGAGGAGCTCACCCGCATAGAGCGAAGGCTTGGTGCCATCTCGAATTACATAATCATCGCATGCGTGCTCGCGCTCGACTCTCATACGGTGCGCGGCGAGCCAGATGAGCGGATCGAACCAGAAGACTGCGATCGCGATCTGCGCGACGAGCTGGGTCAGCGCATCGAATCTTTTTACGTGCGCCATCTCGTGCACGAGAACGAAGCGGCGGCGTTCTTCAGGCCATTCATTGGAATCAGGTGGCAGCAGAACCGCAGGATATACGACGCCCCACGTCACGGGCACAGCGAGCCGGTCGCCGCGAAGCAGTGTCAGCGGGCGGCTTATTCCAAGCCTGTTAGCCAGACGCTGAGTGAGTGAAAGCCACTCACCGTCATCAACGCGGGCGCCCTGCCTGGCGAGGCGTCCTACTTTCCATGTTCCAATTGCGAGACGTATAAGAACGAGCGCGCTTCCAATGAGCCAGAGAAGCGTGACCGGTGAGATGTTCGTGCTCTTGATCCGGCCGATCCACGATGACTGTTCGGCGGCAGGTTGCGGATTTGTCGGCTGCGAAATTGGAGTGACCGCGCTTGCCGGATCGTCGTGAATGATGCTCGTCTTCTCCGGCGAAGCAGGCTCGATGATGCTGGTGACTGCCGGAGCCGCGACAGTGCTTTTCATCCATGCAGGCTCGGGAATCAATCCCAGATTCCATTGCGGAACGAATATCGAAAGGGCCGGGAGCGCGAGATGTCCGATGACAGCGGCAGTCCATGCTGCATGGCGCGCTGCCGCCGAGCGTCCGCGGAGGAAATAAGACGCAATTGCTGCGGCGGCAATCAGGATAGCGCCCTTGAGGGCCGTATCGATGAGAATGTTCATCGGCCTTCGATCTTTGCCTGATTTACGAGTTGTGCTACGCGGTCGAGCTCATCGCTCGAGAGCTGGGCAGCTTTTAGATCGAGTAATGCAGCGACTGCTTTTTCGGTGGATCCGTCGAAAAACGTCTTCAATAGATGTGACAGTGCACCCTGGCGCGCCGTGTCTTTCTGCACACGGGGCTCATATATGTATGCGCGTCCGTCCTCGACATGGGTCACGTGGCCCTTTTCCTCGAGGGTGCGCAACATTGCGCGCACGGCAGAGTAGCTCGGAGGATCCGGAATACCGTCCATGACGTCGCCGACTGAAGCCCGGCCACGCTGATAAAGGAAGTCCATGATCTGCCGTTCGCGGCGACTGAGGTCCGTCATAAGTGCTAGAATTCTAGCATATGCTAGAAAAATAGCAATAGCCCGTTTGTTGAAGCGGCGTCGAAGCGAAAGAACTAACAAAACCTTAACAGGGAGCGCAGTGAGCGCAGTGAGGTTTTGAGGTTGATCCGAGTGGAGCCGTAAGCTTGCCCAATCCGACAGCCACTGTCAGAGCGAGTGATAACCCCTCAAAACCTCACTGCGCTCACTGCGCTCCCTGTTAAAAAAAGGGGGAACCCATTCACGATGGTTTCCCCCTACTAAATCAGTGCGACCGTGCGCCCCGACTTTTAGCTGGCCCGGAGAGCCCTCTCATCGGACGAGATCTGCCAGTTGTTCTCGAGAACTTTCTGAAAGCAGCGCTTGGGAACGATCTGGATTCCCTGATTGATCATTCGATCATACCGGGCAAGCTTCTCCGGATAACGGGAGATAGATGCCGGCGCATAATCGAGGGAAAGGAAGAACCGGTCGCTCAGGCTGAGAGCAAAAATCTCCCCGATATCGCGTGCGCGAGCGAGGCGCTCCACGCCAAGCACGACGTCCGTCCCAAGGCCCCTGCCATGCTCCGAGCGCGCAACCGCCACAGAAGAAACCTCTGCCAAGGATGGCGAGTATTCCTCGAGCGCCGCGCACGCAACGACGCGACCGGACGAAACGGCGACAACATAGTTGTCGATGTTCATCGCGACCTGCTCACGTGTGCGGGGAAGCATCAAGCCTTCGGCCGCATACGACGAAACCAGCTCATGGATGGCATCGATGTCGCCCCGGTTTGCGGGACGCACCAGAGGCCGCTGCGGCTCCTGAGCGGGTGCGGTGAATGGAAGGGTCATTGCCGAGTGATTATGCACAAAGAATGTATAAATAATCAGCCCGCTTGTCGCAAGACCTTTCTATCCGCTTAATTGCGGGACAACCTGCGGGCCGTCGGAGGGCGGACCCGCTGAAACGCTCATTTAACCGCAGCACGATGCACCCACGAATCACCGTCGATCGCGCCCTCATTCTCGGCGCCCTTTTCCTCTCCGCGTGCGCCACCGCGCCGGTAAGACCATCACCCTCAGTGACATCGCCTGCGCCGCTGCCGGAGCGTGCCGTTCGTCGGGACCTCCAGATAACGCCGGCGATGCGGCGCGCATACGCCAGGGGCACTCGCGATTCCAGCGGCGCCCCGTCAGCGAAGTATTTCCAGCAGCGGGTGGACTATCGTATTCAGGCAATGATCGACCCGTCGTCTAACCAGCTGCGCGGCTCCGAGACCATCACGCTCCACAACACAACGCCCGACACGCTCAAGACAATCGTCATACGGCTCTACCAGAACTACTTCAGCACGATGTTGGAGCGGACTGACTACATCACCGATATAACTGACGGAATCACGATCGAGCGGCTTTCGGTGAACGGCAGCTCAATCTCCCTCACGAATCCGAAGCAGTACGATTTCGACGACCGCATTGCCACCATAACGCCGCCGTCCCCCATTCTTCCGGGTGCTACAGCGACTCTGGAGACAGCGTGGCGATTCACTGTGCCCAACGTCGACACAACAAGACGCGGCGAGCGCATGGGCCGCTTCGGCAATTATCTCTATCAGGTAGCGCAGTGGTATCCGCAGATCGCGATGTACGACGTCGTGCGTGGATGGGACACCGACCAATACCTGGGCAACGGCGAGTTCTACAATCAGTTCGGCAGCTTCGATGTTCGCATCACCGCGCCGGGAGGATGGCTGCTCGGCGCGACCGGCCAGCTGATGAATCCTGAGGAAGTGTATTCGAAGCGCACCCTGGACCGGCTCGCGCTTTCAATGCGCGTCGATACCACTGTGCACGTGGTCGAGGCGCACGAGCGCGGATCGAGCTCGACAGCTCCCGGCTCGACTCTCACGTGGCATTACAATGCACCGCTGGTGAATGATTTTGCATTTGCGGTATCGCGCGACTACGTGCTCGATGCAACGCATGCGAACATTCCCGCAAAAGGCGCTATCCCGGTGTATACGCTGTACCTCCCACAGCACACGAATTACCGAAAGAACAACACGGCGCAGTTCGGACGGAAAGCACTCGAGGCGCACTCGCGCTTTCTCTTTCCATATGAGTTTTCACAGGGCACGATCGCCGACGGTCCTGAAACTGGAATGGAATACCCGATGATCATCTTCAACGGATCATCACTCAGCGTAACTGTCCATGAGTTTGGACATCAATGGTTTCCCATGACGGTGGGCTCCAACGAGACTCGCTACGGATTCATGGATGAAGGATTCAACGAGTACATCGATGCCGTGGCGGTAGCGAGCATCAACAACGCGCCCGTGAACTGGCAGAATCGCTCGAGCGGATATCGTCGCATAGCGGGAAGCGAGATAGAAGCACCGATGATGTGGCTGACTGAATTCGCTGGACCAGGCACCGGAGTGCAGGCTTACAGCAAAGCCGAGATCGCGCTCAATGCACTCGGCGCCGTTGTTAGCGATTCAGCGGTTGCAAGAGCTTTCGCCGAGTATGCGAAAGCGTGGAAGTACAAGCATCCGACTCCGTATGATTTCTTCTTCTCGATGAACAAGTCGCTTGGGAAAAACCTCGACTGGTTCTGGCACGCATGGTTTTTCACGACCTACACAACAGATCAATCGATCGATTCAGTCGCTGTCGACACGCGGGGCGGAGGAGTGACGGTGCTGATTCGCGATCGCGGTGACATGGCGATGCCGGTAATTCTCAACTTCGAGATGACCGACGGAACGTCCACGCTGCTGAAGGCCCCTGCTGACGTATGGTTCCGCGGCTCACGAACCTACACGACGAGCATCCCGCTCAACGGCAAGACGCTCAAATCGATCACGCTCGATCCTGAAAACCGTTTTCAGGATCTCGATCGGTCCAACAATGAATGGAAGGCGTCGAACTAAACCGGCGGGTGACTTCCAGTAGCGTATTGCCATCCAGCCGCAGCGCCGCGCTTTGCGAGAACCTGGCTCAATCCAACCGCGAGCGCGCTTGCCGCAGTCCAGGCAATCGCTTCCTTCCATCCCGTTCGCTTGAGTGACTCAGGCCTGGAAGGCGGACTCTTCGACGTCGCCGCCTTCCACCCTGCAGCAAGCGATTTCTCGACGAGCGAGCTCGCGAGCATCGCGGCTCCGGCGCCGACGATCATCCATCCAACTTTCTGAGTCGCCTTGCGCTGAAGCTTTTTCTTCATCGGGCTTTATCTCTGCGCGTATACCGTTGTATGGCCCGCGCGGTCGAAGGTGAGCACATCGTATGCTTCCTTCGTTGCACCCTCCATGCCCGGAGAGCCCATCGGCATGCCCGGCACTGCGAGCCCCGCGATCCTGGGTTTCTCCTCGAGCATCTTCACGATGAGATCCGCCGGCACATGACCTTCGATTACATAGTCACCAATGACTCCGGTGTGACATGAGCGAAGATTATCGCTGACTCCGTATTTCATTTTGACGGCCGATAAGTCGGGCATGTCCACAACCTCGACCGTGAAACCGTTCTGCTCGAGGTGTTTGATCCATTCCTTGCAGCATCCGCAGTTTGGGTCTTTGTAAACCTTAATCGTGCGGCTGGACGGAGATACAGAGGACGTCGCTTGCGCTCCGTCACGCAGAGAAACAGAGGGAGTCACGGAGGCAACCTGCGTCGACTGCTCCTTCGCCGTCTCGGCAGGTTTCGAACACGCAATTCCTGCAAAGGCCATCGCGATGGCCAATCCTGAAACTTTCATCTAGACCTCAACTGGTGCGTTCGCTTCGACATACGCGCGCCATCCGCCCGCCATCGAAGCGACATTGGTGTAGCCCATCTTCTGAAGATTGTCGGCGGCGAGCGCAGCTCTGTATCCACCGCCGCAATAAAGGATCAGCTCCGCATCCTTATCGGGAACGGTCTTCTCGATGTCGCGCTCGATGATACCCTTGCCGAGGTGATCCGCTCCGCGCGCGTGACCTTCTGTCCATTCATTGTCCTCGCGAACGTCGATCAGGCGAGCGCTGCCGCCATTCACTGCCTTGAGCGTCTCCTCAACGGAAATCTCACGAACGCGCGACTTTGCATCGTTGACGAGTGCGAGAAATCCGGGAGAATGCTGCTTGTGCGCGGCCATTCCTACTTCGGCCCGTCGAGCTGAGTGATTGTCTTCGTCGAAGGCTGCCGCGTCTTCTGAAGTCGCGCCGCAACCTTTTCCACTTCACCGAGCACGCGCAGGATATTTTCTCCCGCAACCTTTCGCATCGCGTCGTCCGACCAGCCGCGACGCGACAGCTCCGCAAACAACGCCGGATACGTCGACACGTCGTTGAGACCGGTTACAGTGGCGCTGATTCCATCGAAATCGCCGCCGATTCCGACGTGATCGATGCCCGCAACGTCGCGGATGTGCTCGATGTGATCGGCGACCTGCGAAATGGTCACAGCCGGAGCAGGATGTTCCGCGCGCCACGCCTTGCCTTCGCGCTCGAGAGCTTCGCGATCGCCGCTTCCGAGACGTTGTCGCGCTGCCCGCTGCGCCTGATTGTAGTCGTGCTCGTACGCCGTGAACTCCTTCGAGACAAATCCCGGAACGAACGTCACCATCACCACTCCACCGTTGGTCTTCACGCGTCGCAGAATCGAATCCGGCACATTGCGCGGAACATCGTTCAGCTCCCGTGCATCGGAGTGCGAGAACATCACCGGTGCTTCTGTCACGTCGAGTGCGTCGCTCATGGTTCCCGGCGAGACGTGCGAAAGGTCGACGATCATCCCGAGCCGGTTCATCTCGCGCACTACTTCCTTTCCGAACTCCGTAAGCCCGCCATGCTTCGCCGAGTCGAGCGCTGCGTCCGCCCAGTCGAGCGTGACGTTGTGAGTGAGCGTCATGTATCGGGCGCCGAGTGCATAGTACGATCTCAGGGCGCCGAGTGAATTCTCGATTGCGTGACCGCCTTCCATTCCAAGAAGGGAGCCAATGCGTCCCCGCTTGAATGCGTCGCGCACGTCCTGGGCTGTGAGCGCGAGCTGAAGCCGCTCCGGATACATGTCGATGAAGCGGCGCGCGATGTCGAACTGCTCGAGCTGAATTTTCGCATAGCCAGAATCTTTTACTTCACCCGGAATGTAAATCGACCAGAACTGGCCGCCGATCATTCCCTGTTTGAGGCGCGCGAGGTCGGTGTGGCCGCGGGTTTTTTTTCTCAGGTCGTACGCGGCGACATCCATTGGGGCGACTGTGTCCTCCCGTATCGCCCACGCGAGATCGTTGTGGCCGTCGACCAGCGGCGTGGTAGAGAGAATTCGGCGCGCGCGTGCGAGGTCCTTGTCGGTTGCCTGTGCGGACATTGACGAAGCGCTGAGAGTTGTAAGTGCGAGGATAAAAAGGAAACGTCTCATTTCATGACACGGCTTGGGTTGAGAAAAGTTAACTCTCCTGTAGTATCTCTCGCATGGAAACTCAACTCGACTTCGGAGATCAGCGGAGTCTCGACGCCGCTTTATCGGAAAAGGTGAAGGGGCTGCAGGAATCAGGGATCCTGCGAATCACTCGTCAGGTGCGCGGAATGCTGTCGCGAGGGGAAACCGTGGTGAACCTCACCGTGGGTGATTTCGACCCCCGCTATTTCCCGATTCCGCGGCGGCTCTCCGAGTTGCTGCAAAGCGCTATTGCCCGTGGCGAAACCAATTATCCCAATCCGGAAGGCCTGCCGGTGCTGCGACAGGCAATTTCCGATTACGTGTTTCGCACGGCAGGTGTACGATATCCACTCGACGCGATAGTGGTGTGCAGTGGTGGCCGCCCCGTCCTGTACGGCGCCTATCACGCGATCGTGAATCCGGGCGACAAGGTCCTGTTCTCCGTCCCGTCGTGGCAGAATGATGCGTATTCGTGGCTGACGGGCGGTGAATCGATTGTCATCGAAGCAGGATTCGAGACAGGATTCCAGCCAACAGTCGAGCAGTTCCGCCCGCATCTCGGCGAAGCAGCGATGATCTGCATCTGCTCACCCGGAAATCCCACCGGCACAGTGATGACGCGAACGCAGCTCGAGGAGATTCTTCGCGCTGTGGTCGACGAGAATCGCCAGCGTGAGGCAGCCGGGCGGCGTCCCGTTTTCATTCTTCACGACCAGATGTACGGCTCGCTCGTGACGAGCGGCCAGGAGCATTTTTACCCCGCTGCGCTCGTCCCCGAATGCGCGCGGTGGCTGGTTTCGGCTGACGGTGTCTCCAAGGCGTATGCTGGAACCGGGCTCCGCCTCGGATGGATGCTGGTTCCTCCAGCCCTGGGTGCCCGGATTCGCGATCTCCTCTCACATGCGGGGGCGTGGGCTCCCCGCGCGGAACAGGCGGCGGTCGCCGAATTCCTGAATGAGCCCGAGTCGATAGCCGAGTTCCGGAAGGAGATGGACGCCCGGCTCGCGGAGCGACTTGGCGCGATGCATGCAGGCTTCGAAAGCCTGAAAAAGGCAGGATACCCTGTGGATTCAATCAATCCGCAAGGTGCTATCTATTTCTCGGCCTGCTTCAAGCTGCACGGCCGGTCGATAGACGGCGAGCGCATAACGACCGACGAAAACATCCGAAGCCTGCTTCTGGAACGCGCCGGTGCGGCAGTCGTCCCATTTCAGGCATTCGGTGTGCGTGGAGAAACAGGCTGGTTCCGGCTCTCGGCGGGCGCTGTGTCGCTCGACGAGATAAGGGAGCTGTTTCCCCGAATTCAAAGCCTTCTCGATAAGGTCCAATGACCCTGCAAAGTGCCTGATTCCTGGAAGTACCTCGGCGATAGAAAACTGGCATCGTTAACCATCGAGGGAAGGAGCATTTATCAGCTTCTAATCGAGAGCGTTCGTGATTACGCCATCTTTGTTCTCGACGCGGAGGGAAGAGTTGCGACCTGGAACATCGGCGCGGAGCGCCTCAAAGGGTACAAGCCGTCGGAGATAATCGGTCGCCACTTCTCCACGTTTTATGGAGAGGAGGACCTGAAATCGCGAAAGCCGTGGAAGGAGCTGGAAGTCGCGATAGCAGAGGGGCGTGTGGAGGACGAGGGCTGGCGCATCCGCAAGGATGGAACGCGATTCTGGGCGAATGTGATCATCACTGCGCTGCGTGATGACTCGGGCAATCTCGTCGGGTTTGCAAAGGTCACTCGCGACCTTACAGAGCGCCGCCTCGCGGAGCTCAAGGCAATCGACGATGCACGGCGATTGAGTGAGTCAGAGGCCGCGAATAAAGCAAAGGCGGATTTCCTTGCTGCAATGTCGCACGAGCTCAGGACTCCGCTCAATGCAATTGGCGGCTTTGCACAGCTGATGGCGATGGGAGTTCACGGTCCCGTGAGCGAGCAGCAGAAAGAGGATCTCGATCGGATCAGCGCGAGCCAACGGCATCTGCTGGGAATCATCAACGACATCCTGAATTTCAGCCGGATCGAAGCAGGCCGCATCGAATACCATATCGTTCCTTTCGATCTCGCCTCGACCATTCGGTCAGTCTTCGACATGGTGCAGCCGCTCGCATTGAACAAGTCGATCAACCTGGAGATTCAGGAGTGCCCGCCCGGAATCTCGGGGCTCGCAGACATCTCTAAAACCGAGCAGATACTGATCAATCTCGTCTCGAACGCAGTGAACTTTACCCCTGCAGGCGGGACAATCTCGATTGGGTGCGGGTTTGCGGACAGCGGAGTCTGGATCAGGGTGCGCGATACGGGTGTCGGCATTGCCGAGGACAAGCTGGAGAGCATTTTCGAGCCTTTCGTCCAGGTCGGCAGGTCATTTACGACGGGTCACCGGGGGACAGGGCTCGGCCTGGCGATCAGCAGGGAAATGGCCCGCGGAATGTCAGGGGACCTGACGGTCGAGAGCGAGCTGGGGAAGGGTTCTTCCTTTACCGTCTGGCTCCCAATGGCCTGAGGCAGCCGCTTTTTCGGGGTTTTGCCGATCATTTCTATTTGAAACAATCCGGTTCCTGATTTCGTCCGGACATCATGTTCTTCGATCCCCGTGCAATTTTTTTGCTGATCGTTCTCGTCGGCGTCACAGGTTGGGTTGCCAGAGGACTGATGGTCAGCTTTTACAGACTTCGCCGGGAGGAAAGCAACAGTCCCGGAACCAGCGACATCGAGGAAAGGCTGCGAAGACTCGAGGCCGCAGTCGGTGGAGTGATTGCCGATGTCACCACCATCCGGGAGAAGGAAAGATTCATGGCCCGGCTTCAGGCATCGCGAGAGCTTCAGTCCAGACAGGAAGCGGCGACAGGAGAAATTTCTCCATTGATCACGCAGAACATTCCAGTCATTCCGCGTGTGAGCCGTTAAGGCGAAAGAAACCGCTTCTCGAAAGTTTCCCTGAAAGTCCGCGACAAGCGGACTTTTGTGTTATTGGAAAGCACGACTATCGCGTCGCCGCCAAACCACGGCTGAACTTCCGTCACGCGATCGAGATTGACGAGAAACCGACGGTGCACGCGCACAAACCCAAACGCGGACAGTTTCTCTTCGAGCTTGCCGAGGTTGCCGCGTATGAGATAGCTGCCGTTGCCTGTGTGCAGTCGAACATAGTTCGCTTCTGACTCGACCCAGTCTATCTCTCGAGCGCGCACGAGCCGGATGCGATCGCGTTCGCGCACGATTATCCTGTCGCTGCCCGGCGCCTGATCCTCTTCGCTGAATACTCGCTGCATCAGCGAGAGCATTTGCGATTCCTTAGAGTCGTTAGGGTGGGCAGAGCTCGCACGCTGCGCAATTCTCTCGATCGCGCGATCGACGGCAGCGTTGAAGCGCTCGGGCGTGTAAGGCTTCACGATGTAGTCCACTGCATCGATCTCGAAGGCCTTGATCGCGTGCTGGTCGTAGGCCGTGACGAAGACGACGTGAGGCATCTGCTCGAGCCCGACTTCAGCGATCACACCGAATCCGTCGAGGTCCGGCATCTGGATGTCGAGCAGCACCAGATCGGGCGCGAGAGCGCGAATGGATGCCGCTGCTTCCGCACCGCCACTGCATTGCGCGACAATCTCCACGTCCTCGCGCTCGCGAAGCAGGCGCGCGCTGCGACGCCGTGCCAGCGGTTCGTCGTCGGCGATGACGACTTTCACTATGCCATGACCTTCGGTGCTCGAATCACGCATGCTGAAGCACAAGCCGCTGGTCCGCCGCGTGACCCTTTCCAGTTACGAACGGCAAGTCGACTTCGACACCTGCAGATGTGATCCCTCCTTCTGACGGCGCAACTCGCACCGACAGCGCATCGTCGATTCTTCGCACCGAAACCACAATAGTTTCCGGAACATCTCCCTTTTCGATCAAACGCTCGGCGAGTATTCGCGTTACACCGCTAGGGACGATCGCATTTTCGAGCGACGACGGAATCACTCGTTGAATCGCGGGGAAATATCCTTCTCCGGAGCGATGCACTCTGGCATACGACTCGAGCAGAGAGATCTCGCGTTCGACTGTGATGCTCTGGCGGGTGAGTGATTCCATCGTCAGGCGGAGAAAGTCTGCGAGATTCGTGAGCAGAATTTCCGCTTTCCGTGCGTCGAGCGTCACGAGCTTCCTCAGTGCATGGAGCGACGAGAGCAAAAATTCAGGACGCAGCTCGACCATCACGGTGCTCAATCTCGCCGTAGTCAATTCCGCCCGCATCTTGCCGGCGGCAAGATCCTTCTCTCTGATCCATCCCTCGATTGCGGCGCGATGGGCGATGCCGATGAGAATGAAATACGCCGCAAGATTCCAGAAGAGAGAGTCGAGGTTCGTGAAAGATCCGAGAGGCTGGTCGCGCCCGACGAGCAGCCAGGTTGCGGCCAGGTGCAGCCATGAGATCGCTGTGCTGACGATCAGGTGGAATGGCAATGAGACTGAAAGTGTCCTGCGCGATATCGGGAACTTTCTTCCGAGCGCGATGACAATCGGAGTGAGAATCATCCACAGGCCGTCGTAAACCGCGTGCCGCCCGACTATGTCCATTGCCGGCTCATGCGAATCGGGATGACGGAGAAACACATACGAGAGACTCAATATGAGCATGAATACTCCAGCCACGATCCATCCCCACATCAGCTCGAGCCATTCACTGCGGGTTGAACCATGTGCTGCAGTCATTCCAACGCTTTCGCGTAACTCATCGTCAGCGTCTTCGAGTGCGTTGTGCTTGAGAGCCGGAGCTTCACGCCTGAACGGAATGCGCAGGAGCACCTCGACTCCACCCTCCTGGTGATCGACAAGCTCGAGTGATTGTGCTTCGTCGTACAATGTCGTGAGCCGCTCACGGATGTTGGCCAATCCGATTCCGAGCCCCGGGCGCGATGCACCTGCCTGCAGTCCCGCACCATTGTCATAAACACTGATGACCAGATCACCCCCGTGAACTGATGCTCCGAAAATGATGCGTCCTCCGGAGTCGCGGTGCGAAAGTCCATGCCTGATCGCATTCTCGACGAGCGGCTGCAGCAGCATGCGCGGAATCATTGCGTCCTGGGCGCCGGATTCGATGCGTTCCTCTATCGACAGCCAATCCGGGAACCGCATGCGCTGGATCTGAAGATATGGATCGAGCGCGGCGAGCTCTTCGCGAAGTGTTACGAACTGTGCCGAGCGTGATTCGGTGGCGTAACGGAGCAGCGAAGTGAGGTGATCCACCATGCGCGCAGCGGCCTGGGGCGCTTCATGCGCGAGCTCGGAAATACTTCCGAGAGCATTGAAAAGAAAATGCGGCTGGAGCTGCAGGTCGAGGTAATGGAGCTGCGCGCGGGCGATCTCTTCCTTGAGCGCGACTTCGCGACGCTCTTTTCGTATGAACTCGCTCGAAGCATCGAGAACGCGACCCAGCATGAGTGACGCGACATATCGAACTGCTTCTGCGTCAGCAAAGAAAAAAACTGTAACGTAAAACGGGACTTCGAGCTCGTTCCCGAGCATCACGACGGTGGAGCGGCGAATGACTGCTTCGACGACAACGCACATCAGATAGAGTGGCGCGTGCGCCGCCATTCGTCCGGCGAGCGATGGAAAAGCTTTTCGAGCCTCGGCGTCCCATCGTGTGATAATCGGGGTGAGCAGGGCCCATCCCCAGACGCGCGGCATGAACACGAGGAAGCTGGTGCTCAGCGCCACGGCGTTCCACCGCTGCGTCATCGCAGCAGCGAGAATTATCTGGGCCAGACCAAACAGCGTCCAGGCAGCGAGAATAATCGCAAACCGGAATTCCGGCCGCGCGATTCGCGAGTCAGTTGACGACATCGATGCAGAATGCTGCACCCGCAATGGGATGAGCGCCAATTATCAGGTACGACCCGTTACGGCCCGGGTACGACACGCGATTTTGTCTGGCGCGCGGCTGATTTCCCTCGATTGAACGGCTCGTCACGGGTTATTGACGGCTCGTACCAATGTCGTGGTTCCCGCTTCGTCATCCGGCTATCCTCGCGTCGAACGCTGCATCAGACGCTCTGACGAGATGGAGACCGACAGATGATCGATGGAACAGTCATGGACATCACTGATGTCGAGACGCTGAGAGATCTCAATCAATTGATGAATCAGATGCGGAGCGGGCATCGATTCTCACTTCAGCCCGAACCGGTTCAGATTGCATTCGGCAATATCTGCATCGATGAGAAGACGCGCACCGTGACACGTGGAGGCGAGGCAGTGAAGCTTACACCGCGGGAATTCGATCTTCTCGTTGCACTTGCGCGTCGCCGGGGAGCA
>DATEDH010000258.1:0-9679 GCA_035281765.1 Gemmatimonadaceae bacterium
ATGAGCGGCCCCGCATCCGGATCGAGCAGCTTATGAGGGCTCGCAACACGAATGAGCTTGTCGCCGAGATAGTTCCTTGCCCCGCGAAGCGCAGTGATCTGAAGGTCTTTGGTGAAAGCATTGTCCATCTCGCGATCACGCGCGACGACTTCACGCTCGACCTGATCGTAATCCAGCGGAGCTTCAGGAGTCATCGCGTTCATCCTGCGCACGAGATCCCTGAGCTCGCGCTCGACGATGAAATCCTTTCCGCGTTCCATGAATGCGCGCACCGGTGCAGGCGCTCCTCCCCCCGCTCTGCCCATTACCTGCCGCACGCTTTTTCCCGTGATATCAGGATTCTGCTCCGATCCCGAAAGAGCGAACTCCTTCTCGATGATTTTCTGAGTGAGGATGAACCACGTATGCTCACGACCGGTCTGCATGATGTGAGCGAGCGTGCCGAGTGTGTCGAATCCCGGATACAGGGGAACAGGAAGTCGCTTGCCGGTCGCGTCGAGCCAGAGCGATGAAGGACCGGGAAGAATTCTGATCCCGTGATTCGTCCAGATCGGACTCCAGTTGGTGATTCCTTCGACATAGTGCCACATGCGATCGCGATTGATGATGCTCGCACCTGCATTTTCCGAGATCGCAAGCATTCGGCCGTCGACGTGATCAGGAACACCGGAGAGCATTTTTCGGGGTGGCTTGCCGAGTCGTGAGGGCCAGTTCTCTCGCACCAGCGCGTGATTCGCTCCAATTCCGCCTGATGTCACAATCACTGCCTGCGCAAACACTTCGAAAGCACCGACAACATTCGCCGTGCTTCTCACTCCGCGGTCCACGTCGCTCGGCTCGAGTACATCACCTCGTGCACCGATGACTGCGCCATTCGACATCACGAGCTCATTTACTCGATGCCTGAATCGCATCGCGATAAATCCGCGCCCGGCTGCTTCGCGCACGCGCCGGACGAACGGATCGATCACACCTGGTCCTGTTCCCCAGGTGACATGAAACCTTGGCACCGAGTTGCCCGGACCGGTTGCGCCGTAACCGCCGCGCTCCGCCCATCCCACGACGGGAAAGAATCGAACTCCTCTTTCATGGAGCCAGCTGCGCTTCTCACCGGCAGCGAAATTCACGTACGCCTCGGCCCATGCGCGCGGCCATCTGTCCTCATCGCGATCGAAGCCGGCTGTACCAAGCCAGTCCTGCCATGCCAGCTCGACTGAATCGCGAATTCTCATGCGTCGCTGTTCTGGAGAATTCACGACAAACAGTCCGCCGAGTGACCAGAATGCCTGGCCGCCGAGACTTTGTTCGGGCTCCTGGTCGAGGAGAATGACGTGCTTGCCCTTATCGACAAGCTCGCACGCGGCAACAAGGCCGGCGAGCCCCGCGCCGATGATTATTGCATCCGCTTCGCCGGTCCGACTTCCAGTAGCGACTATGTCAGGTGCCCGGAATGATGAAGTTCACTGTGACTGGCTCGGGGACTTCGCCAATCTGCGTCACGGTTACGACGACCGGAGTGAGAACGGAGGTGATCTCACTTCCATCGTTTCGTCTGAGAGTTGCTTTCAGCGTCATGTTCACCTGCGTGCGGCTCTCCACTGCAAGAAGGCGAAGCTCGTATTCGCCGGCTTGATCACTGACGACAAAATCCGGCCCGAGCCCCGTTCCGGATTCAATGAGCGCAATGTCGACACCGGAAAGTGGATGGCCTGACGAATTCGTGACTGCTCCCTGGATGTCGACGCAGCCGAAACTTGCCGGGTTTTCTGTCTCCTGGCATTCGTCACCGAAGAAACTCGAGACTGGCCCTTCGATGGTTCTGCAGCCGCCAAGGAGAAACATCACTGTCGCCGCGGCGAGGCCAATGTGAAGTTTTCTAAGTGACATGCGGCAGAATCTCGGCCTGTTCGGGTTCCCGGGGTGTCGGGCTTACCCTGATATTACGTGCTGAATTGGACATTTCAAACAAAACGCCATGAATCCACGCCCAGCTCGCATCGCCATCGCGCTTCTCGCTGCGACAGGAATCTGCCGGACAAGCTCGGCTCAGTCGCTGAGTAAGACTGAGCGCACGATCGTGTCGGCAGTCGATGCGCGCAACGCAGAAGGTCTCGCGCTGCTCGAAAGGCTTGTGAACATCAACAGCGGCACGATGAATTTCACGGGTGTCAAAGCGGTGGGAGACATTCTTCGCAAGGAGCTCGATGCGCTGGGATTCCAGACGCGATGGGTAGATGGCGCGCCGTTCGGCCGCGCGGGTCACTTGATCGCTGAGCGAACCGGCACCGGACCGCGGCTCTTGTTGATCGGGCACCTCGATACTGTTTTCGAGCCGACGAGTCCGTTTCAGAAATACGAGAAGCTGAGCGATACGACTGCGCGCGGGCCTGGCGTGATCGATATGAAAGGCGGCGACGTGATCATGCTCCAGGCATTCAAGGCGTTGAAGGCGGCGGGAGCTCTCAATCGCATGAGCATCACCGCGGTATTCTCAGGAGATGAAGAATCGTCAGGCCGTCCGCTCGATCTCGCGCGCGCAGATCTCATAGCGGCTGCAAAGAAATCCCGATATGCGATTGGATTTGAAGACGGCTCTGGAGATCCTAAAACTGCGGTCATCTCCCGCCGCGGAGCGACGAACTGGATTTTGAAGTCGACTGGGATTCCTGCGCATTCATCTCAGATATTCAGAAGTGATGTTGGCGCTGGAGCAATTTTCGAATCTGCGCGCGTTCTGGATCAGATTCGGGACAAGCTGAGCACCGAGCAGTATCTCACGTTCAATCCCGGATATGCCATCGGCGGCACGGATGTTCGTACTGACTCCGCGCAGCCGGGTGGATCAGCCTACGGAAAATCGAATGTGGTATCGAAGGACATGACAGTGTTCGGCGATATCAGGGCGCTGTCTCCCGAGCAGCTCGCGAAAGCGAAAGCGACGATGAACTCAATTGCTGCCGCATCTCTTCCGCAGACAACATCGACAATCACTTTCGACGATGGATATCCCCCTCTCGCTCCGACTGACGGCAACAGGAAGCTGCTTGCTGAATACGATCAGGTGAGTCGCGATCTTGGTTTGGGTCCTGTCGTTGCTGTCGATCCAATGCGGGCGGGCGCAGCCGATGTTTCATTCGCCGCACCGTATATCCCGATGGCAATGGACGCGATTGGCCTTGCAGGATGGGATGATCACACTGAAAAGGAAACCGCGGATCTCAGAATGTTCGGGCCTCTGACCAAGCGGGCCGCACTATTCATGTATCGATTGAGCACTCGCAAGCCACAGTAAGCGGCTTCCCGTGTATCAATTCAACATGATTGCACTGCTTCTTGCTTTTGTCTTCGTTTTCTCCGGCACCGCACCGGCACAGGTCACTCCGGGAATCACGGTGCTCCTCGCTGACTCGGCTCATCTCATAAAGGGGAAACGGGTAGGCCTGATCACCAATCACACCGGACGCGACGCGAGCGGAAGAAGCTCGATCGATCTGTTGTACAGTGCACCTGGTGTTCGGCTTACGGCTCTGTTCGCGCCGGAGCACGGTATTCGCGGCTCGGCACCTGGCGGCGCGACTATCCAGTCGGGACGCGACGAGAAAACCGGAGTGCGCATCTATTCGCTCTATGGCGCAACCAGAGTGCCGACTCGAGCAATGCTCGATGATGTCGACGTTCTGGTATATGACATTCAGGATGTGGGCGCGCGAATGTACACCTATGTGTGGACGATGACGCTCGCCGCTGAAGCAGCGAAGAAAGCGGGAAAGAAATTCATCGTCACTGACCGCCCGAATCCGATCAGGGATGACATCGTCGAAGGCTCACTGATCGAGAAGCGTTATCGATCATTCACAGGATTGCACAATGTGCCGCTGCGTTATGGTCTCACGCCTGGTGAGCTCGCGCGTTACCTGGTGAGCGAGCGCGAGATCGATGCTTCAGTAACAGTGATACCGATGAAAGGTTACACGAAGTCGATGTGGTGGGATCAGACAGGGCTCGAATGGATACGTCCTTCGCCAAACATCAGGGACGAGGAGGCGGCGCTGATGTATCCGGGAATGTCGTTCTTCGAGGCAACCAACGTGAGTGAAGGACGAGGCACCAGCCTGCCGTTCCGTCTCGTTGGCGCGAGCTGGCTGACTGACGCAGCCGCTATTGTTCGTGCGATGAATGCGAAGAAACTACAGGGTGTGCGGTTCGAAACTGTGCGACAGCGTATTGCACGCGGCGAAAAATACGGCGGACTGACGATCCCGATGGTTCGCGTCATAGTGACTGACCGCGATCGCATCAGGTCGTCCGAAGTTGCTGCCCATCTTCTTCGGGAGATCTACGCCAGACACCCGAAAAGTTTTCGGTGGCAGGCAGGCGCAGGCATCGAGGAGCTCTCGGGATCACGGCGGCTGCGGCTCGCAGTAGAAAAAGGCACGATCGAATCGCTGATCGATCAGTGGCGAACCGAAGCCGCCGCGTTCAACCGGAAAACGGAAGCTGTGAGGATGTACTGATCCCGAAGTGTGTCAATTGGTGACAGTTACCATCACCGACGGCGCACGGAATTCGGCGGGAATCGACTTCCCGCAGTAATCGGTACCATCAACAATCCGTTTCGTGTATCCCAGCAGAACATCCGATGCAAGACACGCCCGCTCGACGCTGATTTCTCCGGTCACGATGTTGGTACCAGAGCACATGTCTTTGTTTCCAATGCGATCAACCATCGGATACAGGCCAATCTTGCACCCTGCGAGTGCGCGCCGGTCGGTATACGCAGGTTTCTTACAGTGCACCGAGCTGCCGCTCGTTTCAAAGGCAAAGCCCTGCTCGCAGCGCCAGT
Organism: Gemmatimonadaceae bacterium; assembly: GCA_035281765.1. Taxonomy (GTDB): domain Bacteria; phylum Gemmatimonadota; class Gemmatimonadetes; order Gemmatimonadales; family Gemmatimonadaceae; genus UBA4720. The sequence continues at coordinate 4,844 of DATEDH010000258.1, forward strand.
AGACCTCCGACGCTGCAGGCGGCGCAGCGTCGGCTTCGTACGTCGTTGAGGCAGCAATACTGATTAGTGCGATCAACGCCGCGATCTTCAATTGAGTCAACCGGCGTCGCATCTCAGAAGCTCCGGCGATTGTTCGTTGCATTCGTGTCGTTGGTGACGACATCGATCTGGATCTCATAGGTCGGATCCTGCCAGTCGAATTGTGTCGCCTGACCAACGGTCTGCACGCACTCGCCGCCTGTCGCATTGTACAGCTGCATTGTGAGTGAAGGCGGCACGAGCCCGAGCCGCGCGACTTCGGTCTGCGATTGCGGCCGGACGTATGTGAAGGTTCGCGTCGCACCTGCAGCGAGTCCGTTCACGAGCGAGTCCGCGACTTGAACTCCATTGCGGAAGAGCCGCGCGTGGAAATTCTGAGTGATGCTCGTCCCGCCTGCGTTCTTCACGCCCCAGCTGATGTTCGGCACAGTGATCGTCTTCACGATCGCCTGTACTGCCTGCGCGTACATGCCATGACAGAATGGCTCGCTCGCAACTTTGCGTCTCGGCGCAACGTGCCTGAAAACCGGCGAGCCACCCACCGCCTGTAGATCTGGTCCCGCCGGTTGAGAGGTTCCGGTGATCAGCGAACCCGATCCTGTTACGATACGACCGTCACACGTTGTGTTCAATCCTATGTCGAGACCGCCGGGGAACGGATAGAAATCACCGCCCTCAGCAGCGTCGCGCACGATTACGCGATTCGTTCCGCACGATGATGTTCGCCCATCGAAGTCGAGAGTTGTCGCCGAGTTGGTGATATTGGTGACGGCGCTCAAGTTGGTGCGGAAGAGGAAGACCGTTGCGTTATCGAGATTCGTTCCGAGTATGTGGAAATGACTGGACGCATTCGCCGCAACGCCTTGAGAAGGTGCAATCGAAGTCAGCGTCCCCGTGCTGAGCACGCGGACAGGAAAACTGAGCGACGGCTGACAGTCTGTGAACGGCGGGCACAGGATCGAAATCGTTGCGGTTCTCAGCGCCCTGCTGCCGGAGCCCGTCATTTTTACTTTGATCCTCGCCGCCTCCGGCGTGAAAGGCATGGGCACACGCTCGATGATGGGCTGGTCAGTGCTCATGAAAGTCACCTTGCTCGCGAAGTCGAGCCACGGACCATAGAGGGTGTATTCCTTTGTCTTTCCCGGCGCGACGTAAACTGTGTCGACCGGCGCAACGAGGTTGGAAAAATTCACAGTCTCTTTTTTCTTGATGCGAGGCGACTCTACTGGCATGAACGAGTATGCCGCCGAAACGAGTGCACCAATTGCCAGGACGGGCTTTGCAATTCTTAGCATGATTTCCTCACCCGCCGATGTAGATGACTTTCACTGCGCGCGTGATGCTCGCGGTGCCAAGCTTTGCTGTGATGAACGCGCATCCGTCGGCCTTTCCGTAGATCGGGAAGGTCGTGACTTGATCGACCTGCTCGACTGAGTCGGGCACTCTCGCAACCGCCGTATTGCTGCTGCTCAGTTTCCACACGGCCCGCTCGATGGTTAACGTCCCGCGTGCACCGGTTGGTGTGGGTGTGCTGCTGAGGCTCAGGGTCTTCGTAAGCGTTCCCTTGATTGACGCCGGCCACGGGACGTAGCTGTCCGGGACGGTGAATCCGAATGCAGTTGTCGTTACCGCCGGATGAACGATGATGTCGTCCGAGCGGACGACACCCCCGTACGTTGCAGTAACGGTGGCACATCCCGCTGACAGGCCGTTTATGGGAATGTTCACGTTGCCGTACATGTCAGCTGCTTTGGATGTCGGAACGCCGGCCACCGCTGCGTTCGATGACTTGAACGAGACAATCGGGATCGGGGATTTCGTCGTCGACGTCAGCACCGCTTTACCCGATGCCGAATTTCCCGCCGTAATCGAGAACTGCGCAATGTTGAACGAGCTCAGGACCGCGAAGTAAGCAGCAGCTGGCTTTGCAGCGGCAAGGATCGTACATGCAAGGGCAAACACTATCATGCGACGCGAACTCGAAGCGAAGACTTTCATTTTTCCAGCTCCTCCAGGTTTATAGGATTGAATCGGTTGAGCGACGTTCATTGTGACGCGGGCATTGCGGCCGAGAACTGCCGCCATTCGGTTCGGGAGACTTCTCTCCCAAGCAGGTCGAGCGCGATAACGCGCCATCGCAGCGTTGCACTCGCCTGTTCGCGAATCCATGAGGGAGCGCGGTACAGCCCGGGACCGCGCGGCACGATTGCGGCGAGTATCTCCTCACCAGCCGGGTTGCGAATTTCTACTTTGTAGAAAGCCGAGCGCGCGCCTGCTTCAGTCCAGCTGAAATCGATCGGCGCATCAGCGCCAAGCGCTGCGTCAGCAATTGGCGAAACTGCTGTCAGCTGACTCGAACGCTCTGTTGCCGAGAGCTCACTCGAGCCGGCGCCCACCACATATCGCAGTGGCGGCATTGGAAATCCGGCAACGGCGCCAGCGTGAACGATTCCAGTTCCCGCGCCCGCCGCGCCAAGATTGGAGTCGCCTTCCTTGTCATCGCTCGCTTCAATGCGAAGCAGGATGAGATACACACCTTCGGTCGTCGTCGCGATGCGGCTCACATCCGGACCGCGAAGCAGATACTGTCCCGTCGGCGGAAGAAAAATGTTGAACCGCTCTAGCTCCGTGTATCGCCTCTGAGTGCCGCGCTCTTCTACTGGAAGAGTCGCTTCCGTCAGAAGATCACGCTCTGAAGGAATCTCTTCACCCGGACGAACGATCTCCCACCGCCCCTTGAGACGCCCGGTGCCGTTATAAAAAATCTGCGCTGAAAGCTGGGGAAGCCCTTCACCTGGCTTGATGAAGAGAATCGGCGTCTCGACGTTGAACTTCACCGACACATCGACGAGCGAGAATGGAACGCGCGCTCCGCCTCCTGCGAGTCTGCACGTTACCGCGACATATTGCTCCTGACCTGTAGCAGGATTCCTGAATCGCCTTACATAGAAGAAGCTCGACTTCTGTCCTGTCTCCGCTGCCTGATACGCGCGACGCGCAACCGATGGCGGAATCGACATGATATCCGTAAATCCTGTAACGCCGCTCAGTCGCGATTGATCGAACCTGATTGGCAGTCTTCCAAAGACAGTCGATGGATCGCACTTGAGTCCGGCAGCGGGCGCAGCGGAGACAAGCTCGCCACACCATTCCGCCTCGACTGGCCGAAAATCACCAAGCCCGCCGAATGTGAGGAATGCAGTCGTTGCGCCGTTCGTGTTCACGTTGACGCCAGTCGGATTGACTTTTATCTGCGCATTTGCACCGCGCGCTGCAAAACCAGCAAGCACGATCACCATGCCGCGTCGCAGCATCATCATCTCAGAACGCATTCAGACTCACTCCACTGTTGAGTGTCCACACTCGGCGCTTCGACGGATCCTGTCGAATCGATTCGATGAACGCTGTGCTGGCAGATGACTGACGCTGATATCGGAAGAACACCCGGCCGGATGGCCGCTCAGCGGACGATCGGGGAAGCCTGAAGTTGTTCGAGACTTCTATCGAGAGATCATCGTTGTCGTTGTCGCTCGTCAGCGGATAATCACGGACCCACGTTCGCGAGAACATGCTCGAGACGCCGAGATTGCGCGTGGGCCGCACGTCGAAGTTCGTGCCGAATCTTCGCGTTGCGTTTTTCTGCAGAAGCTCGTGATTGTTCGCTCCTTCAAACGCATACGAGGCGCCGAGGTCGAGCCAGGAGAGCGGTGAATATCCGGCTGCGACATTGTGCGTAAGGCCACCGAGGTCTGCTTTCTCGCGTCCGATCTGTCGATTATCCTGCCTCGAGATATTGTATCGGTATGCAGCCTTCCATTTTCCGATGGTCCACTGCGCATCGATGTTCTGGCTTTTGCTCAGCTGATCAGGAGCATGGGTTTCCGTGAAATCGGAATTCTCGGGAACATCATCAGCGAATTGATGGGTTTCGCTCAGCGACCACGTCACCTGAGGAAACCACATCGAAGGTTTGGAGGCGCTGAACAGTGAAGCGACGGGGAGGACAGCGTTTACCGACGTGACATGAGTGAATGTTTTGAGGACTGAGGCAAGGTCGTCGAGGTTGTCTTCGGCTCTCGCATGCGACGCCTGAACTGCAAGTGGTCCGACTCCCCCGCTCACCTCGAGAACATTCTGGAGAATGTTTGCCTGAACGGTTGCGCCAAGGCTCCTGTACAGAGGATCGACGCGCTCGTGACGGAGTGTCGCAGTGAGATTTGCTTTTATCAGCTTCGACAGCGACGCATTTCTGATAATTGCGAGTGTGACATCGGCGAATCGCGCGGCTTTCGTTTCGGGCTTGACCGGCACGAGTGCACCTTCGGTCTGCGCCAGTGTCGGATCGAATGGATTCTCGAAATGGCTGACGGCGTAGCCTGCATCGAGCGCTAGACGATCGCCCGGAGTCTTGCCGGCAAAATGGAAGGCAGCCCCATGATTCCGTTCGCGATCGTTGATCTCACGGTCGTTAAATCCGTTTTGCGGAAGCTGCTCTCCATTGAGGTACGCAACATCGAAAAGGAGAGAGCCCGGGCGCGATCTGATTGGATCGATCTTGATCGACGCGCCGATGATTCTATGGTTGTCGTTTGCGAGACCGACGGGGTTGTCCCATCCAACGATGCTCGTACCGTTGAGAAGTCCAACCGAGACCTCAGCCATTCTGGCAATTGAAACAGCGCCGGTAATTCCGCGACTTGCTACGGCATTGATGAGATGCTTCGCATTTCCGAACGACACATGTCCTACCGAAGCGCTGAGCGGGCCGTTCGCGCCTTTGATCAAATAATCAGACAG
>DATEDH010000259.1:0-4628 GCA_035281765.1 Gemmatimonadaceae bacterium
GAAGTAGCGCGCAAATTTCTGAGTTTCGCCCGCTGCACGTCGCGTGCCTCGTACGCTGACACCGAATACAATCCTTGCGCTACTGCGTCAAGAAGCAGATTTCGTCCTTACTGCGATACCGCAGACTGCGGACTGAAACGCCTCGTTATTACGCGGACGAGCGCGTCGTAAACACAAGGGTCGAACTGCTTCTCGACATCGACCGAAAGGCGCTCCAGCGCGTCCAACGGCTCGAGGGGAGCGCGATAGGCTCGCTTCGATGTCAGCGCATCAAAGGTGTCAGCGACGCAAAGGATTCGCGCACCCAGCGGGATATTTTCGCCCGCCAGCCCGAGGGGATAACCAGCCCCGTTCCAATGCTCATGGTGGTGTTCGATGTACTTGAGTGGCTTGGCGATGTGGAACAGGGGTGCCAGAATGTCGAGCCCGATCTGTACGTGTCGCTTGACGTGATCGTACTCCTCAGGCGTCAGCCGGTCGGGCTTGTTCAGGATATCCTCTCTGATACCGATCTTGCCGACGTCGTGCAACCGACCGGCAACCCGTAAATCCTCACACATTGCCTCGTCCAACTGCATCTCTTCCGCGAGCTGACCGGCGAGCTCAGCGACACGCTGGGAGTGACCCCTCAAATAGAGATCCTTGGCTTCCATGGCATTGATGAGGGTCTCCGCAATGCCGATCGACATCAACCGCAGCGATTCTTTTTCCTGCTCCAGTTCGGCGGTGCGTAATTCGACTTCCTGCCTAATCAGAAAGTCGAGACGCTGTTTCTCGATCGATTCAGTGCGCTTGAGCAGCGCTCGGTCGACGGCCTGCTGGAGATCGGCAAGCTCGACAGGCTTCATCAGATAATCGCTTGCACCGGCTGACAGAACCTCCGTTGCCGTCGCAGCGTCGTTGACCGCCGTCAGCATTATTATCGCGAGGTCATGATCGCGCTGGCGCGCCTGTGGTACAACCTGAACGCCGGTCATGCCGGGCATGCGCACATCGCACAGCATCAACGAGAATGACTGCTTGTCGAGGATTTGCAGCGCCTGATCGCCGGAGCCGGCGATTTCCACTTCGTAACCACGTGAGCGAAGGAACTTCCGCAGCGCGAGCCGGATGGTCTCCTCATCGTCAACGATCAGAATGCGCGTCACTTCTTCAGCTCAACGTAAAGTGGAAGAAGAATAGTGAAGGTGGTTCCAATCTCGGGCGTACTGTCGACCGTTATGGTGCCTTCATGCTGCTGAATGATTCCATAACTAACACTCAAGCCGAGACCGGTACCCTCTCCCGGCGCCTTCGTTGTAAAAAAAGGCTCGAACACCCGCTGTAAGACAGGCTCCGGCATTCCGTGGCCGGTATCGGAGATCACGATCTCGACAGCGCCCTGCTTTCTGTGCGTTGTCACGTTGAGATGTCTGATCTCAGCGGCTTCCATCGCTGACTCCGCATTGACGAGAAGGTTAAGCAAAACCTGCTGGAGCTTCTGCTCGTCTCCGCGAACCTTGGGGTTGCTCTCGTCGAGGCGCATATGGACCTCGATGCCGCTCGATCGCGATGCCAGCGCGCGCAGCCTGACCGTATGCTTAACGATGGTGTTGATGTCGACGATGACATCTCGCGCCTCGGTTTTGCGCGCGAACAACAACAGATCGCGGATGACAGTGATCGCCCGATCCGCTTCACGTTTGATCAGACTCACTGACTCGAGCTGCTCACCCTGGAGCTTGTCCTCCAACAGGAGCTGAGCGAAGGTCGAGATTCCGGTGAGAGGGTTATTAAGCTCGTGAGCTACACCGGCAACGAGCTCACCGATCGCCGCCAGCTTCTCGGTGCGTCCCAGATAGTCGGAAACCTTGCGCTCTTCGGTGAGATTTCTGACCCCGATTACCAGGCCGACGATATTGTTGCTGGCATCGCGGATGTGACTCAGCGTAACGGCGGCGGGAAATTCGCTGCCGTCCTTTCTGCGGTGCACGTGCTCGCCGGTCCAAAGCGCCTTATCCTGCGCGACTGGCGGGATTGTTTGCCGGCGCGAGGTCTGCGCCGACGCGACAACGAACTCGTCGACCGGGAGTCCGGCGATCTCGTGCGGCTCGTACCCGTACTCCTTGATCGCTGCGCTGTTGGCGTACTGCACCTTTGCATCGATGCCAAGAATGAGGACGGGTTGATCCATCGTTGCCAGCGCAGCGGCAAGTGTACGTTCGCGGGCGTGGATCCGCTGCTCCTCCTCGCTGAGCAGAAGCACGTCGATCGCGAGCGCCACTCCAGGGGCCAGACGAAGGAGCGCGTCGATCTGAGCGCGACTCTGCAGCTGCGATGGCTGGGACGTAATCACCAATGCGCCAAGCCTGCGGTTGCTCGCAATCAAAGGAAGTGTAATGGCCGGTTCGGCCGGAACGCGATCGGGAATGTGGGCCTTTTCGCGCAGGTTCTCGACGAAAGTCGGTTCCTCCTTCGCCCACGCAACTCTTACCGCGCTTCGCTCAACTGGTGCGACGACCCCCTCCATCGTCTCGCACGAGCCAGAGGCCGCGATGCAGCTGAGCGTCTGTCCGTCCGGGCTGATGATCCCGATCGCTTTGCCACTCGATGGAACGACTTCCTCGAGAATGCGAAGGATGTTGTGACATGCCTGGGCGACAGTGACTTTGCGCAATGCTAGTCGCGCGATTTCAGCGGCCGCTTCGGCCTGCTTTTGTTCGCTCCGCTGAGCGTCGAAGAGCCGAGCGTTCTCGATCGCGACGGCTGCCTGTCGCGCTATCAGCATGATCAAGTCGAGATCGTGCGCATCGTACGCGTTCTGCTTGTAGGACAGGACCTGCATTACACCAACGGTACGATCGTGATAAGTGAGCGGCGCAGTTATCTCGCTTTGGACTTCGCGCCTGGATGCGACCTGAAAGATGGTACCGGTCCACCAGCGCTCCGGCTTTGAGGAAATCACCGGCACGCCGCTTTGAAAGACACGCGCGATGGTATCGCTGCTGTTCGGAAAATCGAGAATGCTCTCTCCTTCGCGCACTTCCGCATCGACGATGACGCAGTCTGGGCGAAATCGATCGCAATCAGGCTCGGCGATCATCAGGGCGAAGCACGGCGCATCGACGACGGAAGCAACTGCCGTATAAATCTCACGGTATGCTTCCTTGAGCGAGATCGTAGCCGAGATGGCCTGTTGAACGGTCGCGACAGCAGCAAATCTCGCGGCACGGCGCTCCAGCTCGGCGACAAGCTCAGTCGTCAACGAACTCCACCGTAACGGGACGAGTGATGACTCCGGATTTCACGCCTTCATCGAGGAAGAGACGGATAGCTTTACGTCCGGCGTCGCCGTAATCGAGCGTCCATTCGTTGACGTACATCCCGACAAACGTGTCGGCCTTGCTGCGATCGAGGCCACGCGCGAAGCGCATGGCGTGATCGAGTGCGTTCTTGCGGTGATCGAGACCGTACGCAATGCTGTCGCGCAACTGCCGCGACACTTTGCGCTGAAGATCACGCGGCATGTCCTTGCGAATCACATTGCCGCCGAGCGGTAGCGGGAGACCCGTTTTCTCCTTCCACCACGCACCCATGTCCGCGACGAGATGAAGCCCTTCATCCTGGTAGGTGAGCTGACCCTCGTGGATGAGCAGGCCTGCGTCTACGTCTTCCGCCTGCACCGCCTGCTCGATCTGGTCGAAGGGAACCACAACCGGCACGAACATCGGCTGGTAGAGTTTGAGCGCGAGATAGGCGCTCGTCATCAGACCCGGCACCGCGATTCGCCTGCCGGTAATCTGCTCGCGCGTCATCGGGCTCTTGGCGACGAGCATCGGCCCGTAACCATCACCCATTGATGCTCCGTGTGGCAGCAAAGCATATCGATCGGAAAGGTAGGCGTAAGCGTGAATCGAGACCGCGGTGACATCGAGCTCGCCGCGTAGTGCGCGACCGTTGAGAGTCTCGATGTCCTGCAGCTCGTGGACGTAGCTGATTCCCTCGGTATCGATCTGCCCGTCGGCGAGCGCGTAGAACATGAACGCGTCGTCAGAATCAGGACTATGCGCGAGATGAATCGTCGTTTCCTGCGTGGTGGTCATGACTTTGTCCCGAGACTTTTGCGCGCTTGCCGGAGCGCGTTGGAGATGTCGTCCTGGTGGCGGGTGTACTCCTCACGATTCGCTGCTTTTTCTGCTTTTTCGGCAGAGATCAGTCGACGCTCGAATGAGTGAACCCGAGTCGAGTCACCAGCGATGGTCGCCAGACGCGCCTCGAGGATCAATCCGAGGAGGTGATTCGGGTTCCCCAGCAGAATGCTGTCGGCCTGCGCCTTCGCGAATGGCAGCGCGCCGGCAACTTCGCCAATGCGACCCATGTCGTAACGCTCGTCGGCATTGAACGGAGCGAGATCCCGGTACGCGATGAGAGCCATTGGTGCGAAGAACTGGACGCTATCGACTTTACCCTCAGTCGCGAGCGTCATCACGCGGTTGTAGAGACGATCGGCCCGTTCCTGTGGCGACATGTTGGAGATATCCGGGGCGCGAACTCCAGCGGCATCGTCGGTAGTGCCTCTGTCGTCGAGCCCAGCTTGTGGAAGCGCATTCTGCGAGCCGTCGACGGTGTTGCCCGGGCGGGCGCTGAAG
>DATEDH010000260.1:0-7491 GCA_035281765.1 Gemmatimonadaceae bacterium
AAATGATCCAGAAGAAGTACCCGCCAACACCCGTCGAGTTCATGCCCTGCATGGGCGAAGAGGGACTCGAACCCCCGACATCCTGCGTGTAAGGCAGGCGCTCTAACCAACTGAGCTACTCGCCCGATGCTGCCAGGCGCTGCCCTACTTCAGAATTGCGATTGGTACGAGCACGCAATAGCCAAGCACGAGAAGAACCGGGGCAATGGTAGTGCCGCCGCGCGCGAGATCTGCAAATCCGACGGTGATCACTGCAAGCGCGGCAACCCACAACCCAACGGAACGAGTGCGTGGACTTATCCGCGCCTTTTCTGCCTCGGATTCAGCCATATCGCGGTAGTGTAGAGTGGCAGGAAAACGGTGTCAAGCGGAGTGAAGCCAACTATAGAAGGTATCATTAATTCTTAATCTTTCCTACTGATCGAGATTAATGATCGCTTTCCCCTCCCGCCCCTCAGCTATATGAGGGTACGTCCTTTCCGTCCTGCATCAGTCGAATCGCCGCAGCGCAACGCTTTCCCCATTCGCTGAACCGATTGGCCAGATTGCCGGCCTTCCACGACGATTCAGCCTCTGCCTTGTCGCCGATCAGCCAGAACGTTCTGCCAAGCTCGTAGTACGCCTCGATGAAATTCGGCGCGAGCGAAAGTGTCTTCCGGAAATAACGCTCCGCTTCGATTGCATCGCGCTGCTGTCCATATAGAAGACCGAGATAGAAACATCCATAAAGTGCTGCCTTGGGATCGCTCATCTGCGCTGACGCACGCGACATGTGCTCGTGCGCCTCGCGTAGCAGCCCTTTGCGCATGCAGACGTAGCCGAGTGTAGCTCTCGCAAGTGAATTCATCGAATTCTGCGCGAGAACATCGTCGAGAATCACGATTGCATCCTCGAGTCTTCCCTGCCTCATGATCGACCACGCGAGCAGCGTGCGCGCGTGCGCATCACTCGGCGCGAGATTGAGCGCGGTCTGGAACGACTTCTCCGCGCCGGCGAAGTCGCCCTGCGCAATGAGATGCCATCCCTTCTCGATGAATGTCGAAGCGCCGAGGTGATCTTCTCGTACTGGACGCATTACTGCCTTGGCCCGGGCCGGTGTCATGCTACTGCCCTCCGCGACAGAAGAAGATCGCTCACTGCGCTGCCGATCAACCGCGGCGCGACGACGCGATCAGCTCCCGCCGCTGCGAGCGCAGCGCGCGGCATCCCATAAATGATGGAGCTTGCACGATCCTGCACAATAGCGGCGCCACCTGCAGCGCGTACCGCTTTCAGGCCTTCCGAACCGTCCCGTCCCATTCCAGTGAGAACCACTCCGACGAGATTGGATCCAAAAGTCTGAGCAGCACTCTTGAACAGCGGATCAGCAGACGGACGAACGCCGCACACCTGCGGACCATCATCGAGCACTATGACCGCAGAACGATCGCGCATTGCAACGCACATGTGCCGGTTGCCCGGCGAGAGATACACACGGCCGGTCACGATGGGTTCTCCATCTCGCGCGACAGAAACGGGAAAGGGCGAAAGCTGCGTGAGGCGCTTTGCGAGTGAATGAAGAAAATCATCGGGCATGTGTTGCACTACGAGGATCGCTGCAGAAAGTGATTCGGGAAGATGAGCGACAACTTCGCTGAGCGCCCTGGGCCCGCCTGTCGAAGCGGCAATCGCAACAGCGGCAATCGCAGGCCTCGATTGATGAGCCTCACGCGGCTTGCGAGTGACTGGTGCTTCATCGCGTAACACAGGAGGAGCGTTCGGAACTCGAACAACTGATGCGGCAGCGAGCGCATGATGAAGCTCGGAACGAATCGAAACGAGGTCGATGCTCACCGGACCCGACGGCTTGCGCACAAACTCGACCGCGCCAAGCTCAAGCGCCTTGATGGTGAGCGCGTTCCCGGTCTCTGATCCCATTGCGCTCAGCATCACTACGGGCCTGGGCATCTCGGTCATGATCCGCTGAAGGGCGGCGAGACCGTCCATGCCGGGCATCTCGATGTCGAGGGTCACGATGTCAGGCCGCAGCGTGCGGATCTTGGCGAGCGCATCCTGCCCGTCGCGGGCGGTTCCCACGACGAGGAACTCCTCCCTCGATTCGACTATCTCGGTGATGAGGCGACGCATGAATGCGCTGTCGTCCACCACAAGAACACGCTTTGTCTGCCGCAATTACCTGCATTCCTCACGCGATCACAATCGGCGGTATATCCGCTCGCGGGAGCTCACTGGCGCGAAAAGCTCGCGAGACTTTCCGAGCAGAGTCTCCACTTTACCTAAGACGAGGAAACCACCCGGCAGCAACAGGTCGTAGAACCATTCGAATAGCTGTTCCTGGCTTTCACGCGTGAAGTAGATGATCACGTTGCGGCACATGATCATATGCGACCTCGCGGGCGGCTTGTCGCGGACAAGGAGGTCACGCTGCTCGAAGGTCACGAGCTTCCGAATGTCTGGTGAAACAGAATGAAGCCCGTGTTCCATCGGGAAATACTTGTCGACGACGGCGGGCGCAGTGTCCGCGAACGCAGCCGGCTGATAACGCCCCTTACCCGCCTGCGATAGTGCCGTCCTGTCGACGTCACTGCCGATAATGCGAATGCGGTCCAGGCCTGCGATGTCATTGTTTGCCACTGCCTGCTCGCGCAGAAGGACGGCGAGTGAATACGGCTCCTCACCCGTCGCACAGCCGGCGCTCCAGATGCGGATTGCCGGCGAGCGGCTCGCCCAGAGCTCGGGGAGAACTTTCGCTGCGATGCACGCATACGTCTCGGGATTCCGAAAGAATTTCGAGACATTGATAGTCAGAGTATCGACGAGACGATCGTACTCACCGGAATCTGTGTCGAGCACACCGGCGTAATCGGCAAAAGTTTTTGCGCCGCGCGCACGCATCCGCACCGAGATGCGGCGCCTGAGGCAGGTGTCCTTATAGCTCGAGCACTTGAACCCGCGGTCGCGCTCGATTTTACGGCACAGGGCTATGAACCCCGCTTCGTCACCTTGCGGTTGCGCTAGCACTTGCAGCTGAGCGCCGGTAGGCTTCGCGTGCTTCATCGAAGTTTCCGCACGCTTCGTGCGCCGCGGAGAGATTGTTCAGAAGCACCACCGATACAGGGAACCGTGTAACTCCTTCGGCGAGAATCGATGCGGCACGCTCGGGGTCACTCCTCATGAGCGCCTCCATTCCGCAGTAGTGATACCATGCGGCAGACGGACCTGCAGCACCATAGGCGACTCGCGCATTCTCGAGCGATTGTGCTGCCGAGTCAACATCGCCTTTCTGCAGCGCAACCGCGGCAAGTCCGAGATATGCTGCGGGTTCGGGTTTCGGCGACCGCGCAATCACCTGCTCGAATGCGAGCCGCGCCTTTTCAATCTGTCCGAGTCGCTCGTACGCATATGCCATGTTGATCAGCACGCTCGCAGTTCGCGGAGCGGACACTGCTGCGCGCTGAAACGCCGTCACTGCATCGTTGAATCGATTCTCACGCATCGCGATGAGGCCAAGATAGAACGAGGCGGCTGCATCGCTTGCGCGAAGCTCGGTGATCCTCCTGAATTCGCGCGCCGCATCGCCGTACATCCGCGCCTTGTAGAACGCGATGCCGAGATTCCGATGCTCATTGATTGTGCTGTCTGGCGCAATCGACGGAGCACCCTCGCGCGCGCCGACATTTATGAGAAAGCCGCCTGACATCAATCCAAACAGCGCTTTCCCCACGTCGAACTCACCCATTCGCGCAACGCGCATGAGCTCGTTCACGTCGCGGAATCCATCGATGAGAGGAAGCAGCTTCTGCTGCTCCTCGGTGAATGCAATCCTGTTTCGAAGCAGCTGCTGCCTGTCGAGCGTGAAGACGGCATCGAACGTCGGAAGCTTCTTCTCGATGAGCGACCATTCGTCCACGCGGCGCGCTCCCTCGAGCAGCACTTCCTGCGGATCCAGTGATGCTTTTCCAGCGCCTTCAGGCGGACGGATCCCAGGCTCGAAGCTGAATGAGCCGTCGTTCCACTTGAACATCACGAACACCGAATCCTCGGTCCCGATCGATCGGCCGACCACGGCTGCGTAGCAGATTCTCCCGTTCTCGAAGCAGATGGTGCCGCCTGAGTCGGGAACCGTCAGCGTAAGCGTTCCCGTCTTGTTCCCCATTGCCAGCAGCTGCAGGACATCGGGAAGGCTGGCTTCGCTCAGGCTGCCGCGAATAGCCACCTAGCGCAGCTCCTCGACGATGCGATCAGTGATGTCGGGCCACGTGATGATCAGCTTGGAGGGATCGACCGTCTGACCCTGGCTGCCAAGCGATCCCGCAACGCCAAGGCGCCCAACGCTGCTTTCGAGCGCTGGAGTGATATCAGCAAGGAACGACTCGAACTCCCCGTCGTTCCATTCACCTTTTTGTGGACGTCGCTGCCTGTCGCTAGAGCTCAACTGCCAGACTCCCTGTCATTTCCGAAAGATAAAGCTCGATTCCCATGCCGCGCCTGTCCTTCGAAGAACAAGAGAGCGCGGTGTCAGCTGTGCATTGTCAGTTGATCGGACCGAATAGCGCGTCGAGACTGCTGTTCAGGTCCATCTCGAGATCACGCGGCGGCTCCCATTCAACGCCCTTCTCATCGACACCGCCGATGGAGTCGCGGAACTCTGCAAAGTAAAGCCTCACAAGTCCGAGAGTGCTGTCACGATCGAATGCCGCGAGAAGAAGGCACTCACGACCCGCTGCCGAGCAGGCGCCCATGAAGACACCCTGCTTCCGGCCACCCTGATGCAGTCCGAGAAACGGCCTGCCGCCGAGCTGGCGGCCCAGCTCCCTGCCAGACGCGTTGATGGCAGCGGCCAGCGCGCACGCAGTCATCACTTCGGCTGCGCTGTTGAATCCGAATTGCCCGAGAACTTTTCCATCCGGATGCAGCACGATTGCGCGCTGCACTCTCGAGTCCTGAACGAACCTGCGCAAAGGCGCATCGAGCCATGGGGCGCTTACTGCTCCTGCGATCATAACGACTCCGCTGCGCTCAGCATTTCGAGGCGCAGTTTTCCAAGGTTGATAGAGCTGTGTGTGACAGCGACGATCACGACGTCCCCATGCGCGGTCGCGCACATGTGGCCTCTGTCGGCCTCGAGACGCACGAACGTTGCGTCGCCGAGACCTGCGTCTGATGAAGCCATTCTCGTCCGGCGGAAAAGCGACGCAGCGAGTGCAGCTGCGGTGTCCGCATCGCGACCTGGACCTGCATCGCCGGCGATCACCATTCCGTCGTCGATGCCGACAAGCATTGCACCGACAACACCCTGCTGTCTCTGAAGGCGGGCGACGACCGATTCGAGTGCGTGCATCATGCTACCTCGCGCCTCCATTGAAGTGCATGCTGCATCACCATGTCGAGCAGCCGCCGCACGAATCCGTGCGGAACATTCGGGGCAGCAGCGACAAGAACGACATCACCATCGTCTGCGGGTCCCAAAGCGAGATTGGCCTCGGTGCATTCCCAGACGATTGCGCGCCACTCACCCATCGAGAGATGCCGCATCGCGCGCGTCGCTTCAGTTCCAACGCCGGCAAGTGCGAAGGCGATTTCACCGCCGACATCCTCTCCCCGCGAGTCCAGGTAAATGCCCGCGCGGACATTGCCCTTGTGATCGACAAGCAACGCAGTCTGCTCACCGTCACCAAGCACATCCGCAAATGCAAAACGACTTTCTTCCGTCATGCCGCCTCCTGCTCCGCCGCAACCTCGATCAGCTCCATGCTGAGCATACCGTATACTGTTTTTGCCACTTCGAATTCACTCACCGCGAGCTCGGCTGCGATGTCACGCAGTGAGTGATTCCCATCTATGAGAGCGAGCACTTCCCACTCCGCGGGACGCAGATCGATGTACGAATCAGAGTCGCCAAGCTCTGCAAGCCTGGGCACCATCTGCGGTCCATGGATCCTGTCCTTCATTCGCGACCACTCGTCGATGCGCCGCGCCCCCTCCATGAGGAGCGATTCGATGCTTACGCGAACCTCTGCGTCCATCTGGACCTTGTCGTCACTCGCGTCAGCGAAACTGAATGTTCCTTCGTTCCATGAGAACAGGTCGAATACGACGCTCTCGATCTGCATCCGCATGTACTTGTCGACATCGCGCCGCGTGACAGCTCCCTCTGCAATGAGAATTTCGCCGAGAAGCCGGCTGTCTCCATTGCGCTGCGCTTCCATTGCAGCTTCGATCTCGCGATCGGCAATCTTCCCTGCCTTTTTCAGCAGCGCGCCAAGTGTGTGCGGATTGTCGCGCATCGTCGCGTGAATCACCGCGCCCTTGTCGAAATACACGCGACCTTCATTGCCGCGGGCGGGCGAGCGCACAGTGAGCCGCCCGCTCTTGCGAGCGAGATCGAGCAGCTGGAATACATCGTGAATCCCGATATCCTGGAGCGGGCCTTCGATTGCCATCAGCGCGTCTCCATCGAGGCAAGCCCGCTGTATTTGCGAGCGCCTGCATGATTCGGGTTGAACTTGAGAACCCGTGCGAAGGCACGCGCAGCATCGCGCGTTCGCTTCATGTCGAGCAGTGATTCACCAAGCACTACAAGCGCGGCGAAGTGATAGACATTGCGGCGAAGCAGTCCGACTGACCGCCGCAGCGCATCCGACGGTCTTCCCATTGCGCGATAGACTGCAGCGAGCTCGAGCGCTGCGCTGTCATCCGCCGGCATGGATCCGAGCACCGCGACGAATTCCTTCTCTGCTACATCGTATTCGCCGCGAGCCGCGAAGCATTTACCGAGGAGCACCATCCCATCCTTCTCGTCCGCGCCGCGCGCCATCGCGCGTCTGATTTCGGCAAGCGCGCGATCGTAAAGACCTTTCGACAGATAGTCCGATGCAAGCGTGTAGTCCGGAACAGCGGTGGCTGCGATGCTGCCTTCAGGAATTGTCGTCGCGTTCTCTGCCGCATCCATCTCGAGAATCATCATCTCGGGCTTGTCCTGCGGGTCGAGCTCGCGCGCGCGGGCATGACACTCAGCCGACGCTTCCTCGTCTCCAAGTCCCGAAAACGCGAGACTCAGATTGCGATGAGCATGCGCGTGTTCAGGATCGGCTTGAATTGCGCGCACGCATGCGTCGCGCGCTTCCGCGAATTCACCGAACTCGAGCATAACGCGTCCGATTCCATTCCATGCTGCAGGATTTTCCGGCTGGTCTCGCAGCACGTTGCGATACGCATCGAGTGCAAGCTGGAAGTGCCCCTGCCTGAACAACGCAAGCGCCAGATTCAGCCTTGCGCTGAGCAGTGCGCGATCATCGCGCGCTGCCCGCCTGAATGCATTCGTGGCTTCACGCGGCTGACCTGCATCCCAGAGAAGAGCGCCGAGATTATTGTGAGCGGGCGCGTAAACCGATCCGTTCCTGCTGCATCGGCGAAAGCTTTCTTCCGCATCGTTGGAGCGGCCCGTCATGTACAGCGCGATGCCGCGCTGATTCCAGATTCTCGGGTTGT